>CAYYOS010000103.1:0-9021 GCA_964473355.1 uncultured Burkholderiales bacterium | reverse complement strand
CATATATTCCGAATTATAAATGAACAAGCACCGCCGCGCTGCATAAATAGGCGAGACGCGCTTTATTGCGGTTAGCTAGCAGGGTGGGTGAGGCGCTTAGTTTGTGAGGTAACCCACCGCTTACCTCCTTAATTAAGAAATGGGTAGAGTTGCAAAGCCAGGGTTGGGGGGTGACGCCAAAAAAAGCTAACCCACCCTACGGTAAGGGGACGGTTTTGTAAGTGCGGTCAAGCTAGATCGGGGCGACCGCAAAAGAATTGATTTCGGAAGGTACCGAGAGGAGGGCTTAGCGAACTAAGCGTTGCGCCGTTGCTGATTAAACAGCCACGGTGCAGTTTGCTTACGCCGCGCCTCATAGTTCTTAATGTCTTCTATATGCTGGAGGGTGAGGCCTATTTCATCCAAGCCGTTTAATAAACAGTGTTTACGGAATTCGTCCACCGAAAAATCAAACACCTCATTACTTGGTGTAATCACTTGCTGGTTTTCTAAGTCTACGGTGAGCTCATAACCGGGCGTAGCAATTGCGCTTGCAAACATGCTGTCGATTGTCGCCGCCGGTAGGACGACAGGTAACAACCCGTTCTTAAAACAATTGTTGCTAAAAATCTCCGCGAAGCTGACGCCCACCAGTGCGCGTATGCCAAAATCTTGCAAGGCCCAAGCAGCGTGCTCTCGACTTGAGCCACAACCAAAATTTGCGCGCGTCAACAAAACCTGCGCACCGCGATATCGCGGCTTATTTAAAACAAAATCCGGGTTGAGCGGCCTTGCAATATTATCTTGCTCGGGCTCACCGTGATCCAAATAGCGCCACTCGTCAAATAAATTCGGGCCGAAGCCGCTCCGTTTAACCGATTTTAAAAACTGTTTAGGGATGATTGCATCCGTATCCACATTTTCTCGGTCCAACGGCGCGGCAAGGCCCGTCACCTTTATAAAAGGTTGCATGCCTAAGCGAGCTTAGTAGTTCTTTTTCTCTTCTGCTTTTTTCTCGATTTTATCGCCGGTTTTCTCTACGTCGCGGCCGAACCCTGCCATCGTGTTGCAACCGGCGACCATTAAGAAGCTGGCCAAAAATCCAGAAACTACGATTGCTTTAAACATATATTTTTCCTTTCTTTTTTAGTTAAAATTAACGTCCACGTACATCTACAAAATGTCCAGCAATCGCAGCAGCAGCTGCAATTGCCGGGCTTACTAAATGGGTGCGTCCGCCTTGCCCTTGGCGGCCTTCAAAGTTGCGGTTAGACGTAGAAGCACAACGTTCCCCCGCTTCCAGACGATCGGCATTCATCGCTAGGCACATAGAACAACCGGGCTCGCGCCACTCGAAACCGGCATCCATAAACATCCTATCTAAGCCTTCCGCTTCCGCTTGTTGTTTTACTAGCCCCGAACCGGGAACTACCATAGCAAGTTTAATATTTTTTGCAATATGCTTGCCTTGAATCACGGTAGCGGCAGAACGTAGATCTTCAATACGCGAATTAGTGCAAGATCCGATAAATATTTTATCTAGCACGATGTCGGATATTGCCATGTCAGCTTTAAGGCCCATATAATCCAAGGCGCGTTCCATGCTGTTGCGCTTGCCGGGATCAGATTCGCGCGCCGGATTAGGTACGTGGCCGTCAATAGTGGTAACCATTTCTGGGGAAGTCCCCCACGTCACGTGGGGTTTTATTTCCGCTGCGTTGATATTAACTATTTGGTCAAAATGCGCGTCGCTATCGCTTCGTAAAGTACGCCAATAGGCCTCGGCCTGATCCCAAAGTTCAGCATAAGGTGCGAAAGGGCGACCTTTCAAATAATCGATGGTGGTATCGTCGACGGCCACCATGCCGGCGCGAGCCCCCGCTTCAATGGCCATGTTGCACAGGGTCCTGCGTCCGTCCATGGAAAGACTGCGAACTGCGCTGCCGGAAAATTCTAGCGCGTAACCGGTTCCACCCGCGGTGCCAATTTGACCGATAACCGCCAGAGCCACATCTTTGGCGCTGACCCCCGGGCTTAGCCGGCCTTCAACATTAACCTGCATATTGCGAGATTTTTTGGTGAGCAGGCATTGTGTGGCCAACACATGCTCTACTTCGGAGGTGCCAATACCAAACGCCAGAGCGGCAAATGCGCCGTGCGTGCTGGTGTGGGAATCGCCGCAAACGATAGTCATGCCAGGTAAGGTCGCGCCTTGTTCTGGGCCAATAACATGGACTATGCCTTGGCGACGATCATCCATTTTAAATTCAGTAATAGCGAAATCCTCGCAATTTTTATCCAAGGTTTCTACTTGTAGGCGCGAAATAGGATCCGTAATTCCGCCCGCGCGATCGACCGTGGGCACGTTATGATCCGCCACCGCTAAATTCGCGTTAACCCGCCACACGCCTCGGTTGGCGAGCCGCAGGCCCTCAAACGCTTGTGGGCTGGTTACCTCATGAATAAGGTGTCGGTCTATATATAACAATGCCGTGCCATCCGCCTCGCTGCGCACCACATGCTCATTCCATAGTTTGTCGTATAACGTTAAGCCGGCCATGCCAGATCCACTCTGTATCGAGCCCTAAATTATAACGCCGATTCGTCAGAGCGCTACCTTAATAGACATTCATAAAGCGCCTAAGTTTTTGATTCATGTGGCGACAGCCTGAGTTTTTGCAAAAGCAATAGACCGGCTGCGGCGCAAATGGCGGCAATGGTAAAAGTTACACCCGGCCCCCATGTGTCCCAGGTGTAGCCACTATAGATTCCCCCCACGGTACCCCCTAAACCAAAAGATAAGCTGGTGTAAGCGGCCTGACCTTGCGCTTGATTCTTACCTTTAAATAGGCCGTGGATTAAGGCGATGGCCGCGCCATGATAAGCGCCAAATGTTGCCGCATGCAGCATTTGCGCCAAGACTATGAGTGCCATCGAGCCTATACCCCAGCCAATCAGCAGAAAGCGCACGATGGCTAAGGCGAAGCTCGCCATAAGAATAAATTTAAGCGGGAAGCGGCGGAAGAGATGAGGTAAAAACAAAAATACCGAGATTTCGCATATCACGCCCACGGCCCACAGCCACCCGACCATGCTGGTAGGATATTGATGTTCGACTAGGTATATCGAATAAAACGTGTAGTAAGGCCCATGCGCCACGCTCATTAAAAAACACGCGATCAATAATTTCGCCACCGTAGGCGTTTTGATAATTTCCCAAACCGATTGCGTCTGTCGTTCCGGCGCACTTATTTTCGCCTCGGGCATCTGATAGGCGAAAAGTACCATGCCCAGCATTAAGCCTAAAACCAACCATAGCAGCGACTGAACCGCAAAAAAATCTAAGACATAACCTACGCCGATCACCGCCAATAAAAATCCAATAGAGCCCCACAGGCGTATTCTTCCATAGCCGGCGGTATGATTACCTAAATGGCTTAAGGTTGTCGCTTCCACCAGCGGCATTGAGGCGCTCCAAAAAAAACTCATGGTGGCCATCACCAAAAATAGCCAGTAAAAACTACTGCCCAGAAACACGCCCAAGTAACTTATCAGGCACAGCAAGCCTGCCAGCCGCACAATCGACACACGCCGCCCGGAGCGATCCGACCACCAACCCCAAACGTTGGGCGCGAAAATCCGCATTACCTGAAATAAGGACATCAAAATACCGATTTGAATGGCTGTGAAATGTAAGGACTGCAGATAAAGCCCCCAGAAAGGAGCCATGGCGCCGATAAATGCGAAATAGAAAAAATAAAAACCGGAGAGACGCCAGTAGGGAAGGGACTGCATGACGCCATTGTAGCTTAAGGGGAGCTATGTATTCGGGGCTGCGGCAGCGCTATTAAACTTAATGTGCTTAAGGTGTAATCAAATACCGGTAAACAATAAATCGAGTGCGGCGATAATGTCACCACGTCGGTTTTTTAAGGAAGTAACTTTATCGCCCAAAGAGCGCTTCGCGACACCCGCCAGTTCAGCGGTCGACATCACCACAGCCGCACCTTTTACTTTAAATTGTGGGTTGAGCTGGCCGACTACTGAACCCGTTTCTTTCTCCAGAATAAGCGGCGCGACAACGCGTGTAGCCAGCGCATCCAACAGATCGGCCTGCACATCCAGCAGATAGGGGATTATTTTGCGGGTATGAGGATTGGGGTTGAGATAGACGTCGAACTGCGCCATTAAAACCTAAAACTGCCGCAAACCGTCACTGAATACGCCATGTAATTCGATACGGCGGTTATATTCTTCAATCGCGTTTTGGTTTTCTTCGAGCCAGCGGTTGCGACGGGCATGCCGCACAATCTTAGCTAAATGTTGTTCCAAAGCTTGTGAAAGATTAATATTAAGTAGCTTCGCTTGCTGCAACAAATCTGCATTAACGCTAAGATTGGCTGATTTTTTTGGTGCGGACGAATTGTAAATTGGATTGCCCATGTTCAAACTCTATAGTGTTGATGCGCATAAGGTACACGCATGATTTATCCACGTCAAGCATGCGCGACCCGCTGATTTGACTTTCTTTGAGTTTATCGATGCCCGGTCGGCAAAACCAAGCAGGGCGAAGCAATTCCAGCGGCGGGTAAGTCGCGAACGGCACTGGAACAAGTCGAAATCAACAGAGGGGCGGTGGCCTAGCCGTAACGCAATTGCAGTACCACCATACAACACTAAGTCAAGGGAAGGCGCCGGGTGCAACTCCCGCCATAGCTGGTGTTGCGCTGGGGGCAAAATACTCATGCAATGTTTGAAACGGCGGATCATGCCAACCGCCGCCTGGGCATTTCAGGAACCTGCCCCAGCTTAGCAAGCCCAAGACGGTAATGCCAGTATGTCCAAGAGCGAGGGGTAAATTGGCCGATTTCCGCGTGCCTCAGGACCGCCCGCAGATAATCTTCCCCGACTTGACTGACTAGCGTTTGCACCTCCTGGTAGTCGCCAAGATTCATCACTTGCGCGACCACGCGCCGGCATCATCAGCGCTTCATCGGGCGTTTTCCACCAGACATATTTACTGGCATAGCGCTTTAGTGCATCGTGATTAACTTGCGCCATAAGCGTCAACTAGCAGTTAATTCCTACCGGAAATTTTTGGGGTGTCGCAGATCACGTCAGCGTTTTGCGCGCGATGCCGGAGCGCATGATCGATTAACACCAACGCAACCATGGCTTCCGCGATCGGCGCTGCGCGGATGCCCACGCACGGGTCGTGGCGGCCGTGGGTTTCAATCGTGACGGCGTTGCCTTGTTTGTCGATAGTGCGTCGCGGTAAACGTATGCTGGAAGTCGGTTTGATGGCAATTTGCGCGACAATGTCTTGCCCGGTGGATATGCCCCCCAAGATACCGCCAGCATGATTGGAAAGAAATCCTTGTGGCGTAAGCTCATCGCTATGTTCGGTACCTTTTTGCGTGATGCTAGCGAACCCAGCGCCGATTTCTACGCCCTTTACTGCATTAATGCTCATTAAAGCGTAGGCCAACTCGGCGTCCAGTTTATCGTAGACCGGCTCGCCCCAACCGACGGGCACGCCAGTGGCGACGACATTTATTTTCGCGCCCACGGAGTCGCCGGATTTTCGCAACCGGTCCATAAAGGTTTCAAGTTCGTTGACGATGTCGTTGTTGGCAACAAAAAATGGATTATCGTTAACCATATCCCAATTTTTAAAGGGAATTTCAATGGGACCTAATTGCGACAAATGAGCGCGTATCACGATGCCATGTTTTTGGTTTAGCCAGCTGCGCGCGATTGCCCCCGCCGCGACGCGGACGGCCGTCTCGCGAGCCGAAGAGCGCCCACCCCCGCGGTAATCGCGGATGCCGTATTTTTGCCAGTAAGTGTAATCCGCGTGCCCCGGGCGAAACGACTCAGCGATATTGCTGTAATCTTTGCTTTTTTGATCCTCATTACGAATGAGCAGCGCGATCGGCGTGCCCGTGGTCTTGCCTTCGAACACGCCGGATAAAATTTCCACGCTGTCAGATTCGCGCCGCTGTGTGACATGGCGTGAGGTGCCGGGTTTACGCCGGTCTAAATCGCGCTGGATAATTTCTGCATTAAGCTCTAAATTTGGCGGGCAACCATCGACCACGCAGCCGATTGCGGGGCCGTGGCTCTCGCCAAAAGAACTCACACAAAAAAGCTTACCCAGCGTGTTTCCCGACATAAGCTTATTTTTTCATCGACTGGTCGGCTTTCTTCGCCTGGGCGTCGCTCAACACTTTTCCGCCGACAATTTTGTCGCAGCTACCTTTGGGTAGATGAATCCAAGCTTCTTTATCGCCGTCTTTTTTTGATACGCCTGCGCAACTACTGGTGGCCGTCGCGCAATCATTTTTGCCGGCTTTAACGATGCCCGCACATTTTTCCATTGGGTCAGCGGCAGCACTCGCCTGGCCGGTAACGCTTAATGCCAGTAACGCTAACACCGTCGTATTGACAAGTTCCTTTGCAGTCATTTCTTCTCCTTAATATAAGTTTGCAACAAAGCTATGCCCCATCCCACACCAAAGCCGGTGGTGTTTGAGGTAATAGCGCCTAAACCGCCCTCACAACTACTGGCGGATAAATCCATATGTATCCACGGATGCTCGCCCGCAAACCGCAACAAAAATCGCGCGGCGAGAATGTGATCGGGGTCCGGGTCTAAGGTGCATTGCTTGATATCTGCGACCTTGCTTTCCAACGGCGTCTCATAGTCCGCATCCAAGGGAAATGCCCAAACACGTTCACCCGCTGCAATTCCTGCTTTTAGCGCGGGCTCCAATAAGGCCGGGGTGTTGCTAAATATACCACTATAACGCGTGCCCAGCGCCGCCGTCATACTCCCGGTTAGGGTGGCAAAATCGAGCATCAAATCCGGCTTATTTTTTCCCGCCAGGGTTAGTGTATCGGCCAACACCATGCGACCTTCGGCGTCGGTATGCATAATTTCGATGGTTGTACCGTTCAAAGCCTTAACGATGTCATTTTGTTTATAAGCGGTGGGACTGATGTGGTTTTGCGCAATGGCGAGCCAAGCATCGATGTTGATAGCCAGCTTTAATTGGGTGGCGGCAGCCAGTATTCCCAAAACCACCGCCGAACCATTCATGTCCTCGTGCATACCATGCATGTATTTCGCCGGTTTAAGGTTGTGCCCACCAGTATCAAAACAAATACCTTTGCCGACCAAGGCCACGGTGGGGGCAGATTTTGTAGTGCGATATTGCAAATGAACTATCGCCGCGTCGTCTTCACTGCTGCCTTGCGCCACGGCAACAAAAGCACCCGCCCCCATTTTCCGTAAACGGTTTAAATCGTATTCCTCCATCTTCCAACCATAGGTCGACGCAAGTTTTTTGATGCGCTTTCGGTATAGATGCGGTGTCAGTTCATTGGGCGGTAATTGTGTTAATTGGCGGGTGATGGTATTGCCTAAAGCGCGAGCTTGTAAAGAAGCGACGTCCGTAATTTTGTGGCCATACACATTTATATTTTTAAGCGGCCGGAAAGGATTTTTTTGCTTTTGCTGGGGTAGCGCCGCAGAATTCACCAGCGCAACATATACCGCTTCTTCGGCGGCGATTTTATTTAAAGCCGCATCGCCTAAAACAACGATAGAAATTTGCTCAGGGTATTCACTTAGCAATAATTGCAGGGCCTTACGTAGACTAGTGTGTTGTGCAAACCGGGATTGTGTCATGTCCAGCATGGTCCATGCCACGACGCTGCCGCTATCCAAATCGATAGCAACTGGTGATTCAATTAACTCTTCGGGCTTTAAGCGGCGTCGCGTTAGCGATGTTTTCAAGCCAGCGAGGGCAACCAGCCCCGGCACTTTAGGCAAGGCCGCTGCCTTTGGCAGCACCAGCAAATTGTGACCACCTCGAAGCAACTTACTAAAGTCGGGAAGAGTGCTCTGGGATGTTATTTTTATGTTTGGATTCATTAGAGAAGCACGGAACGAGTGGGCTGATGTCAGGTATTTTAAGAATAACCTAACTTGACCAAAGCGGCCAAAATGGTAATGATAGCAAATTTTCTCGAAGCGCCCCTAGCGCGCGCCCAATAATTAGGACTTTAATGAATCTGGCGGACAAAAAACGCATGCTGCAAGAAATGGTGTTTGCACGACGTTTCGAAGAGCGGTGTTATCAAGCTTATGTTGAACGAAAGATAGGCGGTTTTCTGCATTTATATCCCGGCCAGGAAGCCTGCGCGCTGGGTGTCTTGGAGGCAGCGCGGCCGGGTTACGACTACGTGATTACCGGGTATCGCGATCACATCCATGCTATTAAATGCGGCGTTGATCCTAAGGCGGTAATGGCGGAACTCTATGCTAAGGAAACGGGTTGCTCCAAAGGGCGCGGCGGCTCCATGCACCTTTTTGACGTCTCGCGCCGTTTTATGGGGGGCTACGCCTTGGTAGGCGGGCCATTTCCATTGGCCGCCGGCATCGCCAAAGGCATACAAATGAAGGGCGGCGATGAAATATCATTATGCTTTTTAGGCGACGCGGCAAACAATCAAGGCACCTTCCATGAAACGATGAATATGGCAAAATTGTGGCGGCTGCCGGTTTTATTTATTTGCGAAAATAATCAATATGGGATCGGTACGGCGATTGATCGCTCGACCGCGGTTCTAGATCAATATAAACGGGTGACTTCCGCTTATGATATTGAATCCGCGCAATGCGACGGCCAGGATGTGGAGCTGGTTTTCGACATGGCCAAAGTGGCCGTTTCTTATGTGCGCTCCGGTAATGGACCCTATTTTCTGGAGCTAAAAACCTATCGGTATCGCGGCCACTCCATGTCGGATTCCAACGCCTATCGCAGTAAAGAAGAAGAAGAAATTTGGAAGCAACGCGACCCCTTACAAATTCTGCGCGACCGCTTAATCGCAGGAAAAAATCTTTCCATGGAGGAATACACACGCATGGATAAAGAAACCATCGCGCATATTGAAAATGACATTGTCAAGTTTGCGGAAAGCTCCCCGGAACCGGATGTAAATGAACTTGAGAAATACGTATTGGCGGATTAGAGA
>CAYYOS010000102.1:0-9060 GCA_964473355.1 uncultured Burkholderiales bacterium | reverse complement strand
CCTGTTCCTTTAACCAATTCCAAAGCCAGGGGATGAACTTGTCCGGTGGCCTGGCTACCCGCACTGTATGCCTTAAAGCGCCCCCTCCCCAAGGTATTAAGCAAGGCTTCCGCCATAATGCTGCGGGCCGAATTGCCGGTGCAAAGAAAAAGTGCGTTATAAGTTTTGCTGGCCATCGCTTAACTCCGGGCGCCTATTCGGTGCTCAGTTATCCCGCATGTGCTTTAACATGGGCACCGCGCTTGTTGGGCAAATATGTTTGAACTCGTCGGTGGCGCGAATAGCGTCCGGTACAGAATCCCGCGGGATGGCTGTGTACCCGCGTCTCGAAATAGGCCTTTGCAGTCATGGTTAACAAGAACAATGAGCGGGCTCCTTTTTCCAAGGCATAATGTTCTGCCTTGGATACGAGTTCCGCGCCGACGCCTAAACCGCGCGCTGCCGTGCGTACCGCCAGAGAACGAAGCAGCGCAACCGAGCCGTAAAGCTCCAAACCCACAACACCTTCTAACCCCTGCTCTGACTGAGCGCCAAAAAAATGCTCTAAGTGTTCTGGCGTAATATCTTCGGTGGGCAACTGTGCCTCGGTTAATAGTTCTTTCATTTCTATCTCAGAGGGTTTTGCGGGCGATGTTCATAGTCAACAACACTTCGCCTTAGCTTGCCCGCATCCCGATTGCTCAGCGCTGGCGAGTTGCGCCGGCGTTACTGTTGCTTCTGGAACGCAACAAGAGGCTGTCTTTTCCCTGCGCTGCGTATCCTCTCCATATATCGGCACAGAATCTAAGGTATGGAACGTTTCCCAGGCAATGCCCTGTGGGTCGAGCGTCCAGTACTTATCAGATTTTGAGTAGCAACAAGCGGCGCCGGTCTCTTGGGTGGCTGGCAGTGCGGCACTTTCTAAACGTGCACCCATTTCCTGTAATTCTTCTGCGTCTTCAACTTGGATGCCTAAGTGATCAACGCCCGACTTCCGACCTCGAGTGGAGATCGCGAGGTGCACCCGGGGGTCCTCCAATAACCACTTCGCGTAATCATTTCTTACGAGTGTGGGCTCATGGGCAAATAAAGAAGAGTAGAACCGAATGCTCTCTGCTAGGTTATTAACGGCAACGTGAATATGTAATCTTTTCATAGCTTATTCCTCTATAGTTAACGTTGAAGGTGAGCATATAGGAACACAGGGATTCCCGCCGCAACAGTTTTCGGTAAGGAAGGTGATCAAGCCCATCATGGTTTTGAAATTGACAGAATAAATAATAAAGCGGCTTTCTTGGCGTGAGATCACCAGCTCCGCGTGGCTCAATTCCTTAAGATGAAAAGACAGCGTCGCGGGGGCGATATTGAGGTTTTCGCCTATCTTCCCCGCAGCTAAGCCTTGTGGCCCGGTCTCCACGAGCAAGCGGAAAACGGCTAAGCGCGTTTCTTGCGCCAATGCTGCTAAGGCTGTAATAATAAGTTTTGTTTCCATAGTTCTATTATTATCGAATAATAGAACTGCTGTCAAGCAGATATTTTATCAACGATACCTCTTGACCTTGGTCTTAACTCCAAGGTTTAGAATCACAATCATGATGAGGAAACCATGCTGACGATAGGAAAAGTTGCGTTAAGCGCTGCTGTCACGACCGACACTATTCGCTATTACGAAAAAGAAGGTCTGCTCGCGCCGCTACAAAAAACCGCGGCCGGTTATCGCTTGTATAGCAGTGACACCCTGGGGCGACTTCGCTTTATCAAGCAAGCACAACAGTGCGGTTTTAGCTTGACCGAGATTCGCGAACTCCTTGATTTAAAAAATAGTGATGCGGCGTGTTGCAAAGACGTGAAGAGCGTAGCCATTCAAAAAAAATTGCAGTTGGAGCACAAGATCAACGCACTGCAAATTATGTCGCATGCGCTCAGCGAACTGATTGCCATATGCGATGACGAATCCAAGCCCTTAGATGAATGCCCGATAATAACGGCCTTAGAAAGCAGCCTGCAGAAACAAGCGATAAGGAAATAAGCATGATAAAAGTCGAAGTGTTCTCGTCGCCCGGTTGTGGTAAATGCGCGCAAGCCAAAGCGGTTCTAAAGGCGTTAACCGAAGAACTGGGGGCGGATAAGGTCAGTTGGCGCGATATCAATATCCTGGAAGAAATGGATTACGCCGTGGCACTGGGTGTGATGTCCTCGCCCGCCATCGTGATTGACGGCAAGTTGGTATTTTCGTCCTTGCCGAGCACCGAGAGGTTACGGGTGGAATTAAATAAGCGGATGGTTTGATCCGCGATTACTATTTGGCGACGAAACGAATATAGGGGTAGATGCAATGACCATGACACTGATACTTACAGCATCGGTATTGGGATTTTTATCCTTCTTCGAGCCTTGCACCGTCGCCACTCATACGCTATTCGCCGTGCGTGCCAACCAGGATTCGCCTAAACAGCGGTGGCTGGCACTAAGCCAACTTATGCTGGCACGGACAGCGTTGTTAATCACGGTATTCGTTATCGCCGCGGTGATCGGCTTAGCGGAGCTTTCTTCGAATATCGCCATGCTCGTGCTCGGTGTGATTGGCTTAATCTATCTCATTACCCGCAGAATTTATCTACCGGTACCGCATCTAGAATTTTTTCGCTTGATTCCAGGTCATGAGGGCCTTTCGCAGGGGCTCAAGCTCGGCTTAACGTTACCCGCTTGCACATTGCCCCTAGTGATAATCGTTAGCATTCTATCCGCGTTAACAGAGCAACCCGGTGACGCAGTAATGGCAGGATTGGTGTTTGCAGTGATGTTCACTTTGCCCACACTTTGGGATAGCACGCACGATCTTAATTCAGCCCATCGCGTATTCCTCAGCAAGGCGGCTAACCTAAGCCCTTACCTCACCGCGTTTTTACTGTGGAGCAGCGCTTTCTTAATTTGGCAGGGAACATAAAATGGATTTAGACACCCTACAAACCACGCTGGAGCAGGCTAGCCTTGGCTCGGTAGCCATCGGTTTTACGGCGGGGTTTGTTTTTAGTTTCAATCCGGTTGCCCTGGCAGCCATACCCGTTTCGCTGGCCTACGTCACCAAAGCGGGCGAGACAAAAACGGCGGTATTTTTCGGCGCCATGTTTATCGCTGGCATGATTATCACGCACGTCACTTTGGGTTTTGTAGCCGGTCTCGGCGGCGAATGGGCGCGCCGCATATTAGGACGAGAATGGGGCTTGGTGTTAGGCCCATTATTAATCTTACTGGGATTAATGTGGCCGGGGTGGATTAAACTCCCCCTCCCCGCCCTCACCTTTCGCGCTAAACGGGCGACCACTGCTTGGGGTGCGCTTTTGCTGGGCATTCCTTTTTCCGTGGCGATCTGCCCTTTTTGCACGCCGGCATTGGTTATACTCCTCGGCGTTGCAACGGGGATCGGTTCTCCTTGGTATGGCGCAACCTTACTATTCGCTTTTGCCTTGGGACGCGCCGTCCCCATCATCTTGGGGGCGTGGGCAATTGGCTGGCTGGAAGGATTGAAATCACTTAGGAACTCACAAAAAACATTTGAAGTTATCGGGGCGGTGCTGCTTATTTTGTCGGGCTTATATATGCTGAACGCCTACTTTTATATCTTTCCGGCGTTAGCGGCTTAAACTCGGATTTGGAGGCTTTTCATGCGCTTCATTAAAAAAATTGTACTCGCCTGCTTTGCATTTGGTCTCTTTGGCGGAGCGCTTGCCACCAATGACAAAGAATCCCGCATCGCAAGCGCACTTGCCGCCGCACCGAAAACGACATGGGTTGCGCAAGGCCAGGGGCAGCGCATAATTTATATCATTGTGGATGCAAATTGCGGTTATTGCCAACTACTCTATAAAAACTTACAACCCTTCATCGCATCCTATGATCTACAATTGCGCTGGGTTCCCGTCGCGATAGTAGACCCCACTAGCCTGGGCAAGGCCGCAGCGATCCTCCAGGCCAAGGATCCCAAGGCGGCGCTGGATTACAATGAAACGCACTACAACACTAAAACGTTTACGGGTGGCATTGCCGAGGAAATTCCTACTCCCGCTACCGAGGCTCGCCTACGTGCCAACGAAGCTTTGCTTAACCAGGTCGGAATTCCGGTAGTGCCAACCATGTTGTTTGTAGCCAAAACCGGGGAAGCCATGATGATACAAGGTGCCCTCTCGCCAATTGCGTTGCGAAAAGTGCTGGATCGGGTGCGATAGTTTCCAGCGAGTACCCTAGTCAATTGGAAGTCCAGGCAACAGTTTAGCAATGCGAATTTATTGACGCGCTTTGCGTCAACTATTCCAGCAAATCCAGATTATTTTTCGCTTTCCAGTGCGTAGGGTCTAATACCAACACCCGCTGATAGGCTTCTTTTGCGCCCGCAATATCGCCTGCTTGTTGACGCGCATAGCCCAGATTGTTCCATACGCGCGTTTTGTTCGGAGAATGTTTAACGGTGGCTTCCCATAACGCAATTTCGGAGCGGTAGTCTTGATTCCGAAACAGCGTGAATGCGCCCAATAGCAGCGTGACTAGGGTGCACATTCCTTGTAAATAAATTAATTCGTAGGGCGGGACTATTCTATTGATGTTCGGAATACCCCTATTGCGGCATAAAACCGGGCGCGGGCATACTTGGCGCGGGCATTAACAGGCCGCTGATGGCACCCATCACTATCATTACCACAACCGCAATTACAACGACCAAGGCTGTATAGGCCACAGCTTTCTCAGGGGGTGCTTTCATTAAAACGGGCAAACCCAGGTACAGAAGATAAATCCCATACAACGCCGCCAGCAGAGCAATGATGCCGAGCATCGGTAACAGCAGCACGATCCCCGCTACCCAACTTGGCGTGGAGGCATAGGCTGCGACCTTGAGCGCCTGGGTTTGATTTTTCTCCCCGCCAAAAGTAGGTGCCAAGGCATCAATGATTAGCGCGATAAGAAATACCCCCACTAGCGTCAAAATGAAACTAGCAATCGCATGACTAATGGAATTGGTAAGGGGCACGCGGTATGTACCCCCCATAAGCGGGAGGCTAAGGCCCACCACTGACATACCGATGATCGACGCAAGCGGCCCAATCGCTGCAAGCGGCATGATATATCCCTTGTAAAGCTCAGGCGTGGCTGTGGGTTCGGCGGCGATCACGCTCCATTCCGAATTAGGTTGAATCAGAATGTTTTTAACTCGCTCGACTAGATTCATGGGAGCACCTCTCTTGGTTAGCTGGTTTTTTTACGCGATCAGAAGATGTTGCCCCCCTCAACCCGCGGTAGCTGCTTTTCAAAGCCATTTTCTCGATTACCGTAGTACAAGTCAATATGAGGCGCACCGCGGACGGCAGATGCCCCGCGATTGCTTATCAAAGAAAACGTTGTATAATTATACTGAAGTGTGTGTGAATTAATACTTCTTGGAGGTGCTCTATGAAACCGCAAGAAACCGACGTTGCTTATGACAGCCGCAATCAGAAAACTCGAGTTGTCCTCGCCCGCGCAGTGTCTCGCCTCTTTAATCTATGGGAAGTGGGCGCCGCCGATCAGCTCATTCTGCTGGGATTATCCCCGGGTAATCGTTCGGCCTTGGCGCGCTACGCCCGCGGCGAGCCCTTTGCGGCAAGCCGCGATCTTCTCGATCGAGCCGGGCACTTGTTGGGGATATATAAGTCACTAAAGCTCCTTTACCCGCGCAACCCAGAAATTGTTAAGTCGTGGATGACATCGGCCAACCGCAAGTTTCACGGCAGCACGCCAGTTGAAGTAGTCAGTCGTTTTGGTTTACCGGGGCTTACGATGGTTCGCGGTACGCTCGACGCCATGCGTGGCCGCTAAGGATAAACATCGAACTAGATCAGCTTAGCGTCACCCGCGATTCGCAACGTGACTGGCATCGTGTGATCGTCAGCAGGCGAGTCAGCATCGATCTCTTTAGCGATTTGGTGGATAACCCCGAAGACCAGGCCCTTCTTGTCGCTCACGAGATGGCAACTAAACCTTGCCAGGCCGAGCCACCCTTAACTTCACGGCCATTCGAGGAAGCGGAAATTTACGATCCCATTGCCAATGCTATTCGCTGGCCGTTTGAGCACCCCAGTTGGTCGCGCTTCTCATCGGGTGCCTTCGGTGTGTGGTACGGCGGCGACTCGTTACTCACATCTATCCACGAAACCGTTTACCACTTTCGGATCGATACGCTAGCCAGCAGTGCTGTCGAAAGTGGCAGTATTGTGGTCCAAGAACGTCGCGCCCATCTCGTGGCGTGCACGGCTGCCTTGCTCGACTTACGACCCCATGTCGCGCGTGAGCCGCGATTGATTGATTCCCACGATTACAGCACCTGCCAGGCGCTGGGCGCGCAGATCTATCACGCAGCATTGCCGGGCGTACTCAATCAATCCGCTCGTTACGCTGACGGTCATATCGCCGGCGTATTTATTCGCGATGCGCTGATTAATCCCAGAACGCTATGCTACTTAACTTATTTTCTCGATGTCGATAGTGGCAATGTTCGCATTGAGCGCGAACCGGGGCGCACCCTAGTGGAGATCGCTGCTTGATGGTTTACATTGCACTCCTCTTTCGAACAAATAGCCCAACGTAGGGGGGTTAGCGTTTTGCGTAACACCAAGCGTGGCATAACAACACAACGCCTTTTTTGACGAATGCCCGGCGGCAGGTGGTGGTGGGTTACGGCACAAACTACGCGCCTAACCCACCCTACGTGAAGCTTATTTCCCGATGTCGATAGTGGCAATGTTTGCCTTGAGCGCAAACGCGGACATACCCTAGCGGAGATCGCCGCTTAATGTTTTTATTTTTGCGCTTTCACAAAACTAACCAAGTCACTTAAATTCTGTCCGACCGCATCGGGGTTAACACCGAGCCGTTCAGCGGGAAGATTCAGTCGGTTGACCAAAAAGGTGGTATAACCAAATGACTTTGCCCCGGCAGCATCCCACCCAGCGAACGCCACAAAAAGTATTTCTTCTTTTTTCAAGCCAAAAGCATCGATTGCCATACGATAAGCTCGCGGATCAGGTTTATATGTTTTTATTTTGTCGGTGCTAAGAACATATTCGAAGACCCCCTCCAGCTTGGAATTCTTAATACCCGCGTCCAGTATCTGCGTGGTAGCATTGGATAAGAATGCCAATCGCATGCCCGCACCCTTAAGAGAATCCAAAGCTTGCGGCACTTCAGGCCAAGTCTTGAGCCCTAGATAAGCTTCCATCAGTTGATTACGTTTATCCGGAGTCAAATCTAGCTTCAGCATCTCGCTCGCAAACACCAACGCGTCTTCCGTTGCCTGCCAGAAATCTGCATAGCGCCCGGATAAGGCGCGTAACCATTGGTACTCGAATTGCCGGGTGCGCCACGCGTTACTTAGCTCCGTGCCTTTACCCGGAAAAAGTTGTTCGGCAAGCGCAAAGACCGGACGGGGATCAAAGATCGGGAAGGCGTCAAATGCAATAGCTTTGATCTTTGCGCTTGCCGCGGCGCTGGCTAGCGGATGTGAAATCAAGACTCCTGTGGCAATGCTTGCGGCTGCTAGATTAAGAAATTCCCGACGATTTAATGGCATGGTGGCCCCCTCTTATAAAGATTTTCACGAACGCTTTAATAGCACGCATTAGGGAGACGGGCGTGACCGGGGAAATATTCCATTTGGTCCGTTAAACGGCTCATAGGCGAGGATGTTAGGGCAGTTTATTTGCCGCACGAAGTTCCGTAAGGGCTCCGCGCAACACGAACAGCGCTGATCGCAGAAAAAGAATAGCCAACGCCAAACCAACAATAATATCGGGCCAGCCTGAATGGGAAATCCACACGCCCGCTGCGGCAAACAACACCGCAACATTCGCGATAATATCGTTGCGAGAACACAACCAAACCGAGCTCATATTGATGTCGTCGGTGCGATGCCGCCACAGCAGAAAGAAACAAATGCCATTTGCAGCAAGTGCGAGAAGCCCAATGGCGCCCATGGTTTCAAACACAGGAAGCTGTGGAAATATAATTTTATATATTGCCTGCCCTAGAACGAACACACCAAACACCGCCATAATACCGCCTTTAAACAATGCGGCCTTAGCCTTCATTCGGGCTCCGCGCGCGACCACGTAAATACTAAAGCCGTATACTAAGGTGTCCCCCAGCATATCTAGTGAATCCGCAATCAGCGACACCGATCCGCTGATTAGCCCGGCTGTGAGCTCCACCAAAAACATGACAGCATTGATACCCAACACGATCTTAAGTGTCGAGCTTTGGCTCTTTTGGAGCGCCTCGATCTCACAGCCTTTATCGTTGCAGCAATCAGTCATTGGTATCGGGGCAAACCGTGGTTTGGGTGGAGGAAATAGCGTGTGATTATTTCACCCCCAGATCAGCCTTCGCGACAGCAATGAATGCTTCCAAGCACTTTGTACATGCTTGTAGATCGGCATCCATCCATACATATACGTCCCCACTCCTACTGGCGCGTGCCTTTTCATCCTCATAGATATTTAAAACTGAAATCGCGTCCTTACTCAGATGCATAGAGGCAAGGCCCCTCGCCCGCGCGTAACGTTTATTAAATTCTCTCCATTCGATCTCCCAGGCCTCCTTCTCACCTGTCGTAAAGTTGGCCGGATCTTCTTCATGCGCAAGATGTTTGGTGGTGTAGTCTTTTAAGCTATAAATGATATCGATCAGATTGGAATAGGCCGCCTCCCTTCTTTCCCACCACTTCTCAGCATGAAAGCGACGGATGGACAGACGAACGGTCACGATAGAAGTGATCACGGCCACGACGATCCCCGGTACGACAACCTTAGCCGAATCTATGAGAAACCCCGGGACATCCATAGCACTGACCCTAACTAAAAGAAGATCCTGTTACAGAGTAAAATTAGAAGCATTACGTAGGCACACTCAAATCTGGTTCAGGCCCGCACGACTGTCATAGCTGTTCACTGCTCGAATTTTGTCCCATGTACGCTTTTGCCTCTTCCCCGGGGTTGGGCAACCCGGCGATTCGCCACGCGCGTTTCAGATCGTTGCCAAACAGTTTCTCCTCGCAGT
>CAYYOS010000101.1:0-9117 GCA_964473355.1 uncultured Burkholderiales bacterium | reverse complement strand
GTATTTGTTGCTGCGCATTGATGATGCCGCGCAATTCTTCCATACGGGAATTCTGTCGCTCAAAAGTGATTTCCGCATCCATAAAGGCTTGCTCGCTAGCGTTCAAGGCCACCCGTTGAGCTTGCAGTTCACTCTCCAGCTGTTCAATTTCACGCTGGCGGGATAACACACCATGCACTTCCGCCTGCGGCGCGTAAAATGATACGCTGTGGCGAGTAAATATATGGCCCTCGCGGCTCACCAAGCAGGCCCCGGGCGCTAATGCGTGGCGCCTGCTCCAGCCTTCATGAATTTCCTCTATGGTATAAACCTGGTGCAGCCAATCCGATAAAACAGCCGAGGGTGTACCAGAAATATATTGGCGTAAGGGAGTTAAATCACCCGGCTCGGAGCCCGGACTTTCGTCTTGCGGACTTTCAAACACAGTAAAATTCCATGGCGGCAGATCGTTGTGCCAGCTCTCGGCCTCCTCCAGACGATTCAAGGCCAGCGCTGATAATCGATCACGTAGCACGCTCTCGAGCGCGCTTTCCCAGCCCTTTTCAATTTTAATGGCTCGCCATAAGCGCGAGTTAGCATTGAGGGAATATTTAGTCAGCCACCCCTCTAAATTTTGGTCATGCGAGAAATGTTGTTGTAGGCGTTCGCGTGCCGCTTTTTCAGCTTCGATTTTATTTATCTCGTGCCTTATGCCGTGCAACATTTCCTGAGCCTGGCGCTTCGCGTTGGTCTGCTCTTGGAAATCTACAGACAAGGCAGCCAACTCCGCCTCGCTCGTTTTCAGCGCTTCAGCAGAAGAACTAAACTCTGCTTCAAATTGCGGCGATATTTCATCCTCAGGCGCCAGCTTCAACACTTCTTCGCGTAAACGTAACTCGCGTTGCTGGAGCTGCTCGACGCTACGATTTAGGTGAGTGAGATTGGCCTCTTCTACCTGTCGGGTTTGCTCGAGCAAAGTCATGTCGCGCTGGAGCTTGCGAAACTCTTCTTCTGCCTGGGCAAAATTGGTTTCCAACAACGGTAACTTGTTTGATTCTTGGCTGAGCGCAGATTCGTTTTGCAGCATTGATTCTTCAAGTGTCGTTAACTCTTCCTGAGACAATGCCAGCGCCGCTTCTGAAGTCTCCAGTTGCTGGGTAATTTGCAATGCGCTCTGCTGTAACATCTCCAGTTGGCTACACACTTGTTTATGATTTTCACGCTGGTGCTGAATAGTTTGTTCTAATCGTGCCACCTCGGCGTTGGCTGAGTAGAGCAAACCCTGAATTTGATGTAACTCATCGCTAACGGAAAAGTGCTGCGTCCGCGCCTGTTCTAACTGACTTTCAATGGCGCGTAGATTCGCAATTTTTTGTTCTAGCTCTGTCGTAATGCGCTGCAATTCCAACTGAATGCGCTGCGCATCTTTTTCGGCGTCACGTTTTCTTAAAAACCAATAGCGGTGTTGAGCCTCATTTACCTGCATCTGCAGAATCTGGTACTGTTCTGCAACTTGCGCTTGCGCTTCTAGCCGTTGCACTTGTTTTTCTAACTCTTGGCGGATGTCTTCAACACGCGTTAAGTTTTCGCGGGTATCGTTAAGACGCAATTCGGTTTCCCGTCGCCTTAATCTATATTTCGAAACGCCTGCGGCTTCCTCTAAGAATAATCGCAGGTCTTCTGGTCGCGCCTCCACAATGCCGGAGATCATGCCTTGTTCGATAATACCGTAGGCCCGTGGCCCAAGCCCGGTGCCCAGAAAAATATCGGTGACATCGCGGCGCCGCACATGGGTGTTATTAATATAGTAAGCAGAGTCCCCGTTCCGCTCTAAAGTCCGCTTCACTGAAATCTCGGCGTACTCCGACCACTGTCCGGCGGCGCTACCTAAGCTATTATCGAAAATCAATTCCACGCTCGCGCGTCCGTACGGTTTGCGCGACGTCGTGCCGTTAAATATCACGTCCTGCATGGATTCGCCGCGCAAATGCTTAGCCTGGGATTCGCCCAACACCCAACGCACGGCGTCAATAATATTGGACTTGCCGCAACCGTTGGGACCAACGATACCGATCAGCTGTCCGGGCATGGGGATGGTGGTCGGATCAACAAAGGACTTGAAGCCCGCCAATTTAAGATGAGTTAAGCGCACTTAATGGATTATTTTATTGGAACAACAAAGCTGGAAGTTTATAATATTAACCTAGAAACGATTTTAACTTAAATACTCGATTGGGCTCGCCATTTATGCCAACATCTTTAGACCGAACCCTCGAAACCTTTGCGAACCCGGCGCCCGGCCGTGATTATCACATACATATGGAAATCCCGGAGTTTACTTGCCTGTGTCCCAAAACCGGGCAGCCGGATTTCGCCACCCTCTTTCTCGACTACATACCTAATAAAAAATGTATCGAGTTGAAAAGCTTGAAGCTCTATATTTGGTCATACCGCAACCAAGGTACTTTTCATGAGGCCGTGACCAATCAAATTTTAGATGATCTCAGTGGCGCGACCAAACCGCGTTTTATGCGAGTAACCGCTAAATTTTATGTAAGAGGCGGCATATTCACAAACGTTATCGCTGAGCATCGGGAGAAAAATTGGAAGCCCGTTCCGCATATAGATCTTAACGCGTTTCCCGCGCAATCAAATATTCGCGGCTAGCCGGTGCACTACTTTGCGGGCTTGGATTTTGGCACCAGCGGCGCCCGCGTTTCTGTTATTGATACAGCAAGTCAAGTTTGTTTTAGCGCCGAGGCCGATTACCAATTACTCTCCACTGCGAGCTGGCGTGCCGCGCTCCTACAATTAATTTCGCAAATCCCACTTGACCAGCGAGCCGCACTACAGAGCCTGGCTATTTGCGGTACCTCGGCGACAGTGGTATTAAGTAACGCAGCGGGTGACGCAATTTCTTCACCCCTAATTTATAGCGATACCCAGGCTGCGGCAGAAGCGGAATGGCTACGCGCTTTTGCGCCTCCAGATTCCGTTGCCCTAAGCCCATCATCCAGCCTGGCGAAACTAGCCTGGCTGGCAAAGCAGCCGGATTTTTCAGCAGCGCGTTATATCCTGCATCAGGCGGATTGGTTAGCGCTGCAATTGCATGGTTGCCCCGGCCATAGCGATTATCACAATGCGCTGAAGCTAGGCTATGACGTCGAGACCTTTTCTTGGCCTATCTGGATAAAAAATTTTCCGTTCGCCCGCGTGCTCCCCACCGTCCATGAACCGGGTGAGTCTATCGACCATATAGATAGGGTCGTTGCCACGCAACTACAGGTCAATCCCGATTGCCATATCCGTGCCGGAACAACCGACAGCATCGCGGCGTTTATCGCGAGCGGTGCGCGCAACCCCGGAGAGGCCGTGACCTCCTTGGGATCCACTTTGGTGTTGAAATTAATCAGCCCCACGCGTATTGAAAATGCCCAGTACGGAATTTACAGTCATCGCTTTGGCGATTTTTGGTTAACCGGCGGCGCTTCTAATAGCGGCGGTGCCGTCTTAAAAGCTTTTTACGATGCCGATGAGTTAGCGACGCTAAGCCTAAAAATCGATTCTTCGGCGGCCGCGCCCCATCGGTATTATCCTTTACTTACACCCGGCGAGCGCTTTCCTATTAATGATCCACTGTTTGCCCCGCAACTAGAACCTCGACCGGAAACCGATGTGCAATTCCTGCATAGCCTGCTCGAGGGCATCGCCAACATCGAAGCGCGTGGCTATAAATTGCTGGAAAAATGTGGGGCCGCACCGCTGATTAAAATTTATAGCGCCGGACAAGGTGCCAACAATGCTACTTATCAGGCGATCCGCGAACGCGTTATAGGGAAACACATAGTACGTGCGGCACACACCGATGCGGCTTTCGGTGCTGCGCTGTTGGCAAAAATGGGAACGGATATTTTCAAGAACACGACTTTGCCTGCCTGAATAAAGGCCCGCTAGACTTCTGACAACTCCAAAACGTTGCCATCTGGGTCTCTACAAAATAACGCTTTGCGCCCGGATCGGCTCATCGCAAATGGAATCTGCGCACCTTGAAGGATCTGCTGCACATATTCGATGCTCTCCACGGCAAAAGCAATATGTGGTTCTTGCCCCGGATGCGTTGAAGCCATGGGCTGGCGAAGTATCTCGCCATAGGCTAGCAAATGCAATTGCACGCCGCCGAATTCGTACCACATGCCCTGCACGGATAAATCAGGCCTATTGGTGACGGGGGAAAAACCTAATACCTCCTCGTAAAATTTTCGCGCGCGCGGCAGGTTGGATACCCTCACGGACACATGCAGCAATTGTTTAATCATGGTTTGTTTAACCTGCCAGAGAACAACGTCGCTGATAAAATCATCGCTCCGCCTATCCATTCGCGTAGGCCTAATGTTTCGCCCGCTAAATAATAAGAGGAGATGGCCCCGACGACCAGTTCGGATAGGAATATGATAATTGCCTGATTCGCGGGAATGTGTGCCAAACCAAATTGTACGGCTAGCGTTACTAAAAACATCAGCGCCGCGATAATCACTAACCAAATCCAGATGCCGGTTGCTACCGGATACCAGGTCCCTGCAATAGCTGGCTGATAGAGTAGTACCAGCAAAGCTAACAAACTAACCCCCGCCCATACGCTGAGCGACTTTGCGAAAATGTCGATCTCCGGCGCCGCGCGCGCCGCCACATTAGAGACGGCAAACATTATACCGGCGGACAGACCCAGCCATTCCGCACCATTCTGCGGAAGCGGAAAGCCGGCGTTTTTTTTCCACAAAATCAGCAAAGCGCCACATAGCGAAACCAGCATAATAATGTATCCCAGTAGCCGGGGCTTTTCGCGCAAAAAAAACCGCGCTAATAATAAAGTCCAAACGGGTGCCAGATAAAACAACAACAACACCCGCATCACCTCGCCATGAATCACCCCTAATACATAAGCAAGATTAGCCCAACCGGCGGAAAGACCGATCAATAGTAAAATCCACGGGTGTCGTCTCGCGTGGCTTAGCGATTTGCCAAAAAATACTAAGCCCAAGCAGAGCGGGATGAAGTAGGTGACAAAAGTTAAAAGCTCACCGGTTATCCCCGCGCCTTGGAGTATCCGCGCCGGATACCAGATTAAGCCCCAGGTGAGTGCACCAGAAAATAAGCCCGCAATGGGCCAAATATGTTTAAGAGACATAGAAGCATCTTATAATAGCCAAATTTAGGCATTGCCGCTTTTCGTATGAATCCCAATTTAGATTTATTGCATCCCTACCCTTTCCAGCGTCTTTCAGAATTATTTAAAGACATTACGCCGAACGCGGCGTATACCCCTCTTAATCTCGCTATCGGCGAACCGCAGCACGAAACACCAGATTTTATAAAAGCGGCCCTCGCGACCAATGCCGCAGCAATAGCCCGTTACCCGGCCACCAAGGGGCTAGCTGAACTGCGTACGGCCTTGCAAAACTGGTTACGGCAACGCTATGCGGTGGAAGTCGATAGTGACACACAAATCTTGCCCGTAAACGGTAGCAGGGAGGCCTTATTTGCCCTGGCCCAGGCGGTTGTCGCACCCAGCAATGCCATCGTCATGATGCCGAATCCTTTTTACCAAATTTACGAAGGCGCCGCACTCCTAGCAGGCGCCACGCCGTATTTTGTTAATACGGTAGCGAGCAAAGACTATCGCATGGATTTTAGTGGCGTCGCCGAATCTATTTGGCAACGCACGCAGCTGGTATACGTTTGCACCCCGGGTAACCCGACGGGAAAAATTATGTCACTGTCCGAATGGGCGGAGTTGTTTGAACTGGCAGACCGCTATAATTTTGTGATTGCCTCTGACGAATGTTATTCGGAAATTTATTTTGACGAGTCCCGACCACCCTTGGGTGCCTTAGCAGCTGCAACGGCCCTGGGGCGCGCAAATTTCGCTAAGCTCATCGTTCTGGGCAGTTTATCCAAGCGTTCTAACGTGCCCGGCTTACGTTCTGGCTTCGCCGCTGGCGACGCTAGCATTATCAGTAACTTTTTGGCCTATCGAACTTATCACGGCAGCGCTATGAGCCTTCCTGTACAAGCCGCCAGCGTCGCCGCATGGCGGGATGAGGCGCACGTGATAGAAAACCGGCGGCGTTATAAGCAAATCTTTTCCGCGGTCGTCCGACAACTCGGCGAGGCCATTCCGGTTGTGATGCCCGAAGCGGCCTTTTATTTATGGCTGAACACCGGCAGCTCCGATATCGAATTCGCTAAAGCGCTGTACCGCGATTATAATGTGCAAGTCCTGCCGGGTCGTTTCCTGGCTCGCGAGGCACACGGCGTTAATCCGGGGCAAGATTTTATACGCGTAGCTTTGGTCGCTTCAGAAGCGCAATGTATCGACGCCGTGCAGCGAATTAAATCACAAATTTTAAAGAAAGTTTTATGAAGGAACTCGAACAGCTTATAGATGCGGCTTATGATCGCCGCGCCGACATCACCCCGCGTAACGTAGAAGCGAAAATTAAAGGTAGCGTTATGCAGGTCATCGAAATGCTCGATAAGGGAGAATTACGCGTTGCCGAGAAGATAAACGGTGCCTGGCATACCCACCAGTGGATTAAAAAAGCCGTGCTGTTATCCTTTCGTATGGAAGATAATTTTTTTATTAAAGGCGGCTTTACTAACTACTACGATAAAGTTGCTTCCAAATTTTCTGACTACAATTCCAAAGAATTTCGCGAAGGGGGCTTTCGCGTCGTACCCCCCGCGGCCGTACGCAGAGGCTCCTATATCGCAAAAAACGTCGTGTTGATGCCCTCGTATGTCAACATTGGTGCCTACGTTGACGAAGGTACTATGGTGGACACCTGGGCCACGGTGGGCTCCTGCGCGCAAATTGGCAAAAACGTCCACCTCTCCGGCGGCGTCGGTATAGGTGGCGTGTTAGAGCCCGTGCAGGCCAATCCCACTATTATTGGCGATAATTGCTTTATCGGCGCACGTTCGGAGATTGTTGAAGGCGTTATCGTCGAAGACAATGCCGTAATTTCCATGGGCGTTTATATCGGTCAAAGCACAAAAATTTATAATCGCGAAACCGGTGAGATTACTTATGGACGGGTACCCACTGGCGCGGTGGTCGTCTCCGGTAATCTGCCCTCCAAAGATCAGAAATACAGTTTGTATTGCGCGGTTATTGTTAAACAAGTGGATGAAAAAACGCGCTCCAAGGTGGGCATCAACGAATTGTTACGGGGTATTTGATGAAAGCAATTTGGCTGGCGGTCGCGCTTTACATGGCTGTGCCAGCGCATGCTTTCGAAGTAGCAGAATTTAAAACCGGTATGACCCGGGAAAAAGTTAAGGAGCAGTTGAAGGACTGGAATTTTGATCGCATCCAAGAATTTTCCACTAGCACCCTGCTGGCATACGACTTGCCGGATAAAAATACAAACCGGCAATTTACGTTTAGTTTCTGTAACGACAGATTGGTCGGTTTTGAACAAGCGCTCAAGCCGTCGCTTAGAAATTTTATTATCGTAGCCAATAATTATATAAAAAGTAACGGGCAGCCTTACAAAACTGAAGCTAACACCAGCGTGCTTAGCGCCGGTGAGAAAAACCTGCTGGCCTTGTTTTGGCGTAGCAGCAACGAGGTTATCGGCGTAAAACTGATTATCTTGAACGACAGCGAACAACTCTCGAACGTTTATGAAGCACCCAATACCTGCTGGGCTATTCCACGATAACTATGCGTTCACCCACCCAGGCACTCGCTGAAGCTTTAATCGCCCGACGTTCGTTAACCCCCGATGATCAAGGGTGCCAAGAGATTTTAATTGCCCGCTTGGCAAAGCTAGGGTTTGAGATTGAAAAGATGCGCTTTGGCGCGGTGGACAATTTTTGGGCGCGGCGCGGTGCAACCCAACCTTTAGTCGTTTTTGCCGGGCACACTGATGTTGTGCCCACCGGCCCTGCCAGCGCCTGGGCTAGCGATCCTTTTGTTCCCGTGGTGCGCGACGGCATGCTCTTTGGTCGCGGCGCAGCCGATATGAAATCTTCACTAGCGGCCTTTGTTACCGCCATTGAACAATTTGTCGAACTTTATCCAAAGCATGTAGGATCACTGGCTTTGTTGGTTACCTCCGACGAAGAGGGTATTGCCGTGGATGGGACGGCGCGCGTTGTCGAAGCCCTAAAAAAGCGCGAAGAAAAGTTAACCTACTGCATTGTCGGCGAACCCACTTGCGTTACCCAGTTGGGGGACACCATTAAAAATGGCCGCCGCGGTTCACTTTCCGGCACATTGGTGGTGAAGGGCATACAGGGTCATATCGCCTACCCCCATTTGGTAAAAAATCCCATCCATTTAGCAGCACCGGCCATCGCCGAATTAGCCAGCACCATATGGGATGAGGGAAACGATCACTTCCCTCCGACAACGTGGCAAATTTCCAACATTCATGGGGGCACCGGCGCAACTAACGTGGTGCCCGGAACGGTAGAAATACTATTTAATTTTCGCTACGCCACAGCAAGCACCGAAGCCAGCTTAAAAAGCAAAGTCCACGCGATTCTAGATAAGCATGGCGTGGACTACGATCTTGCCTGGTCGTCTACCGGCAATCCTTATCTCACCGCTCAAGGGCGCCTGGTGGAAGCCTTGTCATCCGCAGTAAAAAAAGTAACCGGCGTGACGGCGGAATTATCGACAAGCGGGGGCACCTCGGACGGGCGTTTTATTGCTGAAATTTGCCCGGAGGTGGTCGAGTTGGGCCCACGTAACGCCACCATCCATAAAATAGACGAAGCCGTGGGCGTTGAGGAAATAAACCGTTTACACGATATTTATTTCACGACATTGGTGAATTTATTGACCTGAACCTAGAAATAGCAATTGCCCGCTCATTGCTTAATGGAAAGACCCATGGTCGCTAACCTTAATAGATACTTAAACCCGCACCTAAAAGGTGAGCCCGCCATATCGCTGCCGTTTCTACGTTGAATGTTTTCATCAATCACGATTAGGGACATGGTGCGCCTGGCAGTCAGTCGCTTTACCAAAGCTAATCTTTATTTTGGTCACGGCTCGAGCAACGCCTACGACGAGGCCGTCAATTTAATATTCCAAAACTTGGGGCTACCTCTAGATACCGTAGAAAT
>CAYYOS010000100.1:0-9264 GCA_964473355.1 uncultured Burkholderiales bacterium | reverse complement strand
CGCTCATAAAAGACACGAGCCTTTAAGTTAGCTCGCGGCATTATACAATAGTAAGTGGGCTTTAAGCCCGGGATGCCTTTGTTATAAATAATCAATTAATCCGGGCATAGCTTAAATGATTGCGATTTTGGATTTGCACCCAGGGCAAAACCTCACTGGCGGGCATGGGTTCGCTAAAGTAAAAGCCTTGTGCCACGTCGCAGCCCAGGATCTGCAGTAATTCGAGAATTTCTGCATTCTCTACCCCTTCGGCAACGACGCGATACCCCATATTGTGGGCAAGGGCAATAGTGGAATGAACAATGACGGCGTCGCTTTCATCACGGGTCATATTGAGAACAAAAGCCTTGTCTATCTTAATTTCTGATGCAGGCAGGCTTTTGATGTACGCAAGAGACGAATAGCCGCTGCCAAAATCATCAATAGCGGTAAGGAAGCCCCGGGCATTTAATCTTCCTAAAATTTCATGCGCCAGGCGGGGGTTGCCCATCATGCTGCTTTCGGTAACTTCCAGCGTAATATGAGAGGGTGGAATAGCGTGGGCATCCAGTAGCCTGCTCATTTCTTCCGGCAAATTCGCGTCGCTTAAATTGCGTACTGAAAGATTAATCGCGGCGTGCAAAACCAACCCGGCGCTTTGCCACACCTCCATTTGTTTTAAGGTGCTCTGTAAGACCCAAAGCGTCAGCTGTCTCATGACCCCGGCACGCTCAGCCACACCGATAAAATTATCCGGCATAATCGTGCCCATAGTGGGGTGCTGCCAGCGTAATAACGCTTCTACGCCACACACTTTGCCGTCCTTCAGGGAGATTTTGGGCTGAAAATACAGTAACAATTGCTGAAACAGCGCAGGATCACGCAAGCTGCTAATCACTCGCAAACGGTTAAGGCTATACTGATCATGGGCCACTTCATAAAAGGCATACCCCTGACCGTGACGTTTAGCTTCATACATCGCGACATCGGCGTGCTGCAGTAGTAGTTGCGGCTCTTCCCCGTGTTCCGGAAACATTGCAATCCCCACGCTGCCACCAACACTTAAGCCGTGGCCTTCTATGGTAAAGGGTTGATCCACGGCTTGCAGAATCCGCTGTGACGTAAATTTTGCTTCTTCTGCGCTCACCGCAGTCAAGATAAAGCCGAATTCGTCACCGCCTAAACGCGCCACCATGTCCAGGGGGCCAACCGCTTGACGCAGCCGGGGCGCCAACTCCATCAAAAGCTGGTCGCCGCAGTGATGCCCGAGTGTATCGTTGACTTCCTTAAAACGATTCAAATCTAAAATTAAAATCGCCAAGGATTTTTGCTTGTCTTGAGCCTCGGCTATTGCTTGATCTATTCTCCCCATTAAAAGATGGCGATTGGGAAGATTGGTTAAGCTATCGTGTAGGGCATGGTGACGTTCTAAGGCACGGATGTGATGGACGTGTTGCACGGTATGGACGCTCATGCGCACGACTAACACTACGAATAAGCCGCCACCAAAAAAAACACCGGAAATCAACAAATCTATGGGTAGCATCGGACGGGAAAGCAGTGTTGCGCCGTAAGCGAGATAACCTGCGATAAACATAATCACAAATACAAACAACGTGCGCCAGCCGCGCGGGTGCCCATGCTCGTCCTTTAGCAAAAAGCGCGCATACCCCAAAGATCGGGCTAATAAAATGCCCCCGACGGCCACTAGCAGGATCGCAAAAAACTTTATGTTCCAGTCCATAACAATCCCAAACATGCTCTGAAATTTTGCCCGGCCTTCATGAGGGCCGAGCCCATGTCTTGAGTGTAGTAGGGATAGGCGATAACTACAAATCGTCCTATCTATGGGTTACAAGTGTTGTTGCCATCGTGGGCTTGCCCCAGTGAAAATGGTATCATCCCTTTAGTTAAACCAATGTATGACAAGGGAATAATAAATGTGGGTATCGTTATTTCATGAGCTACCATTCAGCTCGGCGCAAACAACGCCGGATGCCCTCGCATTGCAATATCAAGATTCACGCTTTACGTATGCCGAGCTGCTGCATGCCATAGAAAAAAACGCTGCCGCCTTCGCTGCCTGTGGCATTAAATCTGGTGAACGCGTCGCGGTTTACTTAGAGAAGCGGCTGGAAACGGTTACCGCCATCTATGGCGCAAGCTTTTGTGGCGCGGTTTTTGTGCCGGTTAACCCTCTCCTTAAAGCTGAGCAAGTTGTCCATATTTTGCGCGACTGTAACGTACGACTGCTCGTGACTTCCAAAGAACGTCTGGCAGCGCTGCGCGAGGTCCTAACCTCCTGCCCCGATTTGCACACCCTTTTAGTCATAGGCTTGCCCGCGGAAGAAAGCGCTGGGACGCTATATTTAATCCCCTGGGAAAGGGCGTTGGATGCGCCATCGCAGCCACCCAGGCGGCGTATTGATAGTGACGTCGCGGCTATTTTGTACACCTCGGGTAGCACGGGCAAGCCTAAAGGCGTGGTCTTATCACATCGTAATATCGTGGTGGGGGCGATAAGCGTGGCGCAGTACCTAGAAAACAATGCCTCAGACAAAATTCTAAGCGTGCTGCCCTTGAGTTTTGACTATGGTTTAAGCCAGATAAATACCGCGTTGTTAAGCGGCGGCTGTGCCGTGCTCATGAATTACTTATTGCCGCGAGATATTATCCGTGCGCTAGCTCGCCACACAATCACCGGCTTGGCTGCGGTGCCGCCGCTATGGATACAGCTTTCTCAACTAGAATGGCCAGCGGAAATTTCTCAACACTTACGTTATATAACCAATTCCGGCGGCGCCATGCCGATTGCAACACTCAATGCGCTACGACAAGCTTTGCCCAAGACCAAAGTGTTCTTAATGTATGGCCTAACGGAAGCATTTCGCTCAACCTATCTTCACCCGCAAGAATTAGCTCGGCGTCCCGAGTCTATGGGGCGCGCTATACCCAATGCGGAGATCCTAGTGGTGCGCGAAGATGGCTCCCCCTGTCTCCCAAACGAAGCGGGTGAATTAGTGCATCGCGGCCCCTTAGTCGCTTTGGGCTATTGGAACGACAAAGAGAAAACCGCGGAACGTTTTAAACCGGTACCACATCCGGACCCTGCCTTGCCGCTGACGGAAATGGCGGTATGGTCGGGCGATACCGTACGCAGGGACGAAGAAGGTTTTTTATACTTCATCAGCCGCCGTGACGAAATGATTAAAACCTCTGGCTATCGCGTTAGTCCGAGTGAAGTCGAAGAAGTAGTCTATAGCAGTAAACTAGTAGCGGAAGCGGTAGCCCTAGGCATACCCCATCCGGTGCTGGGTCAGGCTATTATCGTAGTGGCTACCCCAAAACCTAATACGCAATTAGATAGCGAAGCATTAATGGCGATTTGCAAACAAACATTGCCGGCATTCATGGTTCCAGCCCGTATCGAGCCTTGGGCTGGTGACTTACCGCGCAACGCTAATGGCAAAATTGATAGAAAATTTTTGGCTGCCACATTTAACAGTGCTTTTTCGGAAACCTCAAATGAATAGAGAACGACCCCAGCACGCCATTCTTGGCTATTTCCCGGTTGTTGACGACGTACTTCAAGTAGGCGGTCTGCCAATTACTCGCCTGGCGCAACGCGTGGGCCGCACGCCATTTTATGCTTATGACCGCACGCTCATGACTGAGCGGGTAGCGCTATTACGCGAGAAAATGCCCGCGGGCTTGCATTTGCATTACGCCATGAAAGCAAACCCAATGCCCGCCGTGGTACAGCACTTCTCTACTTTGGTGGATGGTATTGATGTCGCTTCTGTTAATGAAATGCGTGTGGCACTAGACACCCCTATGCCCGCAGAACACATCAGTTTCGCCGGCCCTGGCAAAAGCTCAGATGAGTTGCGGGCGGCAGTAGGAGCCGGTATTACCATCAACATCGAGTCGGAACAGGAACTGGAAATCATCGCTCGCCATGGGCACGAAACCGGTTATCAGCCACGCGTTGCCATACGGGTAAATCCGGATTTCGAATTGAAATCTTCGGGTATGAAAATGGGCGGCGGCCCTAAGCAATTCGGTATCGACGCCGAACGTGTACCGCAAGTTTTGGCTAACATCGCGAAAATGGATATTGCCTTTATCGGTTTTCATATTTTTAGCGGTTCGCAAAACTTAAAAGCTGAAGCCATCATGGAAGCACAAGCCAAAACGATAGAGCTGGGCATACGCTTGGCGGTGGGGGTACCCACGCCTATCCGTCTACTCAATATCGGCGGCGGTTTTGGTATTCCCTACTTTCCCGGCGAGCAAGCTTTAGATCTCGCGCCGGTCAGTGCAGCGCTGGAAGGCTTATTAGATAGAGTTAAGCGCGAACTGGGTGGCGCCACCGTCGCCATCGAACTTGGTCGATTCTTGGTCGGAGAAGCCGGCATTTACGTCTGCAGGGTGTTAGAGCGAAAATTTTCCCGGGGTGCGCTATTTTTAATAACTGACGGCGGCCTGCATCACCATCTCGCGGCGTCGGGTAATTTCGGCCAGGTATTACGAAAAAACTATCCTGTGGTAGTAGGTAATCGCGTTCATGGAAATAAACGCGAAATTGCTTCGGTTGTGGGTCCGCTGTGTACGCCCTTGGATCTTTTAGCCGATAGAATGGAGTTAGCCGAGGCCCAGGTGGGTGATTTAATCGTGGTGTTTCAATCCGGTGCCTACGGCCTGACGGCTAGTCCGACCACCTTTTTAAGCCATGCTGCGCCCCTCGAAGTATTGGTGTAGCGAGTTGGTGAAATGATGACTTCAAGCTAAGCGGCATCGGGGTTAGAGGTGGGCAGCCGCCCACTGCTTAAAAATCACTTTAAACGGGGGAACTATCATGCTCAAAGAATTCACGGCATTTGTTTCGCGCGGCAATGTGCTTGACTTAGCAATTGGCGTCATCATTGGTGCAGCCTTTGGCAAGATCGTTAGCGCCTTAGTGGATGGCATTTTAATGCCCCCTCTGGGCATGCTTATTGGGGGCGTGGATTTCTCTAGCCTGTTTTATGTACTCGATGCCGCTAAAGGTATCCCCGCTTCCCTCGCGGAAGCAAAGGCGAAAGGAATTCCCGTTTTAGCTTATGGGAATTTTATTAACGAAATAATTAGTTTTTTAATTATAGCCATGGCGATCTTCCTATTTATAAAAGCGCTGCAGAAGGCAAGACCGCCCGTCGTGGCCGCGGAAAAAAATAAACCCTGCCCGTATTGCACCTTAGATGTGCCGCTACCCGCGACTCGCTGCCCCCATTGCACGAGTTCAATTATGTAGGACTTTCGCCTACACATTTTAAAAGTTTGTAGGCCTTAAACCGACTGCAAAACGGCCCCACGCCTACACAAATTTAGGCCGTAGCCTTATACACTCACCATGCTTCCCTCCCTAACATACAACACATACTCATTGTATGAGGGCAGCAAAAATGGATCGTACGGCAGGCTGGTTAAAAGACGAAATCCTTTCTAGTGTCGAGGAATACATACTCGACGTCCGCAAAACCTTGCCCCAAGAAAGCAAGACCGCGCAAGCCATTGATCATGGCTTTTCTTGGACTACCCTCGCGCATACCGCGGCGGACGAAGGGTATATCGGGTTCGCCGAAGAAATTCAGGCTGCCACGATCGAGCAAAATCCCCTTCTCGCTTCCCGCTTTTATATGAGCGCTGAGCCCTCGGAAATTAGGAGGCCTTTATGAGAATTGCCCCCCTATTGCTAAGCGCCGGTTTAACCTTATTTTCAGCTACTTTTGCCAGTGCTGCTGATGAGGTTATGCGCGTTGCGCTACTGTCGAGTTCGCCACAAAGCGCCTTATATAAATGGAGTGATAACGCGGGGCGGGTGTATTACTCGGATAAACCCCCGGTCGGGACAGCACGTGACTATGAAGTGACCGCTATGTCGCCTAGAGGTGGCATGGTACAGGTGGGGACAAAACCTATCTCTGAATATTTGCCTCTGCCGGTTGCGCCAAAGGATATCCCTCTTACCGCTAGCAAACCCAAACCGGATTTAACCGCCAACTTAGTATGGCTGGACAGCGCTCGTTAGGGAGTTCGCCATACACAGGTCTGTTGGACCGCTGCTATGTTATTTAGGATGCTTTCGTGGGCCGCAGATTCCTCGGCATTAGCGTAGATAACCAAGAGGCCACCCGCACATCTGCTGGGCTCTCCAATGACAGCATCGTCCGCGACCGTTTCCTCTATCATTAAACTTTCCTGACCCCGTGTCATCGCTAAATATACAGAAGCCAATAACTCGGCGTCTTTAAGTGCGCCGTGCAGCTGTCGATTCGAATGATCTATTTGGTAGCGGGTACACAAGGCGTTTAGGTTATTTTTTTGCCCCGGGTGACGGCTGCGAGCAAGGGCAAGGGTACAGTGGATGGTGACTCCTGCGCACTCTTTAATCGTAGACCGGCCAAGGCGGGCCAATTCCGCGTTGAGAAACGCTTCATCAAATGCAGCATTATGGATATAAACTTGCGCGTCTTTTACAAATGCCAAAAAGTCGTCCACAATTTCATGAAAACAGGGCATGTCCTTTAAGAATTCTAAACTTAGCCCGTGAACTTCCTGTGCGGCGGGATCTATATCGCGCTGCGGATTTAGATAGCGTTGAAAATGATTGCCCGTCAACCGCCGATTAATAATTTCTACAGCGGCGATCTCCACCATACGATGGCCTTGGCCCGGATCCAAGCCGGTGGTTTCAGTATCCAATATTACTTGTCGCATAAGCTTCTCCCTTGATCCGCACCCAAGTTCGCCAATTGATCCGCTTTGATGTTTCCCAGGCTGGTAGCATGTCCTTTTACCCATAGCCATTCGATTTGATGAGGCGCGATGAGGGCATCCAGCTGCTGCCATAAATCCACATTTTTAACGGGTGCCTTGGATGCCGTGCGCCAGCCATTTTTTTTCCAGCCATGAATCCACGTGCTAATTCCTTTTTGCACGTATTGAGAATCGGTGTATAGCCTTACCTTGCTGCCTTGCTTTAACTGCTCTAAGGCACGAATAACTGCCATCAACTCCATACGATTATTAGTGGTATGAGCTTCCCCGCCAAAGATTTCTTTCTTGTGGCTGCCATAGGATAAAACCGCTCCCCAACCGCCTACGCCGGGATTTCCGCGGCAAGCTCCATCGGTATAAATTTCAATTGGCGTTGCCGGCATGTTCCCGCTCTTGAGACTGTTGAATGTGAATTTGCTGCACGTTAAGACGTTTTTGTGCCACGGGGGCCAGCCCGGCCTTCGCTGTCGGCGCGGTCTTCCAGTTAGGCGTTAGTAAGCGCATGCCGATTACCTTCTTTTTAGCTTGCAAAAAATACACGCCGCCGGCCAGTGCCCACCATCTATCCCCCATCGCCTCTAAAAATTCAAAACGGCGTAACCACTTCTCCTTCTGTATAGGCGGCGCATAACAACACATCTTCCCGCTCACCATCTCAAACTCCAACAGCTCCAACCAATCCTTAAGTCTAGTCAGATGCAAGAAATTGCCTTGCCACGGGTAATCGTGTTTACTCCGAAAACTTTTCCTCGCCCCCCACAAGCTTAATGGATTAAACCCGGAAATAATTATTTGCCCTTCGGGCATAAGGACACGGGCGGCCTCGCGTAAAATTTGATGGGGGTGATCGGCAAACTCTAGAACATGAGGCAGTAGTAGTAGATCTATGGATTGATCAGCAAAGGGTAACGCGTCAAAAGATACGCGCACTTGTACCGAGCCTGTGGGGTTGGCATTAAAACAATAAGGGATACGGCAGTTTCGTAGCAGTCGATACTGAGTCAAGCCGAATTGCACTGCATTAAATCCAAAAATATCCGCGACCGACTTATCGTAAAAAGCCTGCTCATGTCGTGCCAAGTACTGACCTAAGGGAGTTTGATACCACTCTACTTCAGTTTGATAAGCCATTTGCTCTTTCTTAAATTACTTATCAACAAGGGAACCTAGCCCGGGTTCCGCTGGTTAACCAATAGCTTTACACTATCATTATGCCAACTGTCGTTGCTATTCCTGCTTTTAGCGATAATTATATCTGGCTTATACGCCATGAAGAAAGCGCGGTCGTCGTTGACCCGGGGCAAGCTGCGCCCGTTTTGCAATATCTAGATCAAGAACGTTTGCATCTGCGCGCCATCCTTAACACTCATCATCATTATGACCATGTAGGCGGCAATTTGGAAATCGCCAAAGCGACCGGCGCCGCAATTTTTGCTCCGTCAACTGAATCTATTGCAGGGCGTTCGCATCCGATCAAAGAAGGGGATCGGATTAACTTTCCCGATATCGCCACCGAGTTTACCGTAATGGATATACCCGGTCACACCCTAGGGCATATCGCGTATTATGGCGCAGATTTTCTTTTTTGTGGGGATACCCTGTTCTCTTGCGGCTGTGGAAAACTATTTGAAGGCACGGCTAGCCAGATGTACCACTCGCTTCAAAAGCTGGCTAAATTGGCCCATCACACAGAAGTCTATTGCGGCCATGAATATACGTTAAACAATATTCGTTTTGCAAAAACGATAGAGCCGGACAATGCGGCGCTGCTGAATTTAGAGAAGCACGCATGTCTTTTGCGTGACAAAAATCGTCCCACCTTACCTTCAAACATTGTTACGGAGCTTGCAACCAATCCGTTTTTACGCTGCCATAAGACCAGCGTAAAAGAGGCGGTAGCCCTATTTGGGTACCGCCACGTTCAGGACCCGGTACAAGTATTCGCGGCACTCCGTGAACTCAAAGACCAATTTTAGTGCTACCTGTGTTACATACTTGCGCTGCGTGGTTTCATCATGCTTGACCCCGCGGCCCAAGCTTAGGTACCATCCTTTTTAGAGAGCTAAGCTAAGAGCTATTATGCTAATTAAATTTGCCTGGGTTTATGCTTTTTTGGTTATCGTGTCGGGGTGTGCTGCTGTGCCCCCGCAATCGGCATCGCTATCTGAAGTCTTGGTGCAGCCGCCCTTGACACCCGATAACGTGGTTGAAATAAAAACCCCGCCACCCGCGCCCAGCGCTGCTAAACCGCCCCCGCCCGTAAGCGCGCAAGTACCAGTCCACATCATAAAAGAAAAGCCGGTGGACGTTTGGGCTCGCATCCGCGCCGGGTTTTCCATGGCGGATAGCAATGACCCCGCTATTCAGGAAGGAGAGGCTTGGTACGCTAGCCGGCCAGACTATATGCAGCGCATATTTAGTCGCAGCCAGCGCTATTTATTTCATATCGTCGAGGAAGTTGAAAAA
>CAYYOS010000099.1:0-9399 GCA_964473355.1 uncultured Burkholderiales bacterium | reverse complement strand
GCAAGGTCTCGGCACGCAACTCGCTGGTCTCGCGGCTGGCCAGATAACGCGCATTGAGTTGCGCGATTTCGGTATAGTCATCGACGCGACAGGCACGCAGCAGGCGCGCCAATAGCGGCGCTTCAAAGCGCGCCATATTCCACTGCAACAAATCACCGGTCCATTGTTCAGCAGTGGCTTCATCGCGCACCGTGCCAGATTCCACCGCCCACTCCAAACCCTGCGAATAGGCATACGCGCCGACCGGCAAGGTCGGGCTGGCCAGTTGCAAGAGGCGGGCAAGTTGCAGGTTCATGTGCGGCCTTGATACAAATGCAATTTAGCGCCGAAGGTGGTCTCGCCACCGTGCGTATGGCCATGACCATAGGCCCCCGCTTCCGGCTCGAACGGCGCGGCGATTTCCTCGACCGGCAGCCCCAGTCCCAGCACCATATCGCGCAATACATGGTCGGCGGCAAAGCGCAGCCAACCGCTACCCAATTGCACCGCCACATGCCGATTACCCAAATGATAAGCAGCGCGCGCGAGTAATAAGGGATCGGGGCTCGATGCCTGCATCAGTGCTTCCATAGCCGCGATCACTTGCACCACGCGGCCATCGTTTGCCAGGAGTTTATCGCCCTGATGCAACACCGCGCCGCGTTCGAGAAACAAGCCCACGTCTTCGCCTGATTCGGTGCGCGTGCGTAAGCGGCACTTGCAACGCAGCTCAAAACTCAGCACCAATTGTTCGGTGGCAGTCGTGTCAGCGGAGGCGTGATGTTCGATGACGAGCATGATCAGAAAAGAAAGTAGCGCTGCGCCATCGGCAACACGCTTGCCGGTTCGCACACCAAGAGCTCGCCATCGGCACGCACCACATAGGTTTCCGGATCAACATCAATTTTGGGCAGCGCGCCATTATGCACCATGTCTTGCTTTTTCACATGGCGCGTATTGCGCACTGGCTCCAACGGTTTTTTAAGTCCTAATGCTTGTACGGTCGGATTGTTCAGCGCCGCTTGCGACACAAAAGTCAGTGAGGTAATCAACGCGCCGCCGAATGATCCAAACATAGGCCGATAATGCACCGGCTGCGGCGTGGGAATCGAGGCATTCGGATCGCCCATAGCCGCCGCGGCAATCATGCCGCCTTTTAAAATCAGTGATGGCTTCACACCAAAAAACGCGGGCCGCCACAACACCAAGTCGGCGAGCTTGCCGACTTCGATCGAGCCCACCACATGACTGATGCCATGCGTGATCGCCGGATTAATCGTGTATTTCGCGATATAGCGTTTCACTCGAAAATTATCGTTCCTAGCCTGGTCCTGCGCAGCGGGATTCGACGCTCCCCTCTCCCTCGTAGGGGAGAGGGGTTGGGGGAGAGGGCCGGGCGCTAGCCAGCCGCGCTGGGTTTTCATTTTATGCGCGGTCTGCCAGGTGCGGATAATCACTTCGCCCACGCGACCCATGGCTTGCGAATCGGACGACATCATAGAAAACGCACCCAGGTCATGCAAAATATCTTCGGCAGCAATCGTCTCGCGCCGGATGCGCGATTCGGCGAAGGCGACATCTTCGGCAATCGCCGGATCGAGGTGGTGGCACACCATGAGCATGTCGAGATGCTCATCTATGGTATTCACCGTATAAGGTCGCGTCGGATTGGTGGACGAAGGCAAGACATTGGCCTGACCCACCGCCTTGATGATATCCGGCGCATGACCGCCGCCCGCGCCCTCGGTATGAAAAGTGTGAATGGTGCGGTCCTTGAACGCGGCCAAGGTCGTTTCCACGAAGCCCGATTCGTTCAGCGTGTCAGTGTGGATCGCGACTTGGATATCCATTTCATCCGCCACGTTCAAACAATTATCAATGGCGGCAGGCGTGGTGCCCCAATCTTCGTGCAACTTCAAACCGATTGCGCCCGCCGCAACTTGCTCGCGCAAAGGATCGGGCAGCGAGACATTACCCTTGCCAAAAAATCCTAAGTTCATCGCAAACGCATCCGCGGCTTGCAACATCGAATGCATATGCCACGGCCCTGGCGTGCAGGTCGTAGCGAAGGTGCCGGTGGCGGGGCCGGTGCCGCCGCCCAGCATGGTGGTCACGCCCGACATCAAGGCTTCTTCAATTTGCTGCGGGCAGATGAAATGAATGTGGCTATCAATGCCACCTGCGGTAACGATCATGCCTTCGCCCGCGATGATCTCCGTGCCCGCACCGATGGGGATGGTTACGCCGGGCTGAATGTCCGGGTTACCGGCTTTGCCGATGGCCCAGATGCGTCCTGCTTTTAATCCAATATCGGCTTTGACAATGCCCCAGTGATCGACGATCAGCGCATTGGTAATCACCGTATCAGCTACCTCGGCGGCAACACGCTGACCTTGGCCCATGCCGTCGCGTATGACTTTACCACCGCCAAATTTCACTTCCTCGCCATAGAGGGTGAAATCTTTTTCGACCTCGATCCATAGTTCGGTATCGGCGAGACGCACGCGATCACCCACGGTAGGCCCGAACATTTCAGCATAAGCTTGGCGGGTAATTTTCATTCGAGTTTCCCCATGATTTTTCCCGCGAAGCCAAACACACGGCGTTCACCGCGCAAGGCGATTAATTCAACCGTGCGCGCCTGCCCCGGCTCAAAACGCACCGCCGTGCCCGCCGCGATATTCAAGCGCATACCACGCACGGCTTCACGCTCAAAGGCGAGTGCCGCATTGGTTTCGTAAAAATGATAATGCGAGCCAACTTGGATGGGTCGGTCGCCGGTATTGGCAACACTGATAGTGATGGTTGAACATCCGGCGTTCAACTCGATCTCGCCATTTTCGATTTTGTATTCGCCGGGGATCATTTCATCTCTGATTGATGACAAATTCACTGCACGTAAAAGCACCGCTGGTGTTGATTTGGTTTTTTGGGGCCCCTGTGCATCGCCGAGTAGCGCAGTCGTGTCGGGGGAAGTCGGCGAGGACTGTCTGAGCGCGCAGCGCGAGTTCCGCAGCCGCCCAGCATGGCGAGCAACGCAGGGGACCCCCGTAGGGGGCGGTAAGCGGGGTGTCCTTCTTTTTGGTTACTTTTTCTTGGACAAGCAAGAAAAAGTAACTGCCCCGCCGGGGCATAACCGGCCCCGAAAAATTGCGCGCAGCGCACCAAACAAAAGTTGTTAGAAATTTTAAAAAACCAGCTAGAAACATTTCGTACCCAATTGTTTTCAAATTATCGGATGATGTACCGTCACTAATTTTGTGCCATCTGGAAACGTCGCTTCCACTTGTATCTCGGGAATCATTTCCGCTACACCTTCCATCACCTCATCACGTCCTAGCAGCGTGGTCCCTGTGCTCATGAGTTCGGCTACGGTCTTGCCATCGCGCGCGCCTTCCATAATCGCGGCGGAGATAAACGCCACGGCTTCGGGATAATTTAATTTCAAGCCGCGATCACGGCGGCGCTCGGCGAGCAGCGCGGCGGTGAAGATCAGCAGCTTGTCTTTTTCTCTTGGGGTAAGTTCCATTTTACGTACTCCAAATACGCGGCGGTTGCGCTTGGCGCCCCATCAACGCGGGGCGCAGCAAATGCCACAATTCGATAAACCAAGCGCGCGCTGCTTCCGACGAATCGCCCAGATAGCGCGCGACGAGCAAATGCGGCAACACGGTAATGCCATGCAAAGCGCCATTTTCTTGAGGCTGCAATGCGCGGCATGCAGACAATAATTGGGGCGCTATCGTGGCACCCGCCGCAAGTAAAGTTCCGCACACGCTGCGCCCCGCTAGCCCAGCGGGCGACGTCAGTAAATTTGTCCCTCCCGTCAAACAGCCTTGCTCGATCCAAAGCGCTTGATCGCCCGAATGAATTTCCGTGGCCACGCGCAGCGTGCCGCTATCGAAATGCTCGCCCGAGGCAGTGCGCCCCATGCACCATACATCCCAACCAAGATAACGCGCGTTCTCACTCAAGTGCACGCGGTGATGAATCTGTGCGCGGCAGCCCTTAAAAAAAATCGTCTCCTGCGGCAACCATTCCAGCTTTGCGCCGGAACCTACATGAAGCTGCACGGTTTGCTGTGCCCAGGGTGCATTGCTGCGATACCATTTTGCGGCACCGGGCGTGGTGAGCAGAGCGTGTGCGTCGGGCTCTAGCGCTACCTTAATTGCCAGCTCGTCGCCGCCCGCAATACCGGCGGGCGGGTGCAAAAGAATTGCGTGGCACACTGCGTCGCCTTCCGGATAGAGCGCTTTTTGTACCTGTAAGGGCCCGACATGCTGGCGTTGTGTGAGGCGCGTAGCGTCGCCGCGTCGCGCAAATTGCAAAGCAAGTTCGGCCCGCCAAGCACTACTGGCGACGTGGCTTTCGATCAGCATCTCGATATCATACCGCGAGTAGTTCGCGAACGCCGTCCTCTTCCATATTTTCGCCCGCACCGCGTTTTATGAATTCGCCCCGCTCCATCAATAAATACTGATGCGACAAGGACCGAGCGAAATCGTAGTACTGTTCCACCAGCAAAATCGCCATACTCCCTTCGGTCGCTAAGGTACGAATAACGCGTTCAATATCTTTTATAATCGACGGCTGAATTCCCTCGGTGGGTTCATCGAGAATTAATAGCTTAGGCGATGCGGCAAGCGCACGACCAATGGCCAATTGCTGTTGCTGACCGCCAGAGAGATCGCCGCCTCGCCGATTCAGCATTTGTCGCAGCACCGGAAACATCTCAAAAATATTTGCCGGCAAAGGCGTGCCGCGGGGTTTTACCGCGAGGCCCATTGATAAATTCTCCTGCACAGTAAGACGCGGAAAAATTTCGCGCCCCTGCGGCACATAACCAATGCCGGCTTGAACGCGCCGGTGCGAGGCCTGTGTGGTAATATCCCTGCCGTCAAAACTTATACTGCCGTTGGCGGCGGGCAGTAAGCCCATAAGACATTTTAAGAGGGTGGATTTACCCACGCCATTGCGCCCCAGCAGCGTCGTCACTTGCCCCGTCTGCACTTCAAAAGATAAATTGCGCAGGATATGACTGCCGCCATAATACTGATTTAAGTTTTCGACACGTAACATCGTTAACGCCCGAGGTAGACTTCAACGACCTGGGGGTTGGCCTGCACCGCCGCCAAATCACCCTCAGCCAAGACACTGCCTTCGTGCAATACGGTCACTTTGCCACCAAGTTGCGCAATGAAAGCCATGTCATGCTCAACCACCACTAGCGATTGTTTCCCGGCCAATGATTTAAACAATTCAGCGGTGCGCTCGGTCTCATCATCACTCATCCCTGCCACGGGTTCATCCAGGAGCAACAGCTTGGGCTCCTGCATGAGCAGCATGCCTATTTCCAGCCATTGCTTTTGCCCGTGCGAGAGCAGACCCGCGAGTTGGTCGGCATGCTCGTTTAAGCGAATTAAACGCAAGGTATCGGCAATGCGGTCGCGCGTCATGTCGTCGATTTCAACAAATAAACTATGACGAACATTTTTGTTGGTGTGCATAGCCAGTTCAAGATTTTCAAACACGCTGTGATGTTCAAACACGGTGGGTTTCTGAAATTTTCGACCAATGCCGGCACGCGCAATTTGGGGTTCGGACATGCGCGTTAAATCCAGAGTTTGGCCAAAAAACGCGGTGCCCGCGCTGGGGCGGGTCTTACCGGTAATCACATCCATCATGGTAGTCTTGCCTGCGCCATTGGGTCCGATGATGCAGCGCAGCTCATTTGCGTCGATAGCTAAGGTGAGATTATTAAGCGCCTTAAAGCCATCAAAGGAAACCGTGATGTCTTCTAAGTACAAAATAACATTGTGACTAACATCAAGTTCCCCGCCGCGCAGCATATGTCCGCGGTTGATGACAACGCCGTCTGCCGCCTCGCTCATCTTCGCGCCCTACCCTGGCGCAAACGCCGCCACAAACCCACGACGCCTTGCGGTAAAAATAGCGTGACCAAAACGAAAAGTAGGCCGAGAAAAAATAGCCAATATTCAGGGAACGCCATGGTGAACCAACTTTTGGAAAGATTAACGATAAACGCGCCCAGTGCCGGGCCGATTAGCGTGCCACGGCCGCCGACTGCAACCCAAATGGCGATCTCGATGGAATTTGCGGGTGACATTTCACTGGGGTTAATAATACCAACCTGCGGTACATAAAGTGCCCCGGCCACGGCGCATAACACGGCCGAAAGCGTCCAAATAAAGAGTTTGTACCATAGCGGGTTATAGCCGGAGAACATCACCCGAGATTCCGAATCGCGAATCGCCGTTAACACCCGCCCGAACTTTGAAGCCACTAAGTAGCGCCCCAATATCAGTGTGAACATGAGCATTGCCGCCGATAATCCAAACAACACCACGCGCGTTTCCGGTGCGGTTATTGAATAACCCAGAATGCGTTTGAAATCAGTAAAGCCGTTATTGCCGCCAAAGCCAGTTTCATTACTGAAAAACAAGAGCATGAAAGCAAACGTCAGGGCCTGGGTGATGATAGAAAAATAGACGCCTTTGATGCGCGAGCGGAAGGCAAAATATCCAAATATAAAAGCTAACAGGGCCGGCACCAATAACACCAACAAGACCGCGAACCAGAAATTGTCGGTCCCTTGCCAATACCAAGGTAATGCCTTCCAATCCAGAAATACCATGAAGTCCGGCAGTGGTGAATGGTACACGCCCTCCAGGCCTATGCTGCGCATCAAGTACATGCCGAAGGCGTAGCCACCGAGCGCGAAAAAAAGTCCATGCCCTAAAGACAATATGCCGCCGAAGCCCCAGATTAAATCCATGGCCACGGCGACGATGGCGTAACACATTATTTTTCCGCCGAGAGTGACCACATAGCTGGACACATGCAGCGGATGATCGGGTGCTAACCACAAATGGCCGATAGGCAGCAATACCAGGGTAATAAAAGCAAAGGCGCCCAGCCCGATCCAGCCGCGTCCACCGGTCGCCGCAATAAAGCGAAGAAAAAATGGGGTGCGGTTAATTGCCACGCTAGGTATCCGCAAAGCGGCCCTTGATGGCAAATAAACCCTGAGGACGTTTCTGTATGAAAATAATAATGAAAACTAGCACCGCGATTTTAGCAATGACTGCACCGGCCCAGCCTTCTAAAAATTTGGTGACCACGCCTAGACCCAATGCTGCCCATACCGCGCCGGCCAGTTGACCCACGCCACCTAACACCACTACCATAAATGAATCGACGATATAGCCTTGTCCCATGTCGGGGCCTACATTGGCAATTTGTGACAGCGCCACGCCACCCAAACCAGCGATGCCGGCGCCGAGGCCAAATGCCAGGGTATCGATCCGTCCGGTGGGTACGCCCACACATCCTGCCATGGCGCGGTTTTGCGTCACCGCACGCACGAATAAACCCAAACGCGTACGATTTAATAACACCCAAACTAAGGCCAGCACAAATAGCGCAAAGCCGATAATAATCACACGATTCCAGGGCAGCACGACATTACTCATCAATTGCACCCCGCCGGACATCCAACTGGGATTCGCCACTTCCAAGTTTTGCGGGCCAAAAACCACGCGTGCCGCTTGGATTAGGATTAAGGACAATCCCCAAGTCGCCAGCAGGGTTTCCAGAGGGCGCCCATAAAGCCAGCGTATCACCGTGCGCTCCATAATGATGCCCACCAGTGCCGCGCTAAAAAAAGCGACAGGAATGGCCGCCACGACGTACCAATCCAAGGCTTGCGCAAAATGCGCGCGAAAAAGGCTTTGCATCAAATAAGTCGCATAAGCGCCTATCATTAGGAGTTCCCCATGCGCCATATTAATAACGCCCATCACCCCATAGGTAATAGCGAGCCCCAGCGCCGCCAGCAACAAAACGCTGCCCAGACTTAAGCCTGAAAAAACGCGGCTGATATTTTCGCCGAACGCCAAACGTGATTCCAACGAACGTAGTGACGCTTTCGCTTCTTGCCGGACTTGGCTGTCGGGCTCGTTAGCCGGGTCAGTTAAGGCCGCCAGGCGGACTTTAAGATTGGGGTTGGCGCTTTCACCCAGGATCTTTACCGCCGCTAAGCGTTGCGCTTTATCGGGATTTTTAAGCGCAATTAAGGCTCGGGCCAAGCCTACCATTTGTTTTATTTGCGGGTCGCGCTCCTGGGCGAGGGCGCGATCTAAAATGGGAATGAATATCGGATCGGCGTTATCTTCTAACTCTTTGGCTGCCGCCAACCGCTCGCCTCGATCCGCAACGAAAAGTTTAAGAACCGCTAAGGTAGTAGCCAACTCTCTGCGCACTCGGTTATTAATGATGAGTGTTTCGGGATTTTCCGGAACCGGCACGATCTCCTGCCCAGTGGCTGCGTCAAAAGCGCGGCCACTCTCGATGCGTACAACTTGGTTGGCAGTGAGCACCAGCGCGTCATCCGCCAGCGCTTGCAGAACTTGCGTTGCTTCCGCGCTCCCCACCAAAGCCAATTGCTGTATGGCATGAATTTTTTGGTCGGCATCATCAGTACGTAATTGATTAATGACCGCTGGGTTCAAAGCCGCTTGGGCGGGCAAAGTGGTAAGCGTAGCTAGCCATAGCAACGCGAAAAGAGTGCGTAGCATCATGAGGTAAACAAACGAAAGTAACCCGGCCGGCGGATGCCAGCCGGGAAATTCAAACTTACTTGGTATCCGGCTCGTCTTTTTTCTTGTCGTTACCGGCAATAAAAGGACTCCACGGCGCCGCTTTAATGGGGCCGGAGGTTTTCCATACCACATTAAATTGACCGTCGCCGCGCACTTCGCCGATAAAGACCGGCTTATGCAAATGATGATTCTTCTCATCCATTTTTATTGTCATGCCGGAAGGTGCCTTGAAACTTTGTCCACCCATTGCGGCGATAACTTTATCAACGTCGGTGCTCTTAGCCTTTTCAACCGCTTGCTTCCACATATGTATACCCACAAAAGTTGCCTCCATTGGATCATTGGTCACGGCTTTGTCGGCATTCGGGAGCTTGGCTTTCTTAGCCCAGTCTTTGTACATTTTGATGAATTTGTCATTCTCGGGGTTTTTTATCGACATAAAGTAATTCCACGCCGCTAGGTGACCCACCAAAGGTTTGGTATCAACACCGCGCAACTCTTCCTCACCAACCGAAAATGCAATGACCGGCACATCCGTCGCTTTCAGGCCGGCATTACCCAGTTCTTTATAGAAGGGCACGTTGGAATCGCCGTTAATGGTGGAGATGACCGCGGTTTTCTTGCCTTCTGCGGCAAATTTCTTAATTTTGGCAATAATGGTTTGGTAATCGCTATGACCAAAGGGCGTGTAGTCTTCCATAATGTCGGCCTCGGCTACGCCTTTGGATTTTAGGAAGGCGCGCAGAATTTTGTTCGTGGTACGCGGATAGACATAGTCCGTTCCCAACAATACAAAGCG
>CAYYOS010000098.1:0-9424 GCA_964473355.1 uncultured Burkholderiales bacterium | reverse complement strand
TAAGCCGCCTTTTTGGTGGCCCAACAGGTATTCGGGGTGGGGGCAACCCACCCCGAAGGAGCGCCCGCTCCGATCACGGTTGTTCTAGTATTCTCTTGGTTTATCGTGTAGTTAATTCCATTTGTTAGCCCACCACTCCCATTCGCTGTCACGGTAAATGTGGTTGCGGTCAGGACCGGGCAGGCAAAATTGAAACGAGGATTGGTGGGGAGTAGGAGTTGCGTTGCGGTTGGGGCGGCTGAAACGCAGGCGCTAGGATAAGTGCGGTTGTCCTGAAAAAACTGCTCCATCCTAACCCTAGCATCCGACAGCGCAGTTGTCGCTTCCGCGACCTGGCTCCGTCTCACATAATCTTGATACGACGGCACGGCGATGGTTGCTAGAATGGCAACGATCGCCACAGTGATCATCACTTCGATTAAAGTAAACCCCAGGTCTCGTTTCATCTGTGCATTCCTCTTTATGACAATTTGGATAATATTCGCTAAAAAGCAATAATGCCAATGCCATCCGACGATCGGGTAGTTTGCTAGAATGAGCGGTAGATTTAAGAATTTAAAGGAAATTTTGCGACAGACAGTTTTAGTGATAGGTGGCGGCGTGATGGGCTTGTCCACCGCCGTGGCCCTAGCACGCGAGGGTTTCAAGGTAACCTTATTAGAAAAACGAACCGTGGGCGACGGCTGTTCCTGGGTTGCCGGTGGAATTTTGTCCGCGCTGCCGCCTTGGGGCTATGATGCCGCGGTCAGCACTTTGCTAGCCGCTAGCCAACGCCAATATCCCAAGTGGATAGCGGAGATAATGCGGGAAAGCGGGGTAGATCCAGAATTTCTCCAATCGGGCATGATGGTTTTGCCGCCATACGACCGCTCGGCCGCGTCCCTTTACGCAAAGAATAGTGATAACAATATTAGCGAGATCCCGGCGCAGGATATTGAAGCGACTTTGGCGCCGGGGGCCATGGGTCTATGGCTGCCGCACGTCGCGCAGGTGCGCAGTAGCCGACTTTTAAAGGCCTTAGCGAGCACCGCCAGAGTATTGGGGGTGAGCATGATTGAGCAGACTGAAGTGCTTGCTTTGAATATTTCGGCCGAAAGCGTGCCTCGAGCGAAAACCCGGGGCGAAGTGTATTCGGCCGATATCGTCATAATTTGCGCCGGCGCCTGGAGTCAGCAACTGCTCGGCGCCGATGCCTTGGCATTAGACATCCGCCCTATGCGCGGTGAGATTCTCTTATTTAAAGATAAGCCATGCCCACGCCCGATTATTTTTCGCGACGGTTTTTACCTAATCACGCGCTCGGATGGCCATGTGTTAGCCGGCAGCACCCTAGAAGACGTGGGTTTCGATGCACAGCCTACGCCTACCGCGAGAAACCTACTGTGGAACCAAGCCGTTGATTTATTGCCTGCGCTGCGCCCTGCTCCCGTCCAAGCACAATGGGCAGGCTTGCGGCCAGGCTCGCCAGGCAATGTGCCCACCATATCCGCCCATCCCTATATAAAGAACTTATATGTTAATGCCGGGCATTTCCGTTATGGCATCACCATGGCGCCTCTGAGTGCCGCGATATTAACGGCCTTAATACTGGACAGGCCGCCACCAATAGACGCTACGCCATTTCAGTGGCGAATTAGACAAAGTCCAAATGGTAGTTTAAACTAAGCGTATGTTGTCGCCAAAAACCTATAGCCGAAGCGCCTTAGCCGAGGTACTACGCAATCATGAAATCAATCCCACACATCAGCGGATAGAAATTGCCTACGCCCTATTTTCACGGGGCGAGCATTTGTCCGCGGATCAAATTATGGCGGCGGTGAACAGCAAGCATCCCGAAACGTCGAAGGCCACGGTTTACAATACTTTAAATTTATTCGTCAAACAAAAGTTAGTGCGCGAAGTGGTGATAGACCCAAGCAAAGTTTTTTACGACCCCAATACCGGCGATCATCATCACTTTTATGACGTGGTGACGGGGCAAATTACCGACATAGATGCTGCCCATATTCGTCTAGACGGTTTGCCACCCTTGCCAGCAGGCAAAGTGGCGGAAGGCGTTGACATTATTGTACGTATTCGCGAGCAAGCGTAAGCTGGAAAATTTTAACTGGTATAAGCTCGACGGTATATCTAATTGTCCAAACATAAACATGTTTGGCATTTTTTCGCCAGTTTAAGGCGACCCCCAAAAGGATTTGCTCCCCGCCCTTTTGTGATTTTTGCTACAATGCCAGGCTGTTTGTTTGGCAAGCGGCCGATGTAGCTCAGTTGGTAGAGCAACGCACTCGTAACGCGTAGGTCACCAGTTCAATTCCGGTCATCGGCACCAAAACCCACCAAAGGCTTGCGCCATGCGGCGCAAGCCTTTTCTTTTGTAAAAACTACCGACACCTATTTAACAAGCCGCGCCGGCTTGGGCACGGTGTTGGCCGCCAAATGGCTTCCATGCTAGAGAGTTTTTACTTTGACGTCTCACGGGCGAAGTTTTAATGCTGGCCCGAAAAATGCTTGACTTCCCTTACCGGCCAAAATTACCAACCGGAACCGAAAAGGAGAATATGATGAAAAACGACGAAACCATCATAAAGTGTGAAATGCTAACCTTGGCCCAGGCCAGCGATTTAGGACTAATACGGAAAGAAGAAGCCCACGTTAGCTTACCAGCAGACTTGGCAAATACCAACGTGGATGAGTTTTTATTTCGCATGTATGCCTATCAAGAGTGCTAGCGCTTAATAAACGCTAGCAATTCGCTTACCTTACCTCCTGTTTTTGGGCGCATGAGTGCGCTGCCTTTGTAATTTTGTAGTTATCGCAGTTTGACAACACCTTTACACCCTCATTAAAATGCGAACTCCCCCCGGCTTTCTAGTTTAGCCAGCCTTGATGCGCAATCCGCAGTAGATAGAAGGACAGTTATGGAAACAACGATAAGCTCGTGTGATGTGCTGGTAATAGGCGCGGGCCCGGGTGGCGCTAGTATCTCGACACTGCTCGCTGAAAAAGGCTGGCAAGTAACCATGCTGGAGAAGGATCAGCATCCACGTTTTCACATCGGTGAATCCCTGCTTCCTATGAACATGCCGCTCTTTGAAAAGCTGGGTGTCCAAGATGAAATTGCCGCGATTGGTGTGCCTAAACCGGGCGCGGAATTTAATTCCGTCTACCACAACAAATCGCTTACTTATTATTTTTCCGGCGCGATGGATGCCACCCACCCCACCGCTTATCAAGTGCGCCGCGCCGACTTCGACCACGTGCTGGTCAAAAACAGCGTGCGCCGTGGCGTAACGCTTAAAGAGCAGACCAAAGTAACAGAGATCACATTTCGGCCCGCGCAAAATAGCTTAGTCACAGCAATTGATGCGCAAGGTAGCAAACATCAATGGGACACCAAATTTGTCGTCGATGCATCCGGCCGCGACACTTTTCTCGCGAACCTTTTCGGTATAAAAAAACGTAACCCTAAACACAATAGCGCGGCACTATTTGGCCATTTTGAAGGGGTAACCCGCTTTTGTGGAAAGGATGAAGGCAATATTAGCCTCTACTGGTTCGATCATGGTTGGTTCTGGATCATTCCCTTACAAAACGGCATCACTAGTGTGGGGGCCGTGTGCTGGCCCTATTACTTAAAGTCCCGCAAGACTGACTTGCAAAGTTTTTTCTACGACACCATCGCCCTTAGTCCGGGCGTTTCCGAGCGTTTAAAGGATGCGAAATTGGTTTCAGACGTCACCGCAACTGGAAACTATTCGTACGAGGCCAAAAATATGGCCGGTCCGGGATACCTCATGGTGGGCGATGCCTTTGCGTTTGTCGACCCGGTATTTTCCTCGGGCGTGTATTTAGCCATGAACAGCGCCTTTTTGGGTGCCGAAGTGGTGGACAATGTGTTAAAAAAATCCCCGAACGCCAGCAAATCTTTGCGGCACTATGACAAAACCGTCCGGTACGGCATTAAAACTTTTTCCTGGTTTATTTACCGCGTCACGACACCGGCAATGCGGCACTTATTATTGAACCCACGCGAATACTTCAATGTACGAGCTGGAGTCACATCATTGTTGGCTGGGGATATCTTTAGCGCCACGCCCGTGGCTTCGCGTTTATTGTTTTTTAAGTTTGTTTATTACATGACCAGTTTAGGCATGGCTAGAAAGAGCCTTGCGGCGTTTAAGCAGCGGCGTGAAAACTTAAAACCAGTCCATGCTGGATAAAGCCTTGTTAGTCCCAGAATTAAGTGTAGCCTTTGAGCGCGCGCCCGTCGAGGCGCCCCAGACGTCCTCCATAATAAGCTCGTCGCCAACTTGTCGCGCCGAGTTTATTTCCGTTGACGCCACTCGCGGTGCGGATGTCTTAGCCCAAATTTCATACGGAAGGGGACGCCCTGTCGCACCATCCGATATAACTATCGATGCACCGCAGCTAAACGAACTACCACTGGTTGAAGTTTGGCGCAGTAAACAGGCGATCGAGAAAGGCATCCTAAACAATATTCATTACGCGCGAAATCGCACCGTATTGCTGGGTTGGATGACTTTGCCCCAGGAGAAAAAAACCCTAGAGGCGATCACGTTTTCGGGCATTTGCAAGGTGCTTAACTTGCTCGAAGAAACCGGGTATAACCATTTATTAAGGATGTGGCATTACGTTCCAAGAATCAATAGCCAAGAGCATGGCTTAGAGCGCTATCAGGCTTTTTGCGTGGGACGCCAGCGGGCCTTTGCCCAAGGCGCGCTGACCGATTTTCAGCTTCCCGCCGCAAGCGCGGTTGGAACAACCGATGAGCACTTAAAAATCATATTTTTATCATCCATCACGCCGGGTATAGCCCGGGAAAATCCACGGCAAATCAGCGCTTATCACTATCCCCGCCAATATGGCCCGGCCAGTCCCTCCTTTGCTCGCGCTACCCTAATTAGCGGGCCGGCTGGCGCGCAACTATTTGTGTCTGGTACCGCCAGCATCGTCGGTCACGAATCGATGCACAGCAATGATGTCACCGCGCAATTGGATACCATTTTGGTTAACATGAATAGGCTTATCGACGAGACCGCCAAAACTCATAAATTAAACTTGAGCCTCAACGATATCACGCTTGCCAAAGTCTACATCCGCCATCCTGAAGACTACGTACCCGTGCGGCAGTTATTGGAAAAATCGCTACCGAAAACATTGGCAGTACTATATTTACAAGCCGATATATGTCGAGAAAATTTAAGTTTAGAAATCGAGGTAATTTGCGCGTGCGCATTTTAGCCGTGCTAAAGGGTTACTAGCTGACATCCCGCTGAGTCGCAATGCAGATAGCCGCCTTTCTCGTACCATGCCGGCAATACCCAGCGCTGGTAGCGCTTTCCGTTTGATTCATAGTCGTGACGCAATGGCCGGTGGGTATGCCCATGAATGAGGCGTGGTACTGCATACTTTTTAAACGTCTCGAGCACGGCGGCTTCGCTGGCATCCATAATTTCCGCGGCTTTATTTGATTTCTCCAACTCGCTGGTGGCCCGCGCATCCTTTATAAGTTTGAGGCGGACATCCAGCGATTGCGTCAAAAAATTAGCTTGCCACGCTTCGTCGCGCACCATGTCGCGAAATTTTAAGTACGCCACATCTTCAGTGCACAAAGTATCCCCATGCATGAGCAAAGTATCTGTTCCATATAAATGTATTTGAGTTGGGTCAGGAATTAATGTGAGGTTGGCGGCATCTGCGAATTTTTGGGCAATCAAGAAATCTCTATTGCCGTGCATAAAATATACGTCTACGTCTCGTTGTCTTATTTCCAAAAGTTTTTTTACTACCGCTTGGTGCAGTGGCTGCGCTAAGTCGTCATCTCCCGCCCAATATTCAAACAAATCTCCCAGAATATAAAGCGATTCTGCGCGCGTCGCCGCGGTATCCATAAAGCGCAGGAAAATTTTGGTAACATCCGGCCGACTGGCGCACAAATGCAAGTCGGCAATAAAGAGTGCATGGGGCATACATTAAATAACGTCAGCGCTCTCGATAACGACATCTTCTACCGGAACGTCTTGATGCCCCATTTTGTTGCCCGTTTTAACCTTTTTAATTTTATCGACGACATCCTGCCCCTCTACAACTTTTCCAAACACGCAATAACCAAACCCTTGTTGGTTAGCGGCGCTGTAGTTTAGAAAACCATTGTCACCCACGTTAATAAAAAACTGTGCGGTCGCAGAATGCGGGTCAGACGTTCGTGCCATAGCTACGGAATACATCTCATTTTTTAAGCCATTTGCGGCCTCATTTTGGATAGGACTGCGGGTTGGCTTCTGTTTCATTCCCGGCTCAAACCCCCCGCCCTGTATCATAAAGCCGTCGATCACTCGATGAAAAATAGTATTGTTAAAAAACCCTTGTTTGACGTACTCAAGGAAGTTTTCGGTGGTTAGCGGCGCTTTTTCTGGGTTTAGTTCGATGGTGATGGGGCCGAAGTTCGTTTGCAATTTAACCATATCAATCCTTATCGTTGGGGGGTAGGTTTTTTTGGAGTAGGCTTTTTGGCCGCGCGCGGCTTTTTGACCGGAGCTTTTGGCTTAAGCGGTTCTACTTTGGCGGGGGGTGGTTCCGGCGTAAGGCTGACCGACTCCATAATAACTGGTTGTACGGGTACATCAGAAGCGAATGAACCGGCTGGCCCGGTGGGCACCGCCGCAATTTTTTTGACGACATCCATGCCTTTCACCACTTTTCCGAACACCGCATAACCAAAATAGTCAGGCTCCGGTTTATAGTGGTTAAGAAATTTGTTGTCCTCGACGTTTATAAAAAATTGCGAGGTCGCCGAATCAGGATTATATGCCCTGGCCATAGCTATCGTACCGGGCTTATTAAGTAAGCCATTGGTTGCTTCATTGGGAATCGCTTCATACGTGAGCTTGGGCATTAAATCCGGGGTAAGCGCACCGCCTTGAATCATAAAGCGGTTGATCACGCGATGAAAAATCGTTCCATTGTAAAAACCGTCGTTAACATAGCGCAAAAAATTAGCCACCGTTAACGGCGCTTTATCCGGGTAAAGCTCCACGGTGAATTCGCCGTGATTGGTTTTAATGTCTACCATGGGTGCGGCAAAAGCTTGCATACTAACGAGCAAAGCACTTGCTGCAAGCGCGAATTTTTTATGCATAAGAGACGTCGTCCTATTGTGGGTTACTTGATAATAATCTTTTAAGCGCTGCCGCTTTCGCGGCTACCGCGGGATTGGTTTTATCCAGTTGAATAGCTTTTTCGTAGGCCAGGCTCGCCAGTTTTGCATAGACATCGCCCAAGTTATCGTACGCTGTAAAATAATCGGGATTATTGTGAATGGCAGTTTCCAAGAGTGACTTGGCTTTCTCGTATTGAGATTGCGCCGCATAAAGCACCGCTAAATTATTGTAAGGCTCAGGTAGTTCGGGGAAATCATTAGTAATGGAAGTATAAACCGCAATTGCCTCCGCATTCTGTTTTAATTCGCTTAGTGTCATTGCCTTAAGAAATCTTGCTTGCGCATCTTTGGGGCTTTGCGATAAGAAATTATTAACACGCTGCAATGCCTGGGTGAATTCGCCGGCTTTGTAAAGACGACGGGCGTCCTGCAAATCGTCAGCGCGCAGCTGACCCCCGCAAATCAGGAGTAAGGTAAAAATTATTACGCGCAGCATGTTATACTTTCTCGCTCAAATACAAGATTCTATGTAAGCGGCAATAAGGAATCAAGCAACTTATCACAACGCATTCCATTCCCTTAAAGAAATATATGTCGGCTTTAAAGACCCGTTTCGCGCCCAGTCCAAGTGGGCTGTTGCATTTTGGCAGCGTGCGTACCGCACTTTTTAATGCGCTTTATGCGCAGAAAATGGGGGGGTCATTTTTGCTGCGCATTGAAGATACCGACCAGGGCCGCAGTAAACCGGAATTTGTGGCTGCTCTGCAAGACGATCTGACATGGCTCGGTTTGCAATGGCAGGAAGGTCCTATCGCGCAATCGCAACGCGGCGAAATCTATACTGCCCATGAGCGGCGACTGCACGCGGCCGGCAGTGTTTACCCCTGCTTTTGCACCGCCTTAGAATTGGAATTGTCACGTAAAGTGCAGGCCCAATCGGGAAAGCCACCGCGCTATGACGGTAAATGCGCGCATCTGGAGAAAACGGAGCAGACACAGAAATTAGCTGAAGGTGTGCCGCACACGTTGCGTTTTCGCATGCCCGCTGGCGGAGACATCAGCTTTATTGACATCGTCCGCGGACCGCAGAAATTCTTGTGTGCGGACATTGGCGACTTTATTATTCGGCGAACGGATGGCAGTTATGCTTTTTTTTTCGTCAACGCCATAGACGACGCGCTGATGGGTGTGACCCACGTATTGCGAGGGGAAGATCACCTTACCAACACCCCGCGCCAGATAGCCATGCTTCAAGCTTTGAATTTGACGGTACCGGAGTATGGGCATATTACCTTAATCGTGGATGCGCACGGCGCGCCGCTATCTAAACGAAGTGGTAGTCTCCCCGTACAAACGCTACGCGACCAAGGTTATTTTCCGGAGGCAATCAATAATTATTTGGCACGACTTGGCCATACCTATGCGGACAATAATCTGATGACTCTATCGCAGCTCGCTGATGCTTTTGAATTAAGCCATTTAGGCCGGGCTCCGGCTCACTATGATGCCCGCCAGCTTTTACACTGGCAGGCATTGGCGGTACAGCAAGCGGATCCAGCCCGGCTGAAGCTATGGTTAGGCAAGCACGTCACGGATCTCGTGCCGCATGGAGAGGTGGATGAGTTTGTCGCGGCGATTCGCGACAATGTCATTTTTCCTGAAGATGCCAGACTATGGGCGGCGGCCATTTATGCCGAGACCTTAACCATCGCCGCGGATGCACAATCCATACTATCCAATGTTCCATCAGAGTTTTTTTCTGTTGCCTTAAGCACGCTCGATGAGCAGGTCGACTTTAATACGCTGGCTTCAAGCCTAAAACAATCGTTAGGCGTTAATGGTAAGCGTCTTTTTCAGCCGCTGCGCGCCGCCTTAACGGGCCAGTTGCATGGGCCGGAGATGCAGCGAATTTTTCCTTTAATTGGCCCCGCGCGCATTCGTAAACGATTTAAGGCTCATCTATCATGAGCCTTAAAATTTATAACACCCTAAGCCGAAGCAAGGAGGAATTTGTTCCAATAATTCCTGGGAAAGTCGCGATGTACGTATGCGGGATGACGGTCTATGACTATTGTCATTTAGGCCACGCACGGGTCATGGTAGTGTTTGATATGATACGGCGCTGGCTAAGCCGTGATTATCAAGTTCACTACGTGCGTAACGTCACCGACATCGACGACAAGATTATCCAACGGGCCGCGCAAAACGGAGAACCCATAGGCGCACTAACCGAACGTTTTACGC
>CAYYOS010000097.1:0-9545 GCA_964473355.1 uncultured Burkholderiales bacterium | reverse complement strand
GCGAAGGCGGTAGGACCGTCGGTGCCGGGGTGGTAGCGAAGATTATTGAGTAGGATGCCCACTTATTGTTACAGGCCAGTAGCTCAATTGGTAGAGCGTCGGTCTCCAAAACCGAAGGCTGGGGGTTCGAGACCCTCCTGGCCTGCCATCTATATACACGGCCAAGCTTAGCGCTAATAAAATGATAGAAAAAATTAAATTAGTGCTGGCCGCCGTGGCGGTCGCCGCCGGCATCGCGGGCTTTTACCTGTTGGCGGACTATGCTCTTGTCGTAAGAATCTTATCAGTTCTGGGCGGCTTGATATTAGGGGTGATTATTGCTGGGTTTTCTGAGCCCGGCAAACGCTTTATTGAATTTAGTAAAGAAGCATGGCAAGAAACACGAAAAGTCGTATGGCCTACGCGTAAAGAAGCCATGCAAACCACGGGAGTCGTGTTTGTATTAGTGATTATTGTGGCATTGTTTTTATGGGTGGTGGATTTTGCACTCATCAATGCTACGGAATGGTTGTTAGGCCGAGGCGATTAAATGACGACACGTTGGTATGTAGTGCACGCCTATTCAGGCTATGAAAAAACAGTGCAGCGCGCGCTATTAGAACGCATTGAGCGCGCCGGCATGCAAGATAAGTTCGGCCAAATTTTAGTGCCGGTGGAAGAAGTGGTGGAAATGAAATCCGGCCAAAAAGCGATCAGCGAACGCAAGTTTTTCCCCGGCTATGTATTGGTGCAAATGGAATTAACGGATGAGACCTGGCATCTGGTTAAAAGCACGCCTAAGGTAAGCGGCTTTTTGGGGGGCACGGCTTTAAAACCGACGCCCATATCCGAAAAAGAAGTTAATAACATTTTGCAGCAGATTCAAGAAGGCGTAGAAAAACCCAAGCCCAAAGTTTTATTTGAGGTGGGCGAAGCGGTGCGTGTTAATGAAGGACCATTTAGTGATTTCCATGGCACCGTGGAAGATGTCAATTATGACAAAAGCAAGTTGCGGGTTTCGGTATTAATATTTGGCCGCTCAACCCCAGTTGAACTGGATTTTGGTCAGGTCGAAAAAGCCTGACTTTTGGGGAGCTTGGTAAGACCCAAGCGCATGCACCCGTTTATTAAGGAGCAACATTTTGGCAAAGAAGATCGTCGGTTACATCAAGCTGCAAGTGCCCGCGGGCAAAGCTAATCCTAGCCCCCCTATAGGCCCGGCATTAGGCCAGCGCGGTTTAAACATCATGGAATTTTGTAAGGCGTTTAATGCGCAAACTCAAGGCATGGAAGCGGGATTACCTATTCCCGTAGTCATCACCGCGTTTGCTGACAAGAGCTTCTCATTTGTCATGAAAACGCCGCCCGCCTCGGTGTTAATTAAAAAAGCCATTAGCCTCACTAAGGGCAGCCCCAAGCCGCACACCGATAAAGTCGGAAAGTTAACCCGCGCGCAAGCGGAGGAAATTGCCAAGGCAAAGCAACCCGATTTAACCGCGGCAGACTTAGAAGCGGCGGTGCGTTCCATTGCTGGTAGCGCGCGCAGTATGGGCGTGGAAGTGGAGGGCATGTAAATGAACTTATCTAAAAGATTGCAATCCATCCATGCCCAAGTTGATCGCAGCAAGGTGTACCCCTTAAGCGAAGCCTTAGCGTTAGTTAAACAAACGGCTACCGCAAAATTTGATGAGTCGGTAGACGTATCCATTAATTTAGGCGTGGACGCAAAAAAATCTGATCAGACCGTGCGCGGCTCAGTCGTGTTACCGCAAGGTACAGGAAAAACCGTACGGGTGGCGGTGTTTGCGCAAGGTGATATGGCCCAAGCCGCCAAAGCTGCGGGCGCTGATATTGTCGGTTTTGACGATTTGTTGGCCGACGTTAAAGCGGGAAAAATGGATTTTGATGTGGTGATCGCGACACCTGACGCTATGCGTATCGTCGGCCAGTTAGGGCAAATTTTAGGCCCGCGCGGCTTAATGCCTAACCCCAAAGTCGGCACGGTTACGCCTGATCCCGCTACCGCAGTTAAAAATGCCAAAGCCGGTCAAGTGCAATACCGTACCGATAAGGCCGGTATTGTGCAATGCACCATTGGACGTGCTTCCTTTAGCGAAGCGGCCTTAAAAGAAAACTTTTTGGTATTGGTAGACGCCATTAATAAGGCAAAACCTGCGACTTCCAAGGGCATCTATTTAAAGAAATTATCGGTATCCAGCACTATGGGTGTGGGGATACGCATAGACCAGAGCAATCTGGCGTAAAGATTTAGTACAAAGAACTTTGGGCTGTTGGGCAACTGACAGGTTATCAAAGACCGTAGGCGTGCTTAGCATTTAATTAAATCACGCTTAATTTATTCCGACGCTGGATGTAATTAAGTTTGATAAAACCTACGTAGATGGCGGAACCCTGAAACAGGAACACTCCTGATTAAGGTCGCTATTTTTAAGTTTTAAGCTCATCACTTAAAACGCAAGTATAAAGGAGTAGACCTTGAGTCTTAATTTAGAGCAAAAGAAGTCGGTTGTTTCTGAAGTTGCTGCACACATCGCAACCGCCCAGGCTATTGTCATCGCAGAATACCGCGGTGCCAAGGTGGGCGAGATGACGGCTTTGCGCAAATCCGCGCGTGGTGCCGGGGTATATTTTCGAGTTATAAAAAATACCTTAGCTCGTCGCGCTGTCGCTGATACCCCTTTCGCTGAGTTAGCACCGCACATGGTTGGGCCACTGGCGTTTGCCATGTCTGATGATCCGGTCGCGGCAGCGAAAGTGTTAAGCGTTTTTGCGAAAGGTAACGACAAGTTCGTCATTAAAGCGGGCGCCATGGCAAATTATCTTATGACCGCCAAGGACGTCGCTAATCTTGCGAGCATGCCGAGTCGTGATGAACTGCTGGCTAAGTTGCTGGGCACCATGCAAGCACCTGTAGCCAAGTTTGTACAGACCTTAAATGAGGTGCCGACGAAATTTGTCCGCGCCTTGGCTGCGGTGCGCGATCAGAAACAAGCTGCGTCATAACTTATTTTAATCATTTAATCAGGAGAACATTATGGCTGAAGCCAAAGTTGATATTTTAGAAGCAGTCGCAAATATGACTGTGTTGGAATTGTCTGCACTTATTAAACAAATGGAAGAAAAGTTCGGTGTTTCCGCTGCTGCAACTGCCGTTGCTGCTGCACCTTCTGCCGGCGGTGCCGCACCTGCAGCCGCAGAAGAGCAAACCGAATTTACCGTTATCTTAACCACTGCCGGCGAGAATAAAGTTAATACCATTAAAGTGGTCCGTGCCATCACGGGTTTAGGCCTAAAAGAAGCTAAAGACTTAGTAGACGGTGCGCCAAAACCCGTCAAGGAAGGCGTTTCTAAGGCCGATGCTCAGGCCATCCAGAAGCAATTAACTGAAGCCGGTGCCGCCGCTGAGATTAAGTAAGCTTGTTACGATCGGGGCTGGCCTTATGGCTGGCCCAGCGTACTTGGTGGGCTGCTCTTAAGAAGAAAGCAGCCGATCTCAAAGTGTGGTTGTATTTCTTTGAGATGAATCCCCACTTCTCTATCTTCTGATTGGAGCTAGACATGACTTATTCCTTTACCGAAAAAAAACGCATACGCAAAAGTTTTGCGAAACGTGCGAGCGTTTTACCGGTCCCCTTTCTGCTGGCGACACAGCTTGAATCCTATGCTGCTTTTTTGCAGTCGAATGTTGCGCCTGCGAACCGCAAAGTTGAGGGTTTGCAAGCCGCCTTTCAGTCCATATTTCCAATTAGCAGCCATTCCGGCAACGCTCGCTTGGAATTCGTCAGCTATTCTTTGGGCGATACGCCATTTGATGTTAAGGAATGCCAGCAACGTGGCCTGACTTTTGCCGCGCCGTTGCGAGTAAAAGTGCGCATGACGTTAATGGACAGGGAAGCGTCTAAACCCACTGTAAAGGAAGTCAAAGAACAAGAAGTGTATATGGGCGAAATACCGCTCATGACGCGTAACGGCTCTTTTGTGATCAATGGAACCGAACGCGTCATCGTCTCTCAGTTGCATCGCTCACCTGGCGTATTTTTTGAGCACGATCGCGGTAAAACCCATTCTTCCGGCAAATTGCTTTTCTCTGGTCGGATTATTCCCTATCGTGGCTCATGGCTAGACTTTGAGTTTGACCCTAAAGACTATTTGTATTTTAGGGTGGACCGTCGACGCAAAATGCCCGTGACCATTTTGCTTAAAGCTTTGGGCTACACCGCAGAAGATATCCTGGGTCTATTTTTTACCACGGACACCTTTAACGTAAGCAAGGGCACTATTCAGTTTGAGCTGGTACCCGAGCGCATGCGTGGCGAAGTCGCACGCTTTGATATCCTCGGCCCGAAGGGCGTGGTACTTGTCGCTAAAGATAAGCGCATCACCGTGAAGCACGTGCGTGAAATGGAAAAGGCCGGTATTAAACAAATTACCGTCCCGGAAGACTATGTATTGGGACGCGTTTTAGCCACCAGCATTGTGGACACCGAAACCGGGGAAATTATTGTTCAAGCCAACGAAGAAATTACCGAAGAGGTAATGAAAACGTTGCACGAATCCAGCGTTGATCAATTCTATACGCTCTATACCAATGACCTCGACCAAGGCGCCTACATCTCGCAAACCTTGCGCATAGACGAAACGCTAGACCAAATGGCCGCACAGGTGGCGATTTATCGCATGATGCGTCCGGGTGAGCCACCTACCGAAGACGCCGTAAAAGCTTTGTTTGCTGCGTTATTTTTCAGCCCCGAGCGTTATGACTTATCCGCTGTGGGGCGCATGAAATTCAATCGGCGCATGGGTAGGACGGAACTTACCGGGCCCGGGACCCTAACCACCGAAGACATCATTGAGGTAATCAAGATATTGGTTGAATTGCGCAATGGCCGTGGTGAAATCGATGATATTGACCACCTGGGAAATCGCCGCGTGCGTTCCGTAGGTGAATTAGCCGAGAATCAATTTAGATCCGGGCTGGTGAGAGTAGAGCGCGCCGTTAAGGAACGTTTGTCGCAGGCTGAATCTGAAAACTTAATGCCGCATGATTTAATTAATGCCAAACCGGTGTCGGGGGCGATAAAAGAATTTTTTGGCTCAAGTCAATTGTCGCAATTCATGGACCAAACCAACCCCTTGTCGGAAATTACCCACAAGCGTCGCGTCTCGGCCTTAGGGCCCGGGGGCTTAACGAGAGAGCGTGCCGGATTTGAAGTGCGCGATGTGCACCCCACCCACTACGGCCGCGTATGCCCGATCGAAACGCCTGAAGGACCGAATATTGGTTTGATTAATTCGCTAGCCTTATTTGCCCGAACCAATGAATACGGCTTTTTAGAAACGCCTTATCGTCGAGTTGCCGGCGGCAAAGTCGGCAATGAGATCGAATATTTATCGGCGATCGAAGAGGGCCAGTATGTGATTGCCCAGGCCAATGCCCAATTGGACGGACGCGGTAAATTCACCGACGAACTGGTGTCTTGTCGGCATCGCAATGAATTTGAATTGGCAACGCCGGATCACGTGCAATACATGGATATCGCCCCCTCACAAATCGTCTCGGTTGCGGCGTCGTTGATTCCATTTCTGGAACATGATGATGCCAATCGCGCGTTAATGGGTTCAAACATGCAACGGCAAGCCGTGCCTTGTTTGCGTGCCGAGAAACCACTAGTGGGTACCGGCATAGAGCGAACCGTGGCGGTGGATTCCGGCACGACCGTGCAAGCCTTGCGTGGCGGTATCGTGGATTATGTGGATGCCCGTCGCATGGTCGTTAGGGTGAATGATGATGAAACCATAGCTGGTGAAGTGGGCGTGGATATTTATAACCTGACCAAATATACGCGTTCCAACCAAAACACCAATATCAATCAGCGCCCGCTAGTTAAAGTGGGTGACACCCTGCAAGCCAATGACGTGATTGCCGATGGCGCCTCCACGGATATGGGCGAGCTAGCCTTAGGGCAAAATATGTTAGTGGCCTTCATGCCGTGGAATGGATTTAATTTTGAAGATTCCATTTTAATTTCCGAGCGCGTGGTGGCCGAGGACCGTTACACCTCGATACATATTGAAGAGCTCAGCGTGGTGGCTCGCGATACGAAATTGGGACCGGAGGAAATTACCCGCGACATTTCCAATTTAAGCGAGCAAATGCTCTCCCGTCTAGATGAATCTGGAATCATTTATATCGGCGCTGAAGTAGAAGCGGGGGACGTGCTAGTAGGCAAAGTAACGCCTAAGGGGGAGACGCAGTTAACCCCTGAAGAAAAATTACTACGCGCCATATTCGGGGAAAAAGCCTCCGACGTAAAAGACACTTCTTTGCGTCTCCCCAGCGGTATGTCGGGGACGGTGATCGATGTGCAGGTGTTTACTCGCGAAGGCATTGAGCGGGATAAACGCGCGCAGCAGATTATCGACGATGAATTAAAACGCTTTAAGACCGATCTTGCCGACCAAATGCGTATTGTTGAGGATGATGCTTTTGGCCGTATCGAGCGTTTGTTGCTAAATAAAGTTGCCAATGGTGGTCCCAAGAAAATAGCGAAGGGCACCAAAATTGCGAAAACTTACTTAGCCAGCATTAATCGCCACGACTGGTTTGATATTCGGTTAGCCAACGAAGAGTCTAGTGTACAACTGGAGCAAATCAAAGACAGTCTGGCGCAAAAACGCCAAGAATTTGACGGTATGTTTGAAGAGAAGAAAAAGAAATTAACCAGCGGTGATGAATTGGCGCCGGGCGTGCAGAAGATGGTAAAGGTCTACGTCGCCGTCAAGCGTCGCTTGCAGCCTGGCGATAAAATGGCCGGCCGGCATGGTAATAAAGGCGTGATTTCTAAAATTGTGCCGCAAGAAGATATGCCTTATATGGCCGACGGCACGCCCGTGGATATCGTGCTGAATCCATTGGGTGTGCCCTCGCGCATGAACGTCGGACAAATTCTAGAAACTCACCTCGGGTGGGCGGCTAAGGGTTTGGGCAAAAAAATAGAGGAGTTACTTCGGGTCGAAGAAAAATCCGCGAAGCTGCGCAAATTCGTTGAGCAAATCTACAATAAAACCGGCAAGTCCGAAGACATCGCTTCCTTAAGCGATGAGGAACTCTTGGAGCTCGGTTCGCACTTGCAACATGGCGTACCTTTCGCAACACCGGTTTTTGATGGCGCCTCAGAAAACGAAATTAAATCTATGTTGGAGTTAGCTGGTTTGCCCGCCAGCGGGCAAATTCTGCTCTATGATGGGCGCACGGGTGAAGCGTTTGAGCGACCGGTAACTGTCGGCTATATGCACGTCATGAAACTGCATCATTTGGTGGATGACAAAATGCACGCGCGCTCTACGGGACCATATAGTTTGGTGACGCAGCAGCCCTTGGGCGGTAAGGCGCAGTTCGGTGGCCAACGTTTTGGTGAGATGGAAGTGTGGGCCCTGGAAGCTTACGGCGCAGCATACACGTTGCAGGAAATGCTGACGGTCAAATCCGACGACGTGGGTGGACGTACTAAGGTTTATGAATCCATCGTCAAAGGTGAGCACAAGATCGATGCAGGTATGCCCGAATCCTTTAACGTGTTGGTTAAAGAGATACGCTCGTTGGCTATTGATATTGATTTGGAACGCGACTAAGCCCGCCATTAAAGGAGTCAAGACATGAAGGCACTACTCGATTTATTTAGACAGGTTACCCAGGAAGAAGAGTTCGACGCAATTAAAATTGCGCTGGCGTCCCCTGAAAAAATCCGTTCTTGGTCTTTTGGCGAAGTAAGAAAACCTGAAACCATCAACTATCGGACCTTTAAACCGGAGCGGGATGGCTTGTTTTGCGCCAAAATTTTTGGCCCGACTAAAGACTATGAATGCTTATGCGGCAAATATAAACGCCTTAAGCATCGGGGTGTTATTTGTGAAAAATGCGGCGTGGAAGTCACGCTTTCGAAAGTACGTCGCGAGCGCATGGGCCATATTGAACTGGCTAGCCCGGTTGCACATATTTGGTTCTTAAAGTCGCTGCCTTCCCGTTTAGGCATGGTACTGGATATGGCGTTGCGCGATATCGAACGCGTTTTGTATTTTGAAGCTTATGTGGTTACCGATGGCGGCATGACGCCGCTAAACCGCGGTCAACTTTTATCTGAAGACGATTATCTGGCCAAGGTTGAAGAATATGGTGACGAATTTTCCGCGAGCATGGGCGCTGAAGGTGTGCGCGAACTCTTGCGCAAGCTCGATTTAAACGATGAGATTGAGCGGCTGCGTAGTGAGTTAGAAGCCACCGGTTCCGATACTAAAATCAAGAAATTTGCAAAGCGTTTAAAAATTCTGGAGGCGTTCCAAAAATCCGGCATACGCCCGGATTGGATGATCTTAGAAGTGCTGCCGGTATTGCCGCCGGACTTACGTCCGCTGGTTCCGCTGGATGGCGGACGCTTTGCGACCTCCGATCTTAACGACTTATATCGCCGCGTCATTAACCGCAACAATCGTTTAAAGCGTTTGTTGGAATTAAAAGCGCCGGAAATTATTGTGCGCAATGAAAAGCGCATGCTTCAGGAAGCAGTGGATTCGCTCCTAGATAATGGCCGTCGCGGGAAAGCAATGACCGGCCCAAATAAACGCGCCTTGAAATCCTTAGCCGACATGATTAAAGGTAAGGGTGGGCGTTTCCGGCAAAATCTTTTAGGGAAGCGCGTCGACTATTCCGGTCGTTCCGTTATCGTGGTTGGCCCGCAATTGAAATTGCATCAGTGCGGCCTGCCAAAAAAGATGGCCCTAGAATTATTTAAGCCTTTTATTTTTCATAAGCTGGAAGTCTTGGGTTTAGCAACCACGATTAAGGCGGCAAAGCGGATGGTGGAAGCCGAAGGTCCGGAAGTTTGGGACATACTTGAAGAAGTTATCCGCGAGCATCCAGTCTTGTTAAACCGCGCGCCTACCTTGCATCGTTTGGGTATCCAAGCCTTTGAGCCGGTTTTAATTGAAGGCAAAGCCATACAGTTGCACCCCTTAGTTTGCGCGGCATTTAATGCCGACTTTGACGGCGACCAAATGGCGGTACACGTGCCCTTGTCACTAGAAGCACAAATGGAGGCGCGCACCTTAATGCTCTCCAGCAACAACGTGTTATCACCCGCTAACGGCGAGCCTATTATTGTGCCGTCACAAGATATCGTGCTGGGGCTTTATTACCTAACGCGTGAAAAAGTAAACGCCCTGGGCGAAGGTATGATGTTTGCTGATGTTACCGAAGTCTCGCGCGCCTATGAAACGCGTGCGGTAGAGCTGCACGCGCGTATTAGTGTGCGGCTAAAAACGACGGAAATTAATGCAGAAGGCGAAAGAACCGAAGTTATTCGCCGCTATGAAACAACCGTCGGCCGTACGTTGCTCTCCGATATTCTGCCGGCCGGGATGCCGTTTGATTTAATCAATAAACCCCTTAAGAAAAAAGAAATTTCTAAACTAATTAACGCCAGCTTTAGACGTGTCGGCATACGCGAGACCGTGATCTTGGCTGATAAATTAATGTATACCGGTTTTAG
>CAYYOS010000096.1:0-9674 GCA_964473355.1 uncultured Burkholderiales bacterium | reverse complement strand
TAGCGCTGAATTCGCCTTCTGAAGCGCAAGAGATTATCGCGGATTACCGTAGCTTGAGCTTAACCTTGGGCCGCCACCCCTTGGCTGTACTGCGCCCGCACTTAAAAAAAATGGGCGTACTACATAGCCAGCAGTTACGCGATTATGCTAGCCATCGCCAGGTGCGAGTGGCCGGCATAGTCATTACGCGGCAGCGTCCTTATTCCGCCAACGGGGTAATTTTTCTAACCCTAGAAGATGAATTTGGTACTTTTAATATTATCGTATGGGCGAATGAAGTTATAAAATATAAAAGCATTATTTTAAATGGTCGTTTAATTGAGGTCCGAGGCAATGTGCAGCACAGCGATAATGTTATGCATGTGGTAACCCAATCTTTGATCGATCACACCGCCCTAATTAGTAAGCTAGAAACCGAATCTAGAGATTTTTGTTAATGGTGCCATGGCTAGCCGAGAATGACCTCTTCCCGCCCGTGGAAAAAGCGTTACGTGAGCCTAACGGCTTATTAGCAGCGGGCGGTGATTTAAGGCCGGAGCGCTTGCTTGACGCTTATGCGCACGGCATTTTTCCGTGGTTTAACGACGAATCGCCGATTCTTTGGTGGAGCCCCGATCCGCGGATGGTGCTATTTCCACGCGAATTAAAAATCTCTCGGTCGTTACGCAAAAATATAAAAAATATGCAGTACGAGATTCGGATAAATTCTGCTTTTCCGGAGGTAATGGCCGCCTGCGCCGCACCGCGCCCGGGGCAACCCGGCACATGGATAACGCCACACATGCAAGACGCCTATTTGCGTCTGCACCAACTGGGCTTTGCCCATAGCATCGAAACCTGGATAAACGGCAAATTAGCGGGCGGACTATACGGCGTGAGTTTAGGGAAAGTATTTTTTGGGGAATCAATGTTTTCTAACCAAGCCAACGCCTCAAAATTGGCTTTGGTTCACTTAGTAGACAAGTTGCATAGCCAGCAATTTGAACTCATCGATTGCCAAATGAACACTGCACATTTAGCTTCGCTCGGGGCCCGCGAGATTTCTCGCGGGGAATTTACCAAGACCCTGGCAAAATTGATAAACTATCCTTATTCTGCACAACCCTGGCGTAGCCCATGAGCTTGTTATCGGAGCCGCCTTCATATCGGCTGCAATTTTATTTAACCGCCCCTTACCCCTGTAATTACTTAGAGGGCAAGATGGCGCGTTCCCAAGTTGCCACACCGGTGCATTTAATTGGTTCAGAGGTTTACGGCCAACTCCTGCAGCTGGGCTTCCGCCGTAGTGGTTTTCATACCTATAGACCGCATTGCAATCAATGCCGGGCCTGCGTTCCGGTGCGCATAGCAGTCGCGGATTTTGTACCGAGTCGGGTGCAGCGGCGCATTTTGAAATCCCACGCGCACCTCACTACGCATCACGAAAAGTTAGAATTTAAACCAGAGCACTATGCGTTGTATCGCTCCTATCAATCGCACCGTCATTCCGGTGGCGGAATGGATAGTGATAGCCCCGAACAATTCACGCAATTCTTATTAAAAAGCGGGGTCAACACCAGCTTGGTTGAATTTAGAGAAGGTGAACTACTGCGCGCAGTGGCCGTCTTGGACCAGGTGCCGGATGGGCTTTCTGCGGTTTATACGTTTTTCGCGCCCAATGTGCCAAAAGCCAGCTACGGCGTATATAGCATCTTGTCGCAAATTGAACTCTGTAAAAAATTAAACTTACCCTACCTCTATTTGGGTTATTGGATTCAGGAAAGCAAAAAGATGGCGTATAAAATTAATTTCAAACCGCTTGAGGGACTGGTTGAGGGAAGCTGGAGTTTGCTTGCCGTAAATGAACACAAACCGGACGGAGATTCGGCGCGATCCGTTTAACGGACGATTGGCCGATCAAGCAGCTCGTTGCTATTTCCGGTTAGCGCGGGAAAATGTTGCACAAGCAGTGCGGTGATTTGTTGAATGCCCAGTACTATTCCTTTTTCGTATTCCCCTTGCGACAGCGCTGCTTCCATTGATTTGCAAATACCCTCCCAGGTGCCCGTTCCTACGCGTGAGTTTATACCTCGGTCGGCAATGATCTCTACGTCACGATCGGCCAGCAATAAATAAATCAACACACCGTTATTACCTTCGGTATCCCATAAACGGAGTTGCGAAAAAACATCGATAGCCCGCTCGCGGGCGCTTTGGTTACGAAGTAAGGGGAAAAAATCTAAGGCCGCTTCCACCACGAAGCGAATTTCACCTGCGTGCTGGGCTTCGCTTTTTTTTATTTCCTCTTCTATCGCAGCAGTCACGGAAGCAGGAAAAACACGTCTGGCCATCCACACGGGCGTCAATAAGTGCTTTATTAATCGCGCCATACTCACCATCTCCCCGAGGCGCCACCGCCGCCAAAGCTTCCGCCGCCTCCACTAAAACCGCCGCCACCGCCGCCAAATCCGCCCCCACCACCAAAACCGCCACCGCCGAATCCCCCGCCCCCGCCACGACCAATCCCACCACCGACCAAGGTGAGGAAAAAAGCAAAAACTGCGAGCAGGACTGCCAATAGTGCTGAGCCAGCGAGGGCCCAGGCGGCAAAACCGGCAATACCCGACGCTACCGACGCACCCATAAATCGGCCAAACATACTCCGCAAAATGCCGCCTAAAACAAAGGGCAGAATAAATGCCATGAAGAACAAATTAGATGTGTCTGCGCCACCGGCGGATGACTTAGTGGTTTCAGGCTCCGGCAGCGGTTCACCATCTATGACGCGTATAATGCGATCCACCCCCGCGTTAATACCGCCGAAAAAATCCCCTTGCTTAAAAGCGGGTGTCACCACTTCGGTGATAATTCGATTAGCCGTTATATCCGGTAATGCACCCTCCAATCCATACCCCACCTCAATGCGCATTTCCCTATCATTCTTTGCCACCAAAAACAAAACGCCGTCGTCGATTTTTTTGCGGCCCAATTTCCATGCTTCCACCACGCGTATTGAATATTCCTCAATGGATTCCGGCTTAACGGTGGGTACAATGAGCACCGCAATTTGACTGCCTTTACGAGTTTCAAAAGCGCTTAAGGTTTGTTCTAAGGTTTGTTGTTGTTGCAGCGTCAAGGTGGCCGTTAAATCCGTCACCCGCGCCTGCAAGGGCGGTATCGCTACTTGCGCGTGGGCTAACCCAACGCACAAGAGCAAGCAAAGGAAAAACTTTTTCAATTATCGCGCGGGCGCCGGGGAGCCAAAATCAACTTTAGGCGGGCGCGAGATTTCTTTTTCGTTCTCTACTGTAAAACTCGGTTTAGTTTTGTAACCGAACATCATGGCAGTTAAGTTTGTCGGGAAAGAGCGAACAATCACATTGTATTCCTGCACCGCCTTAACGTAACGATTTCGCGCGACGGCAATACGGTTTTCGGTACCGGCGATCTCCGCCATTAATCCCATGAACGCTTCGTTAGAGCGAAGTTGTGGATAGTTTTCCGATACCACCAGCAATCTCGATAGCGCGGACGAGAGTTCGCCTTGCGCGGCTTGGAACTTAGCAAACGCGGCAGCATCATTAAGGAGTTCCGGACCGGCTTGTATGGAGCCAACCTTTGCGCGGGCCTGAGTAACGCCCAGCAATACTTCTTTCTCCTGTGCCGCTGCGCCTTTCACTGACGCAACTAAATTAGGGATCAAGTCCGCGCGCCGCTGATAACTTACCAGCACATCACCCCAAGCGGACTTAACTTGTTCGTCGGTGGTTTGAAACTGGTTGTAACCGCAGCCACCTAGCATGAGTGCGAGAAATATACCTAAGGTTGACCTTACATAGCGCATTTGACCTCCAATTTTTAGTTAACTTTTAGTGCCTGCATCATAGTCCGCGCCTTGCACAAATCTTCCCACGCCTTAGCTTTATCCGTTAAGTTGCGCAATAAGTAAGCGGGATGATAAGTCACGAGCAGGGGTGTGCCATTAAGTGTGTGGCTGCGGCCCCTTAAGCTCGCAATGGTGGCATCCGTTTTTAGTAAATTTTGGGCAGCCACTCTACCTAAAGCGATAATTAACTTAGGTTGAATCAATGCGATTTGCCGCTCTAGATAAGGAAGACAAGTTTGCGCCTCTTCTAGTTCCGGATTTCGGTTCTGGGGCGGGCGGCATTTGACTATATTCGCAATATAGACATCGACGGTGCGGGTCAAGCCTATGCTGGCTAACATATTATCCAGTAATTTTCCCGCTTGACCTACAAAAGGCTCGCCTGTTTTATCCTCTTCGGCGCCCGGTCCCTCGCCGACAAACATCCAGTCAGCGTTTTCATCTCCCACGCCGAATACGTCGCGGGTGCGACCTTTGTGTAGCTGGCAACGCGTGCAAACTGCCACACACGATTTCAGCTCAGCCCACGACATATTATGGACGACAGGATCCACGGTGGCTATTGGTGGCGACGGAGCGGTGACGGAAATAGTCTCGCGGGCGCGCCACACCGGCAACAATTCCAACTCCCGCATGTAATCCTGTCGCGACAGTTTCATAATTCCAAAGCCATTAAAATCGCGTCCTCTCTACCCTGTTCTGCGGGATAGTAATCGCGGCGGGTCGCGATCTCCGCGAACCCGCTTGCCGAATATAATCGACGAGCGGCGGTATTGGAAGGGCGCACTTCTAAATACAGGGTTTTTGCATGATACTCTCGAGCAGTTTTGATAAGATGCCCGAGGAATTTTCGGCCCAAACCTCTGCGTTGCCAGTTGGCGGCAATACCGATATTGAGTAAATGTGCCTCGGGCGGTACTAACATCATTACCGCGTAACCAACTAATTCACGCCCTACTCCCGCGACCCAGCAACTATACCCGGCATAAATCGAATCCGCGAAATTACCTAATGTCCACGGGTAAGGATAAATCGCCTGCTCGACTTCCATAATGGCCACGATGTCCTCATGACGCATTAAGCGAAACTCGGCAATTTCCTTTAGCCGGGCACTCAATTTTTTGTCCTGCGTTCCGCGATGGTCTGCGCAACCTTATCCCGAATATAGATAGGACGCGCATCGTCGGGCGCGAGGCCTCGCCCGTTTAATAACGCCTGCGCCCCCAAAATGGCAATCTCTTTGGCGTGGGGGACCAAATCTGCATTTATCTCACTAAACTGTTCGGCATAGCGCAGTAGCAAAACCTCTTTGTGTGCGTTAAACCCGGAACCGACGCCTACCCAACCCCCCGCTGACACCGCGGGTGCATGTTGCGGCAGATAAAGCCCGGGCGCGCTTAATTCTTGCCATTGATCCGCCCTCCGCTCATAAACCGCATGATAAATTTCGCCCATGCGTGCGTCTAATATGGCAATGACTTTTGGGCAATTGCTAGCCTCTGCCAGCGCCATTAAATCACTAATACCCACCACCGGTAAATTGGCACCGAAGGCTAAACCTTGGGCAATACCGCAAGCAATGCGTAAACCGGTAAAAGAACCAGGGCCCGCGCCAAAAGCGATGCCATTCAGTTGCGTTAAACGTACTTGGGCATCCGCTAACAAGGCCTGCAGCAGAGGTAATATCACCTGCGAGTGGCGCTCTTGCGCGGGAACGGCACGCACTAGTATTTCGCCATCGAGCCACAAAGCCAGCGAGCAATGTTCAGTTGATGTTTCTAAAGCGAGAATCTTCATGGCATACCAGCAAATGGTGCATATTATCGCAACTTGGTGGCAAGTCGGTGACTGATCTGAATTTTTATCGCGGAAGCTAAGCGCTCGGCGGCACCATCCAAAAAAAAAAGCGCGGACTTGGCCGCGCTTGAATTCCACCATAGGAGGAGAATGGAGGAGACAACGCATTCGCCAAAGGGGATTTAGCAAAGTGCGTTATCAGTATTCTCTAATATAATAATAACTAAATCAAGCTATTTTTCGTTTTTAAAAAAATCCTGTTTAAAGTGATCGCTATTGATAAATTACCTTAACGTTTTCTTTTTTTAACCAATAACTTAGAGACTTTATCAAGGAATCACTTAAAGTTACCTGCCACGCGTCGCCTAACGTAACATGGCAGCTGGCACCCTGATTTTTATAGTAAATCGCGACTGGGCAGGGTCCGGGCCGATGAGGGGCAAGCAATTCTTGCAGCCGCGATGCGTCAGCCTCGCCATTGCAATATAGCTTCATTAATTTACCGAATTGCAGGCGAGCGCTTGGCAAATCATATAGCGCTTCAGCTAATACCCGTAGGCCGCCAGAGTAATCGTCCTTGGTCACCTTGCCGGAAACGATTAAGAATTGATCCTCTTTTAGCTTGCTGCGGTGCGCATCGAACAGCTCACTGAAAACGACCACTTCGAGCCGTGACTCTCCGTCGTCCAAGGTCACAATGGCCATTTTGCCGCGCCGTGTAAATTGCGTGCGCGTCGCGCCTATGATGCCCGCCATCAGTTGCGCATGGGGTTGGGGAGATAAGTCTTTTAGCGGTATTTTAATTAATCCACAAATGTCGTCTTCATATAAGGAATACGGGTGGCCGCTATAATAAAAACCGAAGCTCTTTTTTTCCTGCTGCAAAGTCTCTTCATAAGACCATGGATGGATGTTGCGCAAGGAATGCCGCTCCAGCGTTACACCGGAATGTGATCCGAATAAATTGTTTTGCGTTAACGCACGCTTATTTTCTTCTGCCGCATCTAGGGCGTCTTGCAATGATGCGATCAGGCTGGCGCGATTGTTGGAAAAGGCATCCATTGCCCCGCCACGAATAAGCGATTCGGCGACACGCTTATTCACCAAGCGCGTATCCACCCGACTATAAAAGTCAAAGAGATCAGTAAAGGGTCCGGCACTGCGGGCTTTAATGATGGATGTGATCGCGGATTCACCTGTTCCTTTCAAGGCACCTAAGCCATAGCGAATTTGCCGCGCGTTGAGGGGGGTAAAGCGATAATCACTGAAGTTTACGTCGGGGGGAAGAATCTCCAAATTATTGGCGCGCGCGTCCTCATAAAATATTTGCACCTTATCCGTATCATCCATGTCGGAAGATAAAGTAGCCGCCATAAAAGCCGCGGTGTAGTGCGTTTTAATGTATGCCGTTTGGTAGGCTATGAGCGCATAGGCGGCGGAGTGCGATTTATTGAAACCATATTCGGCAAATTTTTCCATATGGTTAAACAGCGTTTCAGCATTATTGCGCGATAGGCCTCGCTCTAACGCCCCATTAACAAAGATATCCCGATGCAGGGCCATTTCCTCGGGCTTCTTTTTGCCCATGGCGCGGCGCAATAAATCAGCGCTGCCTAAACTATACCCCCCTATTACCTGCGCTATTTGCATCACTTGCTCTTGATATACCATCACCCCATAAGTAGGTTTTAAGATGGGTTCCAAGCGCGCATCCACATACTTAACTTGATCGATCCCCTGCTTACGCTTGACAAAGTCGGGAATCAGATTCATGGGCCCGGGACGGAATAAGGCAACCAAGGCGATAATATCTTCAAAGCAGTCCGGGCAAGACTGTTTAATTAAGTCGCGCATGCCGCGCGATTCCAGCTGAAACACGGCCGTCGTGTTGCATTTATTTAAAAGTTGATATGTGGCGGCGTCAGCCAGCGGTATAGTCGCCAAATTAAAGGCGGAATCCCCGTCGCTTTGCAGCTCATCAATAAAGCGTTTTGCCCAGTCTAAAATGGTCAGCGTGCGCAAGCCCAAAAAGTCGAATTTCACCAAGCCAATTTGCTCCACGTCGTCTTTATCATATTGACTCATGATCGCGGTCTGGCCGGAGGCACAATAAATAGGGGTGAAATCCGTCAGCTTGCCGGGCGCGATCAACACGCCGCCCGCATGCATACCGACGTTGCGGGTTATGCCTTCGAGGCGCTCGGCTAACTCCAGCAACTCATGAATTTCTTCTTCTTTTTCGGCGCGAGCGTTTAATTCTGGCTCTTGTTCGCGCGCCCGTGCTAAAGTCATGCCGAGTTCAAAGGGGATGAGTTTCACGAATTGATCAACAAAGGTATACGGCAAGTCTAAAACGCGGCCGACATCGCGGACCACTGCGCGCGCCGCCATGGTGCCAAAAGTCACGATTTGCGCAACGCTGTCCTCGCCATATTTTTGCTTCACATATTCAATGACGCGCTCACGTCCGTCTTGGCAAAAGTCGACGTCAAAATCCGGCATGGATACCCGCTCTGGATTAAGAAAACGCTCGAACAGCAAGTCGTAGCGCAACGGATCTAAATCGGTGATACCCAAGCTATAGGCGACCAAAGAGCCGGCCCCGGAACCTCTTCCCGGCCCCACGGGCACGCCATTCTTTTTTGCCCAATTAATGAAGTCGGCAACAATTAAAAAATAACCAGGGAAACCCATGTGAAGAATAGTTTGGATTTCGAAATCTAAACGAGCTTGGTAAACCTCGGTTTTGGCTGCGCGTAGCGCGGCATCTCCTGCCTGTTCGTTTAGGCGCATCACCAATCCTTCGTTGGCGAGCTGACGAAAGTATTCGTCCAAGCTTAAATGATCAGGTGTCGGAAATTGCGGCAAGCGAGTATGGCCCAATTCCAAGGAAAAATTACAACGCTTGGCGATTTCCACGCTGTTCACCAAAGCTTCCGGAATGTCTTTAAATAATTCCGCCATCTCCGCTTGCGACTTCAAATACTGCTGTTCAGTGAAACTGCGTTGCCGGCGTTGGTCTCCCAGCACATAACCCTCAGCGATGCACACCCGCGCTTCATGGGCTTTAAAGTCATCCGGTTTTAGAAACTGCACGGGATGGGTGGCAACCACGGGAAGTTGGGTTTGTGTGGCAATGCGCAACACGCGCTTAACATAAAGCTCGGCTTGGCTGGATCCGTAGCGTTGCAGCTCCAAATAAAAACGTTGCGGGAATATCGCTTTCCATTGTTCCGCGCGGGAGGCGGCCAATGCGGCATTGCCTTGCAGCAACGCTAATCCGATATCGCCCATGTGGGCGCCGGACAATGCAATTAAATCGGTTCCGCCGTCGCCCTCCAGCCATGCGGCTTTAATTTCCGCGCGGCCCCGGTGTTGATTAAAACGGTAAGCGCGCGAAATATGCTCGCAGAGGCGTAAATAACCGTCGTGGCTCTGACAAAGGAGTAGCAGCCGGCTGGGCTGGTCACGGTTGATTTCATTGGTAATCCAGACATCACAGCCGACTATGGGTTTTAGACCCTCTGCCCGCGCGGCTTTATAAAATTTCACCATCCCGAAAAGATTATTTAAGTCGGTGATGGCCAGCGCCGGCATACTGTCCGCACGCGCCGCCTGGGCGGCATCGGCGATACGGACAATGCCATCGACGATGGAAAATTCAGTGTGCATCCGTAGGTGTATGAATTGCGGATCGGGCATGGTGATATAATAGCAAGGCAGTTCGGTAACAACGCTGTTACAACACTAAATAATTTTACTTTGAGACGCCCAGGTGACAGAAGTCCCTTTTCTACATATTGCCGCCTATAAATTCACCCCTTTAAGAAATTTACCGGATTTAAGGCGTGATTTCTTTGACCAAAGTTTAGCGCTGGGTTTGAAAGGCACGATTCTATTGGCCGAAGAAGGCATGAATCTCATGGTCGCCGGCGGCACCGATAATATCCGTAATTTTCAGCAGGCCTTAGTTCAGTATCCGCCTTTTTCAGATCTTAAGTTCAAAGAAAGC
>CAYYOS010000095.1:0-9715 GCA_964473355.1 uncultured Burkholderiales bacterium | reverse complement strand
TTGCTGCCAATAGGCGATCAGGCTTTTTAGTAAATCCGGGCGGCGCAAGAAAGGACTATCCGCCGCGATGGCACCGCCGAGTGTGACGTGGTTGCCGCCGCCCGTGCCGGTGTGACGGCCATCGAGCATGAATTTTTCGCTGCCCAGCCTGGTTAGGCGCGCTTCTTCATACAACGCACGGGTACGTTCCACCAAGGTCGGCCAATCCGCGGCGGGGTGAATGTTAATCTCGATGACGCCCGGGTCGGGGGTTACGGATAGCGACAGCACACGGGGATCACGCGGTGGCGCGTAACCTTCCAGGCGAATGGGCTGGTTCAGCGCGGCCGCGCAGCGCTCCAGCGTGGCAACCAAATCCAGCCAAGCTTCCAAGGTGGTGGTGGGCGGCATGCAAACGTATAACACGCCATCGCGCACTTGCAGCGCCAACGCGGTGTGAATCACTTCGCGCGCGCTGGGGGCGTCGTCGATCTCGTCGTCGCCAACAGATTCAAGTGTGGGTGGGTATTCGGGTAGCGGCGCCCGCTCAGCGAAAGGATCGGGGGGCAATTCGAGTTCAAAATCTTCCGGTGCCTGCCATGGCAAACTATCCAACGGCAGTCGATAACCCAGTGCGGAATCGCCCGCTACAAGATACAAACGATCCTGGCGCAGTGGCCAGCGGCTGGAGCGCCATCGAGGCGCCTCAGCGGTGCCCGCCTTAAGCGGCAACACATAACCTGCGATCGCGGCTAATTTGCCGCGTAATTCTTGAGTAAGGCGCAGGCGCGCCTCGGCATTGGCAAGTTGCGCCGCGTAGGCGTCGAAATTAGCCGGCAGGCGACTCTCTTTATCCAATGCCTGCCACGGGTCTTCGTATGCGGGAATTAAATAGCCAGGATTGAGCCCCAGCTGTTGCGCAAGCTGAGCACCAAAGCCTTGCAACGTTTCGATGCTGATGGCCGCGCTAGCTTCCGCGAGCAGTGCGGGGTTATGCCAAAGCGGCAGGCCGTCGGCGCGCCAATAAACCGATAACGCCCAGCGAGGCAAGGGTTCGCCGGGATACCATTTGCCTTGACCGAAATGCAACACCCCGCCACGCGAAAAGCGCGCTTGCAGGCGGCGGATTAGGGCGTTCGCCAAGTTCCATTTTTGTTCGCCAAGCGCGGCGGTGTTCCACTCCACGCCATCCATGTTATCGATGGATACAAAAGTTGGCTCGCCACCCTGGGTCAAGCGCACGTCAGCATTTTTTAATTCAGTATCGATTTGCATGCCCAGTGCGTGCGCTGCTGCCCATTGCGCGTCGGAATAGGGTTTAGTGACACGCGGGTCTTCGTGTATACGGGTTACGGTCATGGTTACGTCCAGACGTGTCTCGCAGATGCCAGTGAGCCCATTAATCGCTGCCGCGGAGGCGGGTAAGGCGGTCGCGGCTAAGGGAATATGGCCTTCGCCGGCGAGCAGACCCGAGGTAGCATCCAACCCTACCCAGCCCGCCCCCGGAATATAGGCCTCGCACCAGGCGTGCAAGTCGGTGAAATCCGCACTCGGGCCGGGTGGGCCGTCCAGCGCTTTTTCATCGGCAGCGAGCTGGATTAAATAGCCCGAGACAAAGCGCGCTGCTATGCCCAGCTGGCGTAGTACTTGCACCAATAACCAGGCGCTATCACGGCAGGAACCCGAGGCTTTGGTCAGTGTTTCCTCGCAACTTTGAATGCCGGGCTCCATGCGGATGAGATAGGACACGCTGTGCTGAATGTGTTGATTGACGTGCACCAGAAAGTTGGCAATGCCGATCTTGGCCGGTAAGGTGCTGCGTAAATCGCCCAGCCATTTAATGAGTGTTGGTTCTGCGGTTTCCAGTTGTAGAAACGGGGTTAGTTCAGCCTTCAGCGCGGCTGGATATTGAAACGGAAAATGCTCGGCCCAGGGCTCCACAAAAAAATCGAAGGGATTGATGACGGTCATGTCTGCGATCAAATCCACGGTTACTTCGAGTTCGCGGGTCGGTTCGGGAAACGTGAGGCGGGCAACGAAATTCCCGTAAGCGTCTTGTTGCCAGTGAATAAAATGCTTAGCGGGCTGAACCTTAAGCGAGTAGGCGGAAATTGGCGTGCGATTGTGGGCCGCGGGTTTTAGCCGAATTTCATGGGGAAATATCTGAACCGGACGATCAAAACTGTAACGGCTATGATGCAGCAAAGCAACGCGTATGGCCATATTAGGGAGGAGGAGTAGATCTGCTATCACTCGTACTCAATGGGGTTTCCCAATCGGGATCCGGTAAGGAGGCAAATACACCACGCAGGCCTTCGCTCCAACGTTGGCTTATCTGGGAAAAATAGGTGTCACTCTGGGTGATGTGATGCACGCGATCCAAGCTTAGGCTATCCCGTCCGTAGCACGCCAGGTCCAGCGGCAAGCCCACTGAGATATTGCTACGCATCGTCGAATCGAACGACACCAATAAACATTTTATGGCGTCCATGAGCGGCGTTTCTGCATGAATAACGCGATCGATAATGGGCTTACCATACTTCGTTTCACCGATTTGAAAATAGGGCGTTTCTTCCGTGGCCTCGATAAAATTGCCCTCGTCGTACATTAAGAATAAACGTGGCGGCTCGCCTTTAACTTGACCACCGATAATAAAATTTGCGCCCACCCGGACATTTCCTTCGAGCAAGAACGGGCCATCGCGATCACGCACCTCGCGTAGGCAATCGCCCAAAAGCTGGGCCACCTCGAACATCGATCCAGCCTTCCATAGGTTAAGTAATTCATTAGTCTTGCCGCGCTGCTCGAGTAAGTTAATGGCACTCTGAGTTATGGACAAATTACCCGAACTTAGGATGACAATGACACGGTCGCCCTCATTAACAAAACTTCGCATTTTTTTAAAACATGCAATTTGATCGACTCCAGCGTTGGTTCGAGAATCCGAAGCAAACACGAGTCCGGCGTTGAGCTTTAAGGCTACGCAATAAGTCATGAAAAGTTCCACCGCAGGTAATTGACATCTTTTATTGTACCTGTGCCATGTGGCGCGAGGGTGACGAGGCTACAAATTCATCGCGACGGGCTAAATATGCAATGCGAATTTCCTTACTCAGGCTGGCTGTCCGGCCAAGAAAATCAGTTAAATATTCGTGCAGCCCATCCGCGAAAATATTTTCTATCAGGCCGAAATGCAATGCGGCATGCAATTCTCCCGCGGAACGGCGTGCCTCATCCCCGGTGGAGCCATTGATAATTTCCAAGGTGGCGTCTACTTCGTTGAGGCAAGCGTGCAGCGAGCGCGGCATATCAGCACGCAACACCAAGAGCTCTGCGACGCGTTGCGGCGAGATCACGTCGCGATATATTTTGCGATAGGCTTCAAAGGCGCTAACTGAGCGCAGCAGTGCGCCCCATTGATAGTAATCCGCGGCACCACCGACATCTTTAACGCTCGGCAACAGAATGTGATACTTAACGTCGAGAATACGCGCCGTATTATCAGCACGTTCCAAGAATGTCCCGAGGCGAATAAAATTGAGCGCATCGTCTTTGAGTATGGTGCCCAGGGTTACGCCGCGAAAGAGATGCGAACGCTCTTTTACCCAATCAAAAAAAGGCGTGAGGCGATTACCGTTCAAGCCCGGCGACATGCGATTAAGATCTAACCAAGTGGCGTTGATACTTTCCCACATTTCACTGGTAATGGCGCCGCGCACTGCTCGTGCGTTTTCCCGCGCTAACATTAGACTGCTATAAATGCTTGCCGGATTGTCCGGATCTAATGCAATGAATCGCGTGACATTGGCCGCTTCGGCGGCACCATATTTACTGGTGTAGTCGCCGGCGCAGCCCGTAATGTTTAGTGGGGCATACCAGAGGTGAGCCTCCGCGCCTTCGGAGTCATCCGGCAACAGCGACGTGCTATGGGTGACATCCAGCACGCGCGCAGTATTTTCCGCACGCTCGATGTAGCGTGCCATCCAAAACAGGTGATCTGCGGTTCGTGACAACATGGTTAATCCTCCAATACCCAGGTGTCTTTGGTTCCCCCGCCTTGGGAGGAATTGACGACCAAAGAGCCTTCAGTTAATCCTACCCGGGTGAGCCCACCCGGTACCAGGCGGATTTCCTTGCCGGATAAAACGAAGGGACGCAAATCCACGTGACGTGGTGCAATACCCGCTTGCACTAAGGTTGGACAAGTGGACAGGGCCAGTGTGGGTTGGGCGATAAAACTTGCCGGGGCGGCCAAAATGCGTTCGCGGTACGCGGCGATCTCCGCGGGCGTGCTGGCGGGTCCAATCAACATGCCGTAGCCTCCCGAGCCTTGCACTTCTTTCATCACTAATTCAGGCAGGTGGGCGAGGGCATATTTAAGATCATCAGTTTTTCCCAAAAACCAAGTGGGGACGTTGGATAGCAGGGGTTTTTCGCCGAGATAAAATTCGATCATCGCGGGCACGTAGGGATAAGTAGATTTGTCGTCCGCCACGCCCGTGCCCACCCCATTTGCCAGCACTACGCCGCCATTGCAATAGGCATTCATTAACCCCGGGACGCCAAGCGACGAATCGGGACGAAAGGCCAAAGGATCGAGAAAATCGTCATCGACACGCCGGTAAATAACGTGCACCTGTTGCGGCCCTTCGGTGGTGTGCATATACACTTTCCCCGCGTGCACCACCAAATCTTGTCCCTCCACCAGCTCCACACCCATTTGGCTTGCTAAGAAAGCGTGTTCGAAATAGGCGCTGTTATAGGCGCCCGGCGTCATCACTACAATTACCGGTTCCTCCGCATTGGGAGGAGCGGCGTCACGTAGCGTATCGCGCAACATTTGCGGGTAGTGATCAATCGGCGCAACGGCATGGCTCGCGAATAAATCCGGGAATAGCCGCATCATGGTATTGCGATTCTCCAACATATACGACACGCCCGATGGAGTACGCAGATTATCTTCCAGCACGTAGAAATCGTTTTCCGCCACTCGCACCAAATCTATCCCCGCGACATGGGCATACACTTGATTTGATAAACTGATACCGCGCATCTCCGGCCGGTATAGGCTGTTTTCCAAGACTTGCTTGGCGGGGATCAAGCTGGCCTTGATGATCTCCTGGTCATGATAAATATCATGCAGAAAAGCGTTCAATGCGCGCACCCGTTGCTTCAAGCCGCGCTCCAGGAGAGCCCATTCGGCGGCGCCAAAAATGCGCGGAATCACATCAAAAGGGATTAAGCGCTCGGCGCCCGCATCTTCTCCGTAAACGGCAAAAGTAACACCCAGGCGGCGAAACAGCATTTCGGCTTCGCGTTGTTTTTGGGAAAGCGCCTCCAGGGGTAAGGAAAATAGCTGCGCTGCGACGTCGCAATATTGGTCGCGCACCTCGCCTTCCGGCCGATGCATTTCGTCGAATATTTGGGGTTTAGCTAAACTGGCTACGGATTCATCCATCATTGCCTATGCTTATCCCTGTGGAAATTACCGGTCTATCTATACACCCATTGGATTGTGGCAGCGCCTTAAACGGTGCAATTCGTTATTGAGAGACACCACTTGCTGCTGTTATCTTTAGTGAACGCAAGCAACGTGCCAGCGTGATAGAGATATTAATACGTTGATTTTTATAACGAAGCGCTTTAGTTTTATAAAGACACTAATCTATTTGCACGTTTCTGGTGCGGGGCGCCGGGCGGTGGCACTGGGAGTAATCTGCCCTAAGAGCTTTTCTCGAAGCTTACTTTGATTTTTATGCGGATATATTTCAGAGAATCGAGTTTGAAAACTTCCGGAGGGGTGCTTATAACATTCCACCCACGCGAAGAAATTAGAAGCCGATAAATTTTAGTTAGGGTGTCGTGTTCGACATAAGCCGGCGAACAGGCTTATGCCGACAGGGATAGCAAGCACGGTAAGAAACGCTTTGAGGTCCGCCCGAATAGATATGGTGAGGTTGCCCGCGTCGGAAACAGGCTGTGGGACTGTCGTCTGAGTAATCACGTCTTCTTTAAGGCTACCGCTTGGCGCGCTTAATAGTGCGCCTTGATTAGCGCTGCGCAAACGCTCATCCATATGTTTAGCTGCGGAGCTCAAAGGATCAGTATTGTCGTCAATAGAATTTAAATTATCGGAACTCATGTCTTACTCCTTTTTACGATAGGGGCGGTTTCACGAGATTGATATTGTTTGTAGTACTGCAAAACTTTAGGGACATAAAGCATGGTTTCGCGATACGGTGGAATTTTGTAACCATGCTTAATCACCGCGCCTTCACCAGCATTGTAAGCAGCCAGCACCAAGTTCATATCGTTCTTAAATAAGCGCATTAGGTCGCGCAGATAGCGCGCGCCGCCCAAAATATTTTGTGCCGGATCCAGCAAATTAGACACCCCGTAGCGCTTCCCGGTTTCCGGCATGAGCTGCATCAGACCAGTGGCACCCTTGGGGGATAATGCGGTGGAGTTATAACCGGATTCCGCTGCAATAACCGCGTGGAGTAAGGCCGGTTCCATTTGACTGGTTTGCGCCGCGCGTTCCACCAGCTGCATAAATTGTTGCGTTGGAACTCGTAAAGCAAGGTTCGGCTGCGCTTCCTCGGCAGCGTCCGCGCTAGGGTCACCGCCTTTTTTAAAAAGCTGATAGCGCTCGTCTTTCGGCGCATTGCTAAAGTGCGCAATGCCGTTCTCATCTAAAAAAGCATAGATGTCGGCCATACTTAAGGTCGGCAAACATAACGCGATTATCACCCAAAAATTAAACCAATATTTCATAATCACCACTTTAATATCCGAAGATGCAGACCGCTCTGCACAAAATTAAGTTCCCAAAAGAGTTTGGGCTTTTAGCCGGGTGGCCTCGTCATTAATATTCAAAAACGCTTCCGGGTTTTCAAACGGAACCAGCACACGATTTAAGCCGGTTTGCCAGTCTTCCGTTTTCCTTTGTCCAGAAGCCAAAAAATCTTTTAAGTTATGGTAGAGGCCAGTATTAAATAGGCAAATGGCGCTTTGAGCGCGATCACCTACTAACGGCACGGCAATATCGTTATTATTATTGAGCGCCTGTTTTAAACGCGCTGCTAAGTCTAGCGGCAAAAAAGGCGAATCACAGGGTACGGTCAGTACCCATGGCCCCTGAACCGCCGGGAGGGCATTTAAGATGCCGGCAAGGGGGCCGAAATTTGGGTAGAGTATATCAGAAACCACTGGTAAACCCAAGAGTTGATATAAGTCCTTGTTACGATTAGCACTAATAACCACTTCCTTAACCTGTGGGCGTATTCGTTGCAACACCCACTCGACCAGCTTACGATTCCCTAAAGGTAGCAAGCCTTTGTCTTGATTGCCTAGCCTAGCCCCTCTGCCGCCCGCTAAAATAATGGCGCTGATATCCATGTCAAAATTGTGTAGGTACCGCGGGCGAACCCCCGCAGCCGTTCGCTGAAAAATAGCGCGCGCAAAAATAACAGGCCTTTAAGGGCAGATAGGAGGGAAGCGCGTAATAGCGCTGGCGAATTTTTTCCAAAATCCCTATACGGTATGCGGGGTAGTTAAAGTCATATCCCAAAACGAGGTAGAACGCCGCGCCGCGTAGATTAATGGCTTGCATGGAGACGGAATGAAAGTAGGGTGAATACGCTTCCAACTGTGGCGCCTGCTTTTTAAATATAAGGAGATTTTTGCCTTGTAGGGCGCGAAAGTCCGTCATGATGTCGTCGTGGCGGGCGTGCGACGAGCCTAAGCCAAATACTGGGACATTGGTGCCCGTGTGATGCGTGAGTATGGCCGCAGGAGAATACGCATCGGCCGCCAGCACAAAATCCTTTTTATACGGTGCGAGTAGGGCTAGTAGTTCGCCGGTTTGCGCGGTCATGACGATGCTCGGGTATTTTTTTACTCCACGCCACGACTCGATGGGCACGACTAAAATCGCGGTGAGTACCGCGCCATGCAGAATCGCAAAAACCAACATAAACTTTACGGCACCATGTAATTGTTTGGATGTTAAAAACAATGGTAGCGATAAAAATAAAAAGGGCAAAAAAGACAATACCCAATGCAAGCCGATTACTTTTGCAGATGAAAAAAGCAGAAAAATAAATAGCGGAACCAGGGCGGTAAAGATAAATACCTTAAAAGCTGGGCCTATGGGGGCGTTAACTAGGGCGCGTTGTTTCCACAAACTATAAAGCACGGGGGGCGTTACAAGGTACGCTAACATCGCCAAATACAACAGCACTTTTACTAGCGACCACGCTGCGTCCTCATGGCGATTGTAGACATTGAAAAGCAGATTGGACCAACAATGTCCGTAATTCCAATAGATATTTACTGCAACAAAAGGCAGGGCACAGAGAATTAGCAACGCATACCCTCGAAGGTTCTTTCCGGCGGTGCCAAATATAAAATAAAACAGATAAGCGACGCCTAAAAACCCCGCAAAATATTTGGATAGAAACGCCAAGCCCAATAATGCGCCTGAGGCAGCGTAGAAGAACCACTTTCTGCTGACTTCTGCCTTGTAGAGTGCCAGTACCGAAAAGAAAGAAAATAGAATGAGTGGTACATCGGTGGTGTGAAAAATTTCGATTAAATAAATCGGGCTGAATAAAAAAAGCAGGCCCACCAAATAAGCTTTTTCTTCATCGAATTTTTTTAGGGTGAAAAATATTCCTAGGGCTATCGCGGGGGTGATGAGCACGGCCGGCAAGCGTAAGATGAGTGCACTATCGCCCAGCGATTTTAATAAAATCGCCAGCCATCCCACCATGGGCGGGTGATCGTAATATCCCCAGTCAAAATAATTTCCCCAGATGGCGAAATAAGCTTCGTCGCCCGTAAAAGGCAGCAAGGCTGCAAACAGCAATTTCAAAACGAGGGTCGCAAGCAGGGCGATTTTAAAAGTGCGGTCTAAGGACAAGCGGAATGGTCTTTCTCTAATATAAGGAGTTTTTCGGGCGCGTCATCAACCGGGTTTAAGTGCCCAGGATCTGCGTAGCCCAATCGATTATTTTAACCAGTCGCGGTGGTATCAGTCGCCGTACCTCTGCCACGCGACACCAACGGAATTCATGGTGCTCGGGCTTATTGATTATGGGGTTAATGGGTAAATCGACCTCGCCGCCCGGGGATTCGGCCAAGTAATAGCGAGCGATCTTTCCGTGTGCGTAAGGGGATGTGTCTTGATATGCTTCGCCCCAGCGAAAAATTAAATCAGTGAGCGTAGTTTCTTCGCGCACTTCGCGAAGTGCCGCAGCCAGGGAGGTCTCCCCCGGCTCTACTTGCCCCTTGGGAAAATCCCAAAGGGCAAAACAACGCAAGAGTAGGTAATGCCATTCCTTGTCCACATAACGCACGATCACCACGCCCGCGGAAAAACGTTTTACGCTGGGATTCATGGCGCGATGAGACCAAAGGTAAGCGTAAAAGTGAGCCCATATCTGGTGCACCAAAATTGTGGGCGCACCATCTTTATGCGTTACCCCGGTACATGCCAGTTTGATAGGGTTTAAGTGGGGCGTCAGTTTTCTCGGAAACCGGCGCCCGTGCTGGCGCTGCTCCTATAACAGGCGCTCCTGGCACGCTCCTCGCTAATCTCCAACAGCAATTTAATATATTCACGTCACCACGCAAAGGGGAAATTAATATGCAACGTCGTCAATTTATAAAAGCCGGTATTTTATCTGTATCAATACTTACGGCTAGCGTCATCTCCTTATCCGCATCGGCTGCT
>CAYYOS010000094.1:0-9736 GCA_964473355.1 uncultured Burkholderiales bacterium | reverse complement strand
TTCTTAGGCAGTCTCTTCCGTCAAACAAACCAAATTGCTATCAAGCGCGAATTGGTTATTCTACTGAAACCCACGATTGTTGAAGGCAGTGACGGCTGGAACAAAGACTTACTGGAAGCTCAAGATCGCATGCGTAATTATGACCGCGGGTTTTCCTATGGGGGACGATCAGATGTTTTTGGCGTGGATGCAGAAACCCGCTAGCACAGGGAATTTTCGTGTATAAAAAACATTTTGGTTTGCGTGAAGCGCCGTTCGGCATTACGCCCGATACCAGTTTTTTCTTCGCCTTTGCAAGTTATCAAGAAGCGCTCAATACTTTGCTGGTAGCCATTAAGAACGGTGAAGGGTTTATCAAAATCACCGGCGAAGTCGGTACCGGCAAAACACTGTTGTGTCGTAAATTTTTAGCTAGTCTTGCCGAGGACGAAAATCCAAACGGCGTCCAACCCCAGACGCAAACCGCGCCGCGATTTGTTACCGCCTATATCCCCAATCCTTTTTTGGAGCCGCGCGCTTTATGGTTGGCGCTGGCGGAAGAATTAAATATAGAGCTAAAAAAAGACGTCGATCAATATCATTTATTAAAGACTATCAATCTCGCCTTGCTAGATTTTGCCCGAGAGAATAAGCAAGTCGTGGTCTGCCTGGATGAAGCGCAAGCCATGCCGTTGGAAACTTTAGAAGCGTTGCGCTTGTTAACCAACCTCGAAACGGAAAAACGCAAACTGTTGCAGGTCGTATTATTTGGCCAACCCGAATTAAATCAAAAACTCCAGCACGAATCCGTACGCCAATTAAATCAACGCATCACCTTCCACTATGAGCTGGGACGATTAAGCCGGGATGAGTTGGATTATTATATCGCGCACCGCTTAACCGTAGCGGGCTATCGGGGTGGCCGCTTGTTTGACAAAGGCGCGATGAAAAAACTCTATCAAGCAACCCAAGGCGTGCCCCGCTTAATTAATATCCTAGCGCATAAAGCCATGTTGGTGGCTTTCGGCGAAGGCAAACAGATCGTGCAGGGCAAGCATGTGGGGGCGGCCTTAGCAGACACCCCGGCGGCGAATTCCGCGCATCCGTGGTGGTGGCTCGCGATTCCGCTCTTGGGCATTTTCATGGGTATGGGATGGGTGTGGCTAAATGGTTATGTGTAGCAATCCAAGTAGGAAATCAGGTTTATGAGCTTAATTAATCGTATGCTCCAGGACCTCGAAGCCCGCCATGCAGAACCGCTAGAGGCCACGATTTTCCCGAGCAAAATCCACGCGGTTCCGGTCGAGCGCCGCTCTTCATTTCGGTGGTGGGGGCTTGCTCTAGGTCTGGGGATTGCGCTGTTGGTTGGTGCGTGGCTGTTTTGGCGCAGTTGGCCCGCCAAGCCGATCTCCCCTCCGCCCTTAGCCATCACCCCCGCCAGCAGTCCCGTGTTAGCGCCCACCCCGGCCCCAGTCGCGGCCCGCACGCCCGTTCCAACTGCCGCCAGTCCGGTTACCGGTCCGACAACGCCAACACCGGTGGCCGTGGAAAGTAAGCCCATTGAGCCTAGTGTGGTTACGCCGGAAACAAAGGCAAGGGAACCCCTGGTTATTGCGGCTGAGCCCGCGCGACCGGTCAACAAACCGGATACGCCATCCGCTCCCAAAGAAGCCTTGATCATACCGAAACCCGCCAAGGATTTAACCGCAAAACAACGGGCAGACGAGATTTACCAAAAAGCACTCCTTTCCTTGCAACAGGGTCGATTAGATGAGGGCCGCGCGGGCTTAGAAGAAGCGTTGCAACTGAACCCCGCCGACATGAGCGCGCGCCAGGCGATGTTGGGTGTACTCGTGGAGAGCAAACAGTATGATAAGGCCATAAGTTTCTTGCAAAACGGCCTCACGCTCTTCCCGCAGCAAAGCGGCTTTGCCATGGCGCTAGCGCGTTTGCAGGTGGAGCGTGGTGAAACCAACGCGGCACTGCAGACCTTGGAGCGCTATCAGTCTCATGCGCAAGAGAATGCCGAGTACCATGCCTTTAAGGGTACGCTACTGCAGCGCGAGGGGCGCCACAAGGAAGCTATTGTAGAATATCAAGCAGCCCTAAGGGTTGCGCCACAAACTGGCGTGTGGTTAATTGGCTTAGCCATCTCTCTGGAGGCAGATAAGCAATTTGCCAGCGCTCGGGATGTCTATCGCCGAGCGCAACAAACACCTTTAAGCGCGGAGCTATATACTTATAGCGAGCAGCGCTTAGCCAAGCTCCAAGAAACGCCCTAAAATTCGCACGTTCTGCACGAGGTTGGCAACGCCTCCGCACGGGACGCAACAGGAGGACGCATGGATATATTTGTAATAGTGCTGGTGGTCTTAGCAGTGGTGTTAGTTTCTAGCGGCGTAAAAGCCGTATCTCAGGGCATGGAATATACGGTCGAACGCTTCGGTCGTTACATTCGCACCCTCTCCCCCGGTCTGCATTACATTGTGCCTTTGATGGATCGCATCGGCGCAAAAATGAACATGATGGAAACCGTGCTTGAAGTCCCTTCCCAAGACATCATTACCAAGGATAACGCTATGGTGAAGGTCGATGGGATCGTCTTCTTCCAAGTGCTGGACGCGGCCAAGGGCGCCTACGAAGTTAACCAACTGGAAGTCGCCATACTTAATTTAACTATGACGAACCTTCGCACCGTTATGGGTTCGATGGATTTAGACGAGTTGTTATCGCAACGCGATGCGATTAATTCGCGACTGCTGTTGGTGATCGATGAGGCCACCTCCAGTTGGGGGGTGAAGGTCACGCGAATTGAGATAAAAGATATTACCCCACCTATGGATTTGGTGGAATCCATGGCGCGGCAAATGAAAGCGGAGCGCATTAAGCGGGCGCAGATTTTAGAAGCGGAGGGCTTGCGCCAATCGGAAATTTTAAAAGCCGAGGGCTTAAAACAGGCAGCTATTTTAGAGGCAGAAGGTAAGAAAGAAGCGGCATTTCGTGAAGCGGAAGCGCGCGAGCGTTTAGCGCAAGCCGAGGCTGCGGCCACCACCATGGTCTCGGAAGCTATAGCCAAAGGGAATGTCCAGGCGGTGAATTACTTTGTGGCGCAAAAGTATGTGGAGGCACTTAAGGATATTGCCGCAGCACCCAATCAAAAACTAATCTTTCTGCCTTTGGAAGCCTCGGGCATTTTAGGTGCGCTGGGGGGCATTACCGAATTAACCAAAGAAGTGGGCCGCAAATGAACCCCTATCAACCCGCACAACCCAACCCATCCGCAACAAACGGGGCACCGCTATCGTTTTATTTCGAATTGGATAGGTGATGGATCCTTTTTGGAAATGGTGGATCTTAGCCGGAATTTTGTTGATTTTAGAATCCGTAGCCCCGGGATTCATATTTCTCTGGTTGGGTATAGCTGCTGCTATCGTCGGTTTACTAGCCTGGTTAGCACCCTCTTTAAATCCCTATATGGCCTGGGTTTTGTTTGCGGTTTTATCGCTGGCAAGTATTCTCACGTGGCTTTACATACGCAAACCGCAATCCAAATTTAGCGGGGTGCTAAATAAACGCGGCCAAGAATATGTGGGCAGGAATCTAACGTTAACGGCGCCTATCGTAAACGGTGTCGGTAAGATCCAGCTTGGGGATACTTTTTGGACAATTGTCGGACCGGATAGCCCCATAGGCACGACGGTCACCATCACCGCATTGCAAGACGGCAAGTTGGTTGCTGTCCCCACGGCTGGGCCTTCCTAAAACTCCCAAAAAAAGGCGGCTTCCGCCGCCTTGGGATTGCTCGGTTTTCAGAACGATTACTCTACCGCCAATTTTTTCGGCAAGGAATTCGGGTTAAACGGCAAAACGAGCTCCAGAATTCCGTTTGTGTATTTTGCCTGCGCCTGAGATTGATCCACGTCATGCGGCAGCACGATCGTACGGCTAATTTGCCCATAACGGCGCTCACGAAAGAGCGGTGTTACCTTCTCATTAGCATCCTTTATTTCCGCAATGTTCGCACTGATTCGTACTTCATTGCCGCTAACCGATACGTCGATGCTTTCCTTAGTGGCACCCGGCAATTCTACTGAAACGGCAAATGCATCGTCGCGTGCCAGTACATCAATCTTTGCTTGATTCGCATTAGCCGAGGAGGCAGGCAGGGGTCCAAAAAAGTTCTGCAACAGTCTATCCCAGCTATCATCAGTACTTCTATACGGTGTTAAACTATTCATTTATGCTCCTTTCCTTAACGAAATTAAATAGCGAATTACTGTACGGCCAATTTGCGAGTAGCGCTTGCGGCTTTTTTCGGTAGCGTTAAGTGCAGCACCCCATCGGTGTACTTAGCGCTAGCGGTGGTTTCGTCAATATCCTGGCCTAGCGTTACGCTACGCTGGATTTTTCCGTAAACACGTTCGCTATGGATAATTTTTTCGCCTTCTTTCTGCTCTTTCTCCTGATTCATTTCCGCGCTAATTGAAACCTGACTACCGTCGATAGAAACGTGTATGTCCTCTTTCTTCACCCCCGGTATTTCTGCTTTGAGGGTATAAGCCTGTTCCGTTTCTGAGATGTCCATTTTGGCCCGCAATGGTTGCGTAGGCATTTCAAAACGCATTGGCCGTAGTACTAGGCCTTTAAATAAATCTTCATATGGATCAAAGGGTTCATATCGAGATATATTCGTCATCGCATCCTCCAAGTTAATAAACTGAAACGGGGTAACCCGTCTCCTTAGAGCCAATATAAGTATGAGTTTTGGAAATTCAAGGGAGGAAAGCTAAAATTTTCGTCAGCTTCCCTTGGACGTTTTTCCGGCAGCAGCCCGAGCTAATAACCCTCCGGCAGTCAATGATTGCGAATTAGTTTGCGAGTCGCTAGGGCTTAAAGTACGTAGCGGGCTAAGTCTTCGCTGGCCGCCAAGTCCTTTAGGCGGGCGTCAACATAATTGCGGTCGATCGTGATTTTTTGCGGTGCGTCATCGGCAGCTCGAAACGATATTTCTTCTAATAATTTTTCCATGACCGTATATAAGCGCCGGGCCCCGATGTTTTCAGTTTTCTCGTTCACCTCAAAGGCAATCTCCGCAAGCCTACGTATAGCGTCGGCATTAAAATCCAGGCTAAATTGCTCGGTACCTAACAGAGCCTGGTATTGACGCGTTAAGCAGGCGTCGGTATTGGTAAGAATCTGCTCGAAATCCGCCACGCTAAGGGAGGCAAGCTCGACCCGAATCGGCAACCTACCCTGAAGCTCAGGAATTAAATCGGAGGGCTTGGCAAAATGAAAAGCGCCGCTGGCGATAAATAGAATATGGTCAGTTTTCACCATACCGTACTTGCTGGATACCGTGGTACCTTCGACTAATGGTAACAAATCTCGTTGCACACCCTGGCGTGAAACGTCCGTGCCGGTGGTTTCTGAGCGGCTGGCGATTTTATCTATTTCGTCTAAAAAAACGATGCCATTTTGTTCGACATTTTGAATAGCGGCGTACTTTACTTCCTCGTCATTGATAAGCTTTGCCGCCTCTTCTTCGACCAGAATTTGCATTGCGTCGCGAATTTTTAAGACTCGGCGGCGGCGGCGCGCGCCGCCCATGTTTTGAAACATGCTTTGAATCTGATTGGTTAAATCTTCCATTCCTGGGGGCGCCAAAATTTCCATTTGCGCTGGCGTGGCGGCTACCTCAATTTCAATTTCTTTGTCGTCGAGATTCCCTTCGCGCAAAATCTTCCGATAACGCTGCCGGGTGGTACTTTCTTCCCCCGCTCCGGCGGTACCCGCGACTTGAAAAGCTGCTTCGCGCGCGGGGGTTAGCAGGACATCCAAAATCCGATCTTCGGCTAAATCCTGGGCATGGTGCCGGACTTTTTTGGTTTCTTCTTCGCGCGCCTGTTTAATCGCCATGTCGAGTAAATCTCGGATGATGGAATCGACATCGCGCCCCACATAACCAACCTCGGTAAACTTGGTGGCCTCAACTTTGATGAAGGGGGCGTTAGCCAGACGCGCCAAACGCCGGGCAATTTCAGTTTTCCCGACCCCAGTTGGGCCGATCATCAAGATATTTTTTGGCGTGATCTCCTGGCGCAGCGGCTCGGGCACTTGCTGGCGCCGCCAGCGATTTCGTAAGGCGATTGCCACTGCACGTTTGGCCGCATGCTGGCCTATGATGTGCTTATCGAGTTCGTTAACGATTTCTTGGGGGGTGAGTTGCGGCATTTATTTAAGCACTTCGATAACATGATTCTGATTGGTGTAAATACATAAATCTGCAGCAATACTCAAGGATTTTTTAACGATCTCCTGCGGGCCGAGTTCGGTATTTTCCAATAATGCACGCGCAGCGCTTTGCGCGTAAGGCCCGCCACTGCCTATCGCCAGCAATCCGTACTCCGGCTCCAAGACGTCGCCATTACCGGTGATAACCAAGGAATTGGCGCGATCGGCCACCGTAAGCATGGCTTCCAGCCGGCGCAGCATTCTATCGGTACGCCAATCTTTAGCGAGTTCCACCGCAGAGCGTAATAAATTGCCCTGATGTTTTTCGAGTTTGGCTTCGAAGCGTTCAAATAAGGTAAAGGCATCCGCTGTGCCGCCGGCGAAGCCTGCAAGAATGGTATCGTGGTATAGCCTGCGAATTTTGCTTGCCGTCGCTTTAATAACCACATTACCTAAGGTGACTTGGCCGTCCCCACCCATGGCGACTTCGGCATTGCGCCGCACCGATAATATGGTGGTACCGTGAAATTGCTCCATGGCTTACTTGGTTTTTCTAACGACGTTGGCAAATTGATTGACGCCCATGGCCGAGAACAAGCCCTGGATCATTTCATTGGCGCCGATGATGGCCACTTTTTTTCCAGCTTGACTGAGTTGCATAAGCGCGGTTAAAAAATTCCCGACGCTCATAAAATCTACACGCGTGACCCGGCTCATATCGATACTAAACTCGGTTTTATCTTCGGAAAATTTCATCATATCCGCCATTTGGTTGTCACTAATCCCGGTCGCGATGATACCCGTTAAGCTGAAAATATCATCCGCATCCACGGCCTCGGTGGGCACATCAGGGGACTCTTGCAAGGTAATGGGCTCGGTTATTTCCTCCCAAGAAGGCGGAGATACCTCGTAGGCAACGGCGTACTCCACCGCGAGGTCTTCGAATTCCGCTTGCAGGCCAGAAGCTTGGTACAAATAAAATAACAGCAACCAATAGGATTGATGCGCTTGGTCGGGTGTTTTTTCTACCTCGGCTTTTAAAATCTTTATTAAAGGAGAAGTATTAATGCAGCGGATTTTCTTGCCCGCCTGTTTTAACTTTTGCAGTTCGTCGGTTAATTGTTGGCACGCCGGCTGATCTATCCCCTCTAATTTCGCAAAATCCAAACGCACCGGCGAATTCTGCGCAAAATCGCGCACGCGTTTTAGTTTCGCCTCGAGGTTGGCCACGGTTACCTGCCCGCTTAAGCTGACATAATCACCACCGCTGGCTTTTGGTGCCGCGGTCTTTACCTCTTGTGAGGTATTGGTATCCACCCAAGCGGGAGAGGAGCGTTCAAACCGCACCACATAGTCCAAGGCATACTTATCAAACTCTTGTTTCATTCCTTGCGATTGATAGAGATCAAATAGCATTAACCAAGGCTGTAAATCCGGTTGGTCGGGATGCTCTTGCAAGTACTGGGTAAGCACGGCGATCGCCTGCGTATTGCGTTCATTCGCATAAAAAATGGCAGCTTCTTCAATTACCGAGCACGTTTCCGCGGAAGCCTCGGCAGATTCAGGCGGCCGCTCGCCGCCGGTTAACCCCGTTTCCTTGACGTCGTGAAAATCGGCTTCTTCGACAGCTACCGGGGAAACAGCGGTATTTTTTTGGAATGTAGGCTGATGCACCGTTTTATCGGTAGCCCCGCTCTTAGAACGCTGTTTTTCCGGTGGTGCCGGCGGTTTTTTACGAAAAAAGGGGATATCCACGTTTACTTCCGTCTAAATACTTGTGTTAATAATAATGGGGTGTCGGTTCCCCGTCCAGGCGGGGCGGAAATGGTTAGTACATCCATTTCCCTAAAAATTCATAGCCTTTTTTTTGCCCGGGGATGGGCCTGGTCATAAACAGCGGACAAATGCTGAAAATCGAGGTGCGTATAGATTTGGGTGGTAGAAATGTTCGCGTGACCAAGCATCTCTTGCACCGCGCGCAAATCCCCGCTGGATTGCAACACATGGCTGGCAAAAGAATGCCGTAAAACGTGTGGATGCAATGGGCTCGCTAAACCGGCTTTCTTTCCCCAATATCGAACTCGATATTGAATAGCACGTGGACTCAAACGCTTACCGCTTTGACCGATAAATAATGCGTTATCAATACTGGGCCAGGTGGCGCGGACCCCGAGCCAGGCGCGAATCGCCGCTAACGCTAAACTGCCCACCGGGACGATGCGGGTTTTTTGGCCTTTGCCACGAACTTCGACCAAACCCTGCTGTAAATCAACGGCGTCCATCGTCAATAATGCCAATTCCGCCAGGCGCAATCCTGAGGAATAAAATAATTCCAATATTGCTTTATCTCGGAGCGCAAGCTGGTTTTCTTCCGCGGCACCCACCACGGCACTGGCCTCATCGGGGGATAAAGCTTGCGGCAAGGCTTTTAAGGACTTGGGGGGGCGCACACCCAACACCGGGTTTTTCGAGAAACCGACATCGCGCGCGAGATACACATAAAAGCCGCGCCACGCGCTTAGCATTCGGGCAATAGACTTACCGCTTAACCCGCGGCCGTGCAGCACCGCCACGAAACGGCGTATGTCGTGCGGAGAGAGCGTTTCCAATGCGTTTTCTTTTGATAACTCCAAAAGGGCTCTAAGGTCCCGACCGTAATGTTGCACCGTCAACGCAGCCAAGCGCCGCTCATGGCTAAGGTGGGAAAGATAACGCTGGATTAAGCCCGGGGAATTCACGCTGGAATTCACGCTTATACTTTTTCCATTTTTACGTATCGGGTTAGCGCTGCGCTGATTAGTTCCCCCAAGCGCTTTAAGTACAAACTGCCCATTTCAGGGTAAAAACGCTCGGGATCCTCGCTGGCAATAACCAATAGGCCAAAAGTTTCCACATCACGTAAGGCAGTCACCGCGAAAGAGCGCAAGCGAGTACTGTCGTCTCCGAACCAGGCAGCTATTTCGTAGAGCACGTGTGGGCCACAGTAGGGGACCATTAAGGCTTGGGCATACGCTTGAACTTCATCGCTGGGGGCGACAAACTCCGGTTTTTGCGGCGTTAACGCCGGTGGCAGTTCGTGGTTCCATAAGCGCAACGCGACGTGGGGCACGGCAAAATCTTCGCGCAAATTAAAATATAAGGCATGAAAAAGCGCATCCAAACCTTGCGAACGAATTAAAGCTAAGGTAAACCGATGCACTTTCTCGCTCAAGGCATCGTTTTCCTCACCAAATTGCACCAGTTCTCGCAGTCTTTCTTCCAAGAGCTTAGCTTTATCGCGTAGCGCCAATTGCTGACGCTCGCTGATAGAAATAGCACGGCCGCCGTGCGGGTGTGGAATATAAATTTCCGCCAGCATCGGCGCAAAACTCTCAAAAAAGTCTGGGTTTTGCATCAAATAATTGGCTACTTCTTCGGGTGCTACTTTCATCATTCGCGCGTTCCTAACTAGTCTTCATTGATTTTAACGGGGCGTTGAGTTAAAAGCTATAACTCGATTACACCCTCAAATACCGCCACCGCGGGA
>CAYYOS010000093.1:0-9938 GCA_964473355.1 uncultured Burkholderiales bacterium | reverse complement strand
TATCGGGGAGTGATGCCGGATGCTTTTCTTGACGGCGATGTTTTTTCCAATCGCCTAAAGGTTTGGTGCGAGCGCCTGGCCCAAGATCGACCCGATCAATTTGTCTGTTTGGCTGTAGACAACCAAGCCCTAGTCGGATTCATCTGCGCGTTTGGCGGCGAAGATTCCATGTGGGGCTCTTATATAGACAATCTTCACGTGGCCCGCGAGCGCAAACGTACGGGCCTCGGTTCCGCGCTGATGAAGGCGGCAGCGGAATGGTTAAATACTCTCTACCCGCAAATCGGCGTATACCTCTGGGTAATGGAAACGAATTATCCGGCGCGACGATTCTACGAACATCTGGGCGCATCAACCGTAGAAACCAAAATCAAGGAAGATCCTGGCGGTGGTTCTGCGCCCAACTGTCGTTATATATGGCCAGAGCCTAAAAAAATTCTCGCGTGTTAATTCGCGCTCAAGAAACACAGCCCCACCACAAGTTAAAGTCTGCGGCTCACATGTATAATAATTTGCTAGCGTCGGTCGCGAACAAATCTTAACTGGTTTGCATTAAAAATCGGGGGGAGACAAATTAAGTGCGGGCATCCTGGCATAAAAATCTCAACTTATCGTTGCGTTGGCAGGTAGTCATGCTCGCATTGCTAACCAGCGCCTGCGGGGGCGGGGGCGGTTCAGGAGGTGGCTCTACCTCCGCGCCAGCCGAACCGACGCCGCCCGCGCAGCTCTCCAAAGTATTCGCGCTGATGGATGTGGGCGACACCAAATCGGTGCTCGATGATTTTGCCGCACGCGCAACGGTGGATGGGCTCGCCTTTCGCACCGCCTGGAGAGTGTTGGAGCCACAAGATGGCAGCTACGATTGGTCAACACTAGACGCTGCCTTTGACGCCGTGCGCGCTCGCGGCAAGCAGCTCACCCTGCACGTGGGCGCATCCTCCATTGGCATTCCGAGTTGGCTCTTTGGGTTGGGGGTTGCCACCTACACATACAACACGCCTATGGGCATGACGGTAACAGAGCCCTTGCCTTGGGATACCATTTTTGTTTCACGCTATGCCCGATTCGTGGCCGCCCTCGCCGCACACATTCAGGCGCGCGGCGACACTAGCCTACTTTATGCCGTATCGGACGGCGTTCCTGTGGCAGAGATGTCTATCATCGGCTGCCAGAACGGCGTCTTAAGCGGCGGCACCGCCTACAATCGCAGTAGCTACTTGAACGCGTGGAAATCTACAGTAGACGCGCACGCCGCTGCCTTTTCGACAAGGCTATTTATTTCGGCGCCGGTTGGTGTCATTTGCATACCGGATAACGACGGCAAAGCATTTTATACCGAGGTGATGACCCACGCGCTGACAAAAAGCGCGCAAACCACTGTATTTGCGGCAGACCTCAACGCGCTGGGCAGCGCGCGCCTGGCGCAAGTTGACGCATCGATTAGCAATCGCGCGGCCCCTGCTTTCCAAACGATTTGGTCATCCAGCAACGACCCACAAAATCGCATGCGAGGAAGCCTTAACGATGCGGTGTGTTACGGGATAAAGAACGGCGCACGTTATTTCGAAATCTATAAAGCAGATATTTCAAGTTTGGATGCCGCAATCCAGCAGGCAATTCAGCATGCGCGCGCCGGACAAACATGCTAGCCGGTGTGCCCGAGCCGTCTTTAAGCGACTCGGTGATTTTGAGTTTAGCTTTGGTCCTCGCGCTTCATACGAAGATTGTCTAGAGTTGCACTACGCTACATGATTTCAGCCTTGCCGCCACACTTCGAGACCGAACGCCTTAGCTTGCGCTTGCCGGAACCAACAGACGCCGAGATAATTTTCAACGCGTACTGCCAAGACCCCGAGGTCGGTCGCTACATGACATGGACGCCGCACCCGTCGGTAGACATTACCCGCGATTTCATCAATTCATGCATAGTCAAGATCAGCGGCGGTTTCTCGATGCCTTATCTCCTCACATTAAAACCTGCGGGCCGGCCTATCGGCATGCTCGATGCGCGTCTTAGCGGATTTAGCGCCAACGTGGGTTATGTGCTGGCTCGTGAGCACTGGGGTCAAGGACTAATGCCGGAAGCGCTTTTGGCCTTCGTCAATATTGCCCTGTCGGGTCCGTTTTTCCGGGTTGAGGCGACCTGCGACGTAGAAAACCATGCGTCGGTGCGCGCCCTAGAAAAAAGTGGATTTTCTAGGGAAGGTCTTCTGGCTCGGTACACGGTACGACCCAACTTATCACCGGAACCGCGCGACGCATGGTTCTATGCTGTGCACCGCTAACGTTGATAGTATTGATTACTATGCCCGGCGGGTGCGCATTTCTGCGCTCTCATCCAGTGTGCTTGACAGCGGCACTTGTGGCGAGAATACTTTGGTTCCCGCCGCTAATTTCGATCACGCGGTTAAAGTTTTGTCGTTAATCTTTAAGAAAGCGCAAATGAAACTCAAATTGCTTCATGCGTTAACCGGTTTCTTTTTTGCGGTTAGCGTCCATGCCGGGCAAACCTGTGGTGGCGCAGGAATAGGTGTGCAGATATTGGGGTCCGGCGGCCCCGAGTCGACGGACCAGCGTGCTTCCAGTGGCTATCTCGTATGGCACAACGGTAAGGCGCGCATTCTGGTGGATATGGGGCCGGGCAGCATGCTGCGCTATGAACAGAGCGGCGCGCGCATCGAGGATTTGGACGTGGTGTTGCTCAGTCATTTACACGTGGACCACAGCGCAGACTTGCCGGCGTTGATGAAGGCCGCGTACTTCACGGAGCGCAAGCGGGACCTGCCCATCTATGGCCCCACGGGCAATTCAGTTATGCCCGATACCGTTGCATTTGTGCAGTCGATGTTTGCGGCGCCAGCAGGATCGTTCCGCTACCTTGCTGGCTATTTATCCGGCGAGGGCGGGTTTAAGCTAACCCCAACTAATGTATCCGCGAATGGCACGGCGGTGCAGCAAGTAGCGGAAGATCTGCAATTTAGAATATCCGCGTCGCCCGTGCATCACGGCGCGTTACCGTCGCTGGCTTGGCGCATTGACATTGGCGGGCGCTCGGTCGCATTCAGCGGGGACACCAGCGGGGAAGACAGCACGCTTCCCAACCTGGCTGCGGGCGTTGATTTGCTAGTGGCCCACCACGCGGTTCCCCATGGGGCAGACGGCGGGGTGCGCAAGCTGCATATGCCGCCATCGGTGATCGGCGAGATTGCGGCGGCCGCGAAGATAAAGCAATTGGTGTTATCCCATCGCATGCAACGCACGCTAGGGCGGGAGGCGGAATCTAAACGTCAAATCCGTAAACATTTCGCGGGACCCGTGGCTTTTGCTGAAGATGGGCAGTGTTTTAAATTACGGGCTAACCAGGATTAGCGCACAGATTTTGGGCGCTGGAGGAACGCCCTGCGTTAACTGACTGCGGGTCTTTCCTCCAGAAGTTTTCGCGTTATGCAGTGTTTTTATCTAAGGTGGTTCTCAAAGATAGTCAGGCGGCCTGCGGGCCACCCCCTTTAGAAGTAGCGTCAAACCTTGAGCTTCCATCCTGTCCGAAAAATCCACCAGACCACACCCAGGCACAACGCCAAAAAACCCAGGATGGCGGCCAAACTAATGCCGACATTGACATCAGCGACTCCGTAAAAGCTCCAGCGAAACCCGCTGATCAAATACACTACTGGATTAAACAGCGTAATCGTCTGCCACACAGGCGGTAGCATATTGATGGAGTAGAAGGCCCCACCCAGAAAGGTTAACGGCGTTACTACCATCAAGGGAATGACTTGCAGCTTTTGGAAGTCATCCGCCCACAAACCCACAATGAAACCGAAAAGGCTGAAAGTGACGGCGGTCAGGAGCAAAAAACAAAGCATCCACACTGGATGCGCAATCTCGTAAGGAACAAAGATGCGTGCGGTGAGCAGAATTAGCACGCCCAACATCACCGATTTGCTGGCCGCTGCGCCCACGTATCCTATCACCGCTTCTACAAAGGAAATTGGTGCCGACAGCAGCTCATAAATCGTCCCCGACCACTTCGGCATGTAAATGCCGAACGAGGCATTGGAGATGCTCTCATTCAGCAACGAGAGCATGATGAGGCCGGGAATGATGAATGCGCCGTAGCTGATGCCGTCGATGTTTCCCATACGCGAACCGATGGCTGCGCCGAACACGACGAAATAAAGCGACGTCGACAATACAGGAGACGCTATGGATTGAGTGACGGTGCGAAAAGTACGCGCCATCTCAAAGCGATAGATCGCATGCACTGCGTGCCAATTCAAGCGCGCAACTCCTCTGAGGGCCGCGCTTGCCGATCCGCGTGCACCAGGCTAACGAAAATTTCTTCCAAGGAACTTTCGTTTGAATGGAGGTCATGGAAATCGATGCCGAGCTCAGCCAGTTGTTTAAGTAGCGCCGCAATCCCGGTTTCTTCTGTTTGGGTGTCAAAGGTATACACCAACGCCTCGCCGCCTTGAGCCAGCTCCAGCGGCAGCGAGGAGAGCGCGGCGGGAATTTGCTCGAGGGGCGTTTGTAGTTGCAGTGTTAGCTGCTTTTTTCCGAGCTTACGCATCAGCGCCGTTTTATCCTCGACTAGTATTAACTCCCCTTTGCTGATAATACCGATACGATCGGCGATTTTCTCGGCCTCTTCGATGTAGTGCGTGGTTAAGATAACCGTCACACCGCTTTTGTTTAGGTCGCGCACCATCTGCCACATGTCGCGTCGCAACTCCACATCCACACCAGCGGTGGGCTCGTCGAGAAACAGAATTTCCGGCTCGTGCGATAAGGCCTTGGCGATTAAAACCCGGCGCTTCATGCCCCCCGAGAGCGCCATAATCTTGTTGTATTTCTTGTCCCAAAGAGAAAGCTCGCGCAAGACTTTTTCCAGGTAGACGGGGTTCGGCGCCTTGCCAAACAAACCCCGGCTAAATTTAACGGTGGCCCATACTGTTTCGAACGCGTCGGTGGAAAGCTCCTGCGGCACCAGCCCGATCTTGGCGCGTGCCGCCCGATAGTCACTAACGATATTATGGCCGTCAGCACTCACACTTCCCCAGCTGGGTTTTACGATGCCGCAGATAATATTAATCAGGGTGGTTTTGCCGGCGCCATTGGGACCGAGCAAAGCAAAGATTTCGCCACGCCGAATGTCTAAATCAAGCGGTTTTAGCGCATGAAACCCCGAAGCATAAGTTTTGCTGAGCTGGCGTACAGAAATAATGCTTTGCAATCGGCTGCCGTCCTAAGACCGCGGGATCATCAAACTTCGTCCGCGTCCACCCGCTTCGCTGGATGCATCTTGGCTGTTGTGTGAGACCCCGCGATATTTAAATGTCCAGATTCTGAACCACCAGGGCGTTGGCCTCAATAAATGCGCGGCGTGGTTCGACTTGGTCGCCCATTAGCGTGGTGAAAATTTCATCCGCGGTAATCGCATCGTCAATTTGCACCTTTAGCAGGCGCCGCACGGTCGGGTCCATGGTTGTTTCCCAAAGTTGCACCGGGTTCATTTCCCCCAGGCCCTTGTAGCGCTGAATGCTAAGGCCCGCCTTCGCCTCTTCCAGCAACCAATCTAGCGCGCTCTTAAAGTCTTTGACGCTCAGTTCATGTTCGCCGCGTTTAACCAAGGCGTCTTCTTTTAGTAAGCCTTGCAAAATGCTTGCGGTTTTTTTCAGTTGGGCGTAGTCCCCGCTTTCCAAAAAGTCCGAGTCCAGAAAAGTTTTACGCACATTCCCATGAAAGTTACGCTCCACGACGATGCGATACGCTTCGTTTTTTTCATCGTAATGTGCGGCAAGATGCACATTATCTCCAGCCAGCAGGGGCGTTAGATTTTTTATGCTCTCTTTGGTTTTTGCTTCGGTGGCAAGATCAATTACAGGCGCACTCAACAGCGCATACAAAAGTGGCTCCGCCATGACTTGCGACAGCCGTTCGATTACCGACTCCGCCAACAGATATTCTTTAGCGATTTCTCCCAACGCTTTGCCTTTAATGGGGGCTGCTGCCGGTTCGCTATAAAGCTCTGCCCCGGCCAACGCTTGGGTTAGTAGATCTTGTTTAAGCTCATGATCGTCTTTGACATAGCGTTCTTGTTTGCCAGCTTTGACCTTATACAAAGGCGGCTGGGCTATATATATATGGCCGCGCTCTACAAGTTCGGGCATTTGTCGATAAAAAAACGTCAGCAGCAAAGTGCGTATGTGCGAGCCATCGACGTCGGCGTCCGTCATAATAATGATGCGGTGATAGCGCAGCTTCTCCGGTTTGTATTCGTCTTTGCCGATGCCGGTACCAAGCGCCGTAATAAGGGTCGCAATTTCTTGCGAAGACACCAGCTTATCAAAACGCGCTTTTTCGACGTTTAAAATTTTACCCTTAAGCGGCAGTATGGCTTGAAACTTTCGGTCACGTCCTTGTTTAGCCGAGCCACCCGCAGAATCCCCTTCTACCAAATATAGCTCGCATAAGGCCGGGTCTTTTTCTTGGCAGTCGGCCAACTTCCCCGGCAGGCCGAGGCCATCTAAAACCCCTTTGCGGCGCGTCATGTCGCGCGCTTTGCGCGCCGCCTCGCGGGCTCGGGCCGCCTCTATAATTTTGCCAACTATAATCTTAGCGTCCAAAGGTTTTTCTAACAAAAACTCCTCCAGTTTTTGTGCGACCACCTCGTCTACGATAGGACGAACCTCGGATGACACCAGTTTGTCTTTGGTTTGTGAGGAGAATTTTGGGTCGGGCACTTTAATGGACAGCACCAGCGCCAATCCTTCCCGCATATCATCACCACTAGTTTCCACTTTAGCTTTTTTTGCGAGCTCGTTGGCCTCGATATATTGATTAAGTGTGCGGGTTAGCGCCGCACGCAAACCCGTTAAGTGAGTGCCGCCATCGCGTTGCGGGATATTGTTGGTAAAACACAGCACCGCTTCTTGATAGGAGTCATTCCATTGCATCGCTACTTCAACGGTGATGCCCTCTTTTATGCCTTTTGCATAAAAGATGTTGGGGTGCAGCACAGTTTTACTGCGGTTGATATATTCAACGAAACCTTTCACGCCGCCCAAAAAGGCAAAGTTTTCTTCTTTGCCGCTACGTTGATCGTGCAAATCAATTTTTACACCATGATTAAGAAATGACAGCTCCCGCAGGCGTTTGGCCAAAATATCATAATGAAATTCAATATTTCCGAAAATCTCCACGCTGGGCAAAAAATGCACTTCCGTGCCTTTGCGTTCGGTCTGCCCGATAACTTTTAAAGGTGCCACCGGATCGCCCATTTTAAATTCCATATAATGGGTTTTGCCGTCGCGGCGTATTGTTAACTTCAGCCATTCAGAAAGGGCGTTAACCACAGACACGCCAACGCCATGCAAGCCGCCAGAAATTTTATAAGAGTTGTTGTCGAATTTCCCGCCTGCGTGCAACACCGTCATGATGACTTCCGCTGCCGACTTTCCTTCTTCGCTGTGTATATCCGTGGGTATACCGCGGCCGTTATCGGTAACGCTTATAGAGTTGTCGCTATGTATGGTAACTTTGATCTCGTCGCAGTGTCCCGCTAAGGCCTCGTCTATGGCATTGTCCACCGTCTCGAAAACCATGTGGTGCAAACCCGTGCCATCGCTGGTGTCGCCTATATACATCCCGGGCCGCTTACGTACCGCATCCAGACCTTTTAGCACTTTTATGCTGCTAGAGTCATAGTCGGCCGTAGGTGGCAATATCGGTGCCTTGCTTTTTCCTGAGGTTTCTTTGGGTAATTCTGGGGTCATATATTTCCTAAGGTTTCACGTGAAACATTAAATGCGCAACGGCATGACTACATACTTAAAATTAATCTCTTCGGGCGTGGTCACCAGACAACTGCTGTTGGCGTCGCCAAAGGCAAAATCTATTTCGTCGCTACTTAAGTTATTTAACACATCCATCAAATAATTAACGTTAAATCCAATATCTAATGGTTCTCCCGCATAATCAACGGATAAATCTTCTTGCGCCTCCTCGTGTTCGTTGTTACTACATACGACACTGAGGTTGTTTTCGGTAATCATTAGCCGCACCCCTTTAAATTTATCGTTAGATAAAATTGCGGCCCGCTGTAAGGCGCGCAACAGGGTTAGTCGATTAATTTTTATAGTTTTAGTGTAACCCTGTGGCACTACTTTTTGATAATCCGGGAACTTACCGTCGATTACTTTAGATTCGAACGTCGTATTAGCAAACATGAACCTTGCTTGCGTCGGGCGTATTTCAATATTCAAAGGGGATGGCTCGTCCTCCAAAAGCTTTACCAACTCAGTGATGGTCTTGCGGGGTAAAATTACTTCTTGCTGACCTTGTTGCGAGCGCAGTTCCAGGGCGCAAAGCGCAAGGCGGTGACCGTCTGTGGTTACCATTTTGATGCTTTCCGGTTCGATTAATAACAACAAGCCGTTTAAGTAATAACGGATATCTTGTTGAGCCATTGCGTAGTGCACGCGGTGAATTAGTTTTTTAAAGTCCTTCTGCGGCACACTAATAAGCGCGGGTGTTTCGGTGGCTGATTTCAGTTTAGGGAAATCCTCTGCAGGCAGAGTTTGTAAATTAAATTGGCTGCCCCCCGCCTTGATTTTTAAACGAGCTGCGGTAAGGTCTAAGGTTAGTTGGCCGCCCTCTGGTAAAGCGCGGCAAATATCTAACAGCTTTCGAGCTGACGTGGTAATAGCGAAGGTTTTAAGCGGGGTATTGTTCGCCATACTTACCGAAATTTGTATTTCTAAATCCGTGGCAGTAAAGGTGATGGCGGTCTCAGAGGCTTGAATCAACACGTTAGATAGAATGGGTAAGGTGTGGCGGCGCTCTACTACCCCTGCGACCGCTTGCAAGGGGCGCAATAACTCATCTCTATTGATATTAATTAACATATAAAACTTTAAGTCTAGTAATAACGCCTCCAGCAAACGGGGGATAAGCTAAAAAATTTGAATTCATTCAACAGCTTGTCCTATGTATAAAGCGACTGTAAAACCGGATATAAGCGCGGCAAACATTGTGACTGATTTTACTTAAGGTAGCGCGAGAGAAAAAACCACTACCTTATACACCCCTTATACTTAACCACGCAGAACTTGCATTAATACATTAAAGTCGCGGCTAATACTGCTATCATGTTGTTTTAATGACTCTATTTTTCGACAAGCGTGTAACACGGTCGTGTGGTCCCTGCCCCCAAAAGCGTCGCCAATGTGCGGCAGACTTAATTGGGTGAGCTCCTTGGCGAGGGCCATAGCTACTTGCCTAGGGCGCGCCACGAGGCGGGTCCGCCGCTTGGAATACATTTCCGCGACCTTAATTTTGTAATAATCTGCCACCGTTTTTTGAATGTTTTCGATCGAAATTTGGCGATTTTGTACGGCCAACAAATCCTTTAATGCTTCCTTGGTAATATCGAGATTCACCGCGTGACCGGTAAAACGGGAATAAGCAAGCACGCGCTTCAAGGCGCCCTCTAACTCACGTACGTTGGAATGAATTTGTCGAGCTATGAAAAATGCCACCTCTTCTTTTAACTCTACCCCCTCTGCCGCGGCCTTTTTAATTAAAATAGCCACGCGCATTTCCAGTTCCGGTGGCTCCAGGGCCACCGTCAAACCCCATCCAAAACGGGATATGAGGCGGTCTTCTATGCCCACGATTTCTTTCGGGTAAGTGTCGCAGCTGATTATAACCTGCTTATGGCGTTCGATTAAGGCATTAAAGGCATAAAAAAACTCTTCTTGTGTGCGGCTTTTATTGCTAAAAAACTGAATGTCGTCAATGAGTAACAAATCTAAAGAGTGGTAATAGCGCTTAAAATCATCAAAAGCCTTATGTTGATAAGCGCGCACCACGTCGGACACGTAACGCTCAGCGTGCAGATAACAGATTTTCGCCTGAGCGTTTTGCTCGCTCACTAA
>CAYYOS010000092.1:0-10110 GCA_964473355.1 uncultured Burkholderiales bacterium | reverse complement strand
CGCTGCAACACGCTTGTCGATTGTGGTGCCGGTGGCACTTGGTCTGATTTTTTTATTGCTGTTTTCGACTTTTGGTTCCGTGCGGCAAGCGTTGCTCGTGTTGAGCAACATCCCCTTTGCGTTAATCGGCGGGATAGTCGGATTATGGCTTACCGGCGAGTATCTTTCCGTTCCAGCATCGATCGGATTTATCGCGCTTCTCGGAATCGCAGTATTGAATGGCGTGGTCATGGTGGGGTATTTTAACCAATTGCATGAAGCCGGGATGAACATCAAAGAGATTGTTATTACTGGCGCTAAACGTCGGCTGCGACCGGTGATGATGACAGCTTCCATCACTATTTTCGGACTTATTCCCCTATTATTCTCAACTGGACCAGGTTCAGAAATCCAACGCCCGCTTGCCATCGTCGTTATTAGCGGATTAATTACTGCGACACTCTTGACGCTCATCATTTTGCCCATGCTTTATTTGCGCTTCGCTTTTCCGAAAGGCCACTCTCATGTCTGACGTCTGTTTAACGCTAATTTGTCCGCCCGCTGCCGAGGAGCAACTCTGGGATTTTTTATTGCTGGCACAAGATACTGGAATTTTCACCAGCGCGAAAATACTCGGGCACGGATTTCATCCGGCCCATCTAGGAGTCGGCGAGCAAGTATTGGGTCGTACGCGCGAACTCGCGTTTACTCTGTTACTCGAAGCGAATACCGCCGAAACCTTACTTACGAGTTTGCGTCAGCAAATGTCGCGTATAGGGTTGCGCTATTGGATGACGCCGGTTATCGCCGCGGGAGAAATATCATGATGAGGGCGCCAATAATCATAGCTGTGATGTTGGTCACAATGTCTGTGACAGCCGCGGAAATAGCGACGCCCACCGACTTGCCCGCAACCCCAGCGGCGCGACAAGTATTGGATGCAGATGCGCGGGTTGCCAATGCGCGCACTGCACTCAATGCTGCGCGTATCGAGGGTGAAATAACGGCGCTAGGCCCATACGAATTCCAAGCGCGTGCCACGCGCCAGCAGCGAAAAATAACCAACGGGCCTGATTATTCCGAATGGACTGCCTCGTTGGAACGGCCGATACGGTGGCCGGGCAAGGCAGCACTCGACCGAAAACTGGGAGAACTCGGCGTCACTGAGGCCGAGGCGCGCTATGGCGATGCACTACATCAAGCTAGTCGTGATCTGCTAGCCTTGTGGATGGACAGCATCGCCGCTCTCCACGCCAAGGAAATCATCGCGGCACAGCGAAGTTCGGCCCAAGAAAATCTCGCTGCGGTTGAAAAACGCTTTCGTGCGGGGGATGCCGCGAAGCTGGACGTTAATCTTGCACAAGCCGAGCTGGCTGAACTGACGCGGGTATTCAGCGAGCATGCGACTCAAGCAGCGGCGGCACGAACGCGCCTACAGGGCCGTTTCCCCTCACTTGCGCTAGAGCGCCCGCTTTTGTCGGAACCGCAACCATTGAAGGAAGATACCGCATTCTGGCAACAAGCGACCTTCATGCACAGTCACGAGCTACGCATCCCGGAAGCACAGTTCGCACGGGCCCAAGCAACCGCTGAACGCGCGCGCGCTGAACGAGTGCCAGACCCGACCGTAGGCGCCTACTTCGCTGCCGAAATGGGCGGAAACGAAAAAATTGTTGGTGCCAGTGTCTCAATCCCCTTGCCCGGCAAACGGCGCACGCTGCTGGCTGATCAGGCCATTGCCACCGTCGAAACCGCCCGTTTGGAATTCGAGTCTAAGCGTCGCGCGCTTGAAACTGAAATCGCCGCTAACGTCAGTCTGGCGGGCGGCAGTTATGAGACTTGGGTTGCCGCTAATCAGGCAGCAAGCGCCAGTAGCGAAAACGTGAGGTTAATGCAACGGGCTTATCAATTGGGTGAAGCGGATTTACAAGCCGTATTACAAGCAAGACGTTTGGCACTCGCCGCGGCACTCACCGCCCATCAAGCGCGCATTGCTGCATTGCGGGCCTACTATTTATTGCTGGTAGATGCGCATATGATTTGGGATATGGAAGCAAGCGATCATTGAAACCTATCTAATTAATTTACGATAAGGATAATATGGGTGCGGGCCATGACCACGGTGCAGCAAGTACCAAAAACGAGCAGCGTCTTTGGCTCGCCCTTGCGTTAACGACCACTTATCTTGTCGCGGAAATTATCGGTGGCATTATCACCGGCAGCTTAGCGTTGCTCTCTGATGCCGCGCATATGTTTACCGATGCCGCAGCGCTGGCAATTTCGCTAGCAGCCATTCGCATTGCGCGCAGGCCAGCCGATAAAGCACGCACCTTTGGCTATTATCGTTTTGAAATTTTGGCGGCTGCAGTCAATGCAGTCGTCTTGTTTCTGGTTGCATTATACATTTTGTTTGAAGCTTATCAGCGCCTACAAAACCCCATCCCCATTGCATCCGGCGGCATGATGGTGGTCGCAGCAATTGGTTTGGTGGTTAATATCATCGCAATTCGTTTGTTGCGTAGCGGTAGCAAAGAAAGCCTCAACATCAAAAGCGCTTACCTGGAAGTTTGGAGCGACTTAATCGGCTCTGTTGCCGTTATTGTTGCCGCTATTATTATTAAATTTACCGGTTGGCAACCTATTGATGCCATTTTGGCCGTATTGATTGGTTTGTGGATTTTGCCCCGCACCTGGATACTGCTCAAGCAAAGCGTTAATATTTTACTGGAAGGCGTACCGGAAGGGATTGCGCTCGCAGAGATTGATCAAGCCTTAAGGGAAGTCCCCGGTGTAACGGAAGTGCATGACTTACACGTTTGGGCCATCAGCAGCGGCAAAGTCAGTTTAACTGCTCACCTGGTCATCAACGTAGCCATTCGGGGCGAACAGCAGGTGTTAACGGCCGTATCAAATCTACTCGAACAAAAATTCAATATTCGGCATTCAACCGTGCAAATGGAAACAGATCCGTGCAAGTTGGCTGGGGCCACCTGCGTGACGCCGACGGGGGCAGCGCCTCATTAATACCTCACTTTGGCAAAATACTAACTACCTGCGCTTGTTTAGCGCGCAAATTATTTCTTTGGCGGGCAGTGGGGTCACAACCATCGGACTCGCGCTATTTGCCTATCAGTTAGTCGGCGGCAAAGGGGCGGCGGCGGTTATTGGCAGCGCATTAATGCTGCGCATCCTAGCTTTTTTATTGTTTTCGCAGCTGGCCGGAATTCTCGCCGATCGTGTTAATCGTAAGACTATTCTTATCGGCTCGGATATAGTTCGATTTGTTTTGCTGGCCATGTTCCCCTTTATCACTGAGGTCTGGCAAATCTATGCGATGATTTTTTTAATCAACGCGGCTACCGCGTTTTTTACCCCGGTTTTTGAAGCCAGCATTCCGGCCATAGTCGGCCCGCAACTCTACGTAAAAGCCCTATCATTCTCTCGTGTTGCGGCGGATGTCGAAGCCGTGGGCGCGCCGCTTTTAGCCGGCATTCTTATTGCCGTTCTCGATCTAAAATGGATGTTTTGGTTTGACGCTGCTACCTACCTCGTCTCCGCCGCGCTAGTTGCCGCTACGATTTTCCCGCCTCTCGCGAAATCTACAAGCGCTTTTTCCTTACGGGGATTTTTTGGGCAAATTGCCTATGGCACACGCGTGTTGTTCCGTGAGCTAGCTTTACGTCAAGCGCTGATATTAAGCGTTGCAGAGGCCACCGCGGGCGCTGTGGCTATAGTGGGGACGGTGGTTTACGTTAAGGAAGTGCTCGAACTAAATGAAACCGCGTTTACCATAGCGATGGCCCTGGTGGGACTGGGCTCCACCCTCGCTGCCTTAAGTTTAAGCCGCATCACCGGGCGTTATGAGCGCCATGCCCAAGCGCCCAAATTATTGCACGGTAAGCGCCATCGATGGGCGTCATTGAGCCTTTTGACTGGCGGCACTTTGCTGGGCTTGTCACTCTTACCGGGGATGCTGCAGCCGCCTTTGATTTTCTTTGGCCTGATGTGGCTATTAAACGGTATCGGTCAGGCGCTGATCGCGATTCCCTCGGCGACATTATTGGCCGAACATACTTCGGAAGAAGAACGGGGCCGCGCTTATGCCGCGCACTTTGCGTGGACTCATGCCTTCTGGCTATTGAGCTATCCCGTGATAGGATATGGCGTAACTGAATTCGGCGCGCCATTGAGTTTTACCGTGGCGGGACTTTTTTGCTTGGCCACCACGGCCATCGCCGCGACCTTGGGACGCGGAAAAACCGCGCCGCATACCCATTTTATTTAAATGTAATTCTTCGCTAAGGATTTATGGACGCAACGACTTGGTATTGGATAGCCGCTAGCCTTTTAGTCGTGATTGGACTTTTTGGTACGGTTTTGCCAGGATTGCCTGGTACGCCTTTGGTATTTGGAGGTTTGTTGCTCGCCGCGTGGATAGACGATTTCGCGCGCGTGGGTCCGATCCCTCTCGCCATCCTAGGCGTGCTAACCCTATTTTCTCTCGTAATTGACATACTCGGCGCCATGCTCGGCGCCAAAAAAGTAGGCGCCAGCAAGCAAGCCATTATTGGCGCGGCGCTGGGCACGTTATTTGGATTATTCGCTGGCATCATCGGCTTAATAATTGGCCCGCTAATCGGCGCCGTGGCTGGTGAATTAATGGCCAAGCGCGATATTCAACACGCGGGTAAAGTCGGCGTAGCAACCTGGATAGGGATTTTAATAGCCACTGCCTTAAAACTGGCACTGGTTTTTATTATGGTGGGAATCTTCATCACCGCCTACTTTTTTTAGGGCTAAGCTCTTCGCAGCTTAACAGTTTGTTGAAATTCTCTCCCTACGCCCCGCGGGAAGGACGGGAATTTGTTTCGCGGAGAAATTCAACAGTCTGTTAAGGCAAGAGCGCGGCGATTTTAGTATTTCCCCCTTCCAGTGCCCACTTCTTCGCGGTGGCCCCGGCGTCGTTTTGGACATTTGGATTCGCGCCATTGGCCAACAAAAACTTGACCATGTTGATGTGGCCATTTTTAGCGGCAAACATTAAAGGTGTGGATTGATTTTCGCTGGTTGCATTCACTTCCGCACCCTTGGCAACCAACAACTTGGCCACTTCCACATGCCCGTTAAAGGCCGCATACATTAACGGGCTCCACCCAGGATTATTAATGGTGGCGCCCTCGTTCACCAACTGCTCAACCATTTTGGTATGACCGCGAAACGCAGCTAACATCAAAGCCGTTTCACCTAAAGGATTCGTGGCATTTACCGGGGTGCCCGCGCGCAATAAGGTTTTAACTACGCCAAAACTACCTTCTTGCGCTGCAACCATTAGCGCAGTGTTACCAAACTTATCTGTGGTCGTTGGACTCATGCCTTGCTTTAGCATGGATTCGACACCACTGGGGTCGTCTATGCGAACGGCCTTAAAAAAATCATCGGGGCTTGCCGCCCAAGAAAAAATGCTGAAGCTTAACAATGCGCTGTATAAAAATGTTTTAACCATGTTCGTTCCTAACTTTAAATAGTTTAAAGAAGTTTTCCGTAGTCGCCGCCGCCACCTCGGCAAATGCGACCCCTTTAAGTTGGGCAATTTCCTCCGCAACATGTTTCACATATCCGGGCTCATTGGTCTTGCCCCGGTACGGCACGGGCGCTAAATAAGGGGAATCGGTCTCAATTAGCATTCGATCCAAAGGTGTACGCCGCGCTACATCCTTTAGAGTGGTCGCATTTTTAAAAGTGACAATTCCGGAAAAAGAAATATAAAAGCCCATAGCCATCGCGGCTTCCGCGACTTCCCAGCTTTCCGTAAAACAATGCATCACGCCCAGCGCCTCACCGGCGCGCTCTTCTTGCATTACCTGCAGGGTATCTTGTGCCGCCGCGCGCGTGTGGATGATGAGGGGCTTAGCGCAGGCTATGGCCGCACGGATGTGCGTGCGAAAACGTGAGCGTTGCCATTCCAAATCACCCTGCAAACGATAGTAATCCAAGCCAGTTTCCCCTATCGCCACGACCTTGGGGTGTTGCGCCAAAACGCTTAGGGATTCGACGCTAGGCTCAATCTCATTTTCGTAGTCGGGATGCACCCCAACCGAGGCATACACTTGCGGATAACGCTCAGCCATAGCCAAAACTTGGGGGAAATCAGGAAGATTAACGCTGACGCAAAGTGCATGACTAACTTGGTTTTCTTGCATCTTTGCCAGGACGGCATCGATATTTTCCTGCAACTCCGGGAAATTAATGTGGCAATGTGAATCGACCAGCATTACATTGTGTGGGTCACGCGCGTGGATTTTAGGGAACCGCCCAGCAGACCTTCGATCTTATTGCGAGCCGCAATCCCACTTTCGTTATCATTAAATTGCACGCCTATACCTTGGGTTTTGTTACCCTGCGCGCCTGGGGGCGTCACCCAAATTACGTGTCCGGCAACCGGAATTTTGTTCGAGTCCGTCATTAAAGTTAACAACATGAACACTTCGTCACCTAAGCGGTATGCCTTGTTGGTGGGAATAAATATGCCGCCGCCTTTCACATAAGGCATATACGCGGCAAACAAGGCTGATTTTTCTTTTATGGTTAAAGATAAAACACCGGGGCGGGCCGTAATGGTTGACTGGGAATCAGACATAGGCGGACTCCTGACTAAGCAATTCCAAGTAACTCAACAATGTGCCCTCCAGAACTAACTGGACGTTTAAGGGATGCGATACAAAACGTCGGGCCTCGATTAAGTGTGAATTATAACGGAGTAGTTTTAAGGTATCCATGCGAACCACAATTCCTTTAAGTTCTTTAGCGAAATCGAGGCTATAGCGTATCTCGTCGCCGCACTTTAAGCAAACTAGATCGTAGGTCCATTTTTGCAGCCAATCCAAGACAGCGCTAAGCTCGAATTTGGCAAAATGCTCGGCTGTTTCCAGTGCTACTTGTATATTTATACGACTCAAGCTCCGCAAAAACTCGGCCCGGCGTTCCAGGTAGTCTTCCTCATTCATATCGAGAGCGCGTAGCGGCGCTAACCCCGCTTGAGCCAGCAAGAGGTCCGGGTTCTTCACGCCTTGGGCTTGTAGCCAAGGAAGTGCCGTGTCTTTGCTGGGTAAGCTGAGGGTAACGATGCGGCAACGGCTACGTAAGGTCGGCAATAATCGTTGTGGCTGCTGCGCTACCAAAATAAAAATAGTCGCGGCCGGCGGTTCTTCTAGGTTTTTTAGTAGTGCATTGGACGCAGCATTGTTCATCGCATCAGCGGGGTTAATAAGAATGATGCGCCGGCCCCCTTGATGCGCGGACAACATAAAGAAATCGCTTAGGGCACGAATTTGATCAATTTTTATGGCGGTGCTCAAAGCCCTCTTAGTAGGTGCCTCTTCCGCTTGTTCGCTCTCTGGTGTTACCAGACGAAAATCCGGGTGGGCGCCCTCGATAAACCAGCCACAGGCCATACAAGCGCCGCAAGCGATTCCCTCGACCCCCGGTCGCTCGCACAAGAGCGCCTGAGCGAGCGCTTGCGCGAAAACAAATTTGCCTATACCGCGTGGACCGACAATTAAGAAAGCGTGTGGCAACCTGTCCCAAGCGTTATATAGCGTTCGCCAGGAATCAGCCTGCCAAGGTAAAGGAGTCGAGTTCAAAGCGTTGCGACTATTTTTGCAAGTTGACCTTGGATAGTCTCCAAGGATTGGGTTCCATCGATGACCTGAATGCGCGACGGAAACTGCCGTGCGCGCTGCAAGTAGGCGTCGCGAACGCGCTGAAAAAACGCCTGCTCCTCGTTTTCAAAGCGATCGAGTTTTCCGGAAAGTCGTCCTTTGCCGACATCGACGGGCACATCGAACAGTAAGGTTAAATCAGGCTGAAAATCGCCATGCACCCAACTTTCCAACGCTTGCAACTGAGCGACGGCGAGGCCTCGTCCCCCGCCCTGGTACGCGTAACTGGCGTCGCTAAAGCGATCCGAAATAACCCATGCGCCGCGGGCTAAGGCCGGGTAGATGACGCTGTGCAGGTGCTCCCGGCGTGCGGCGAACATCAACATAGTTTCGCTATCTGCGTGCATGGAGTGATGCAGCAATAGCTCACGTAGCGCTTCGCCCAAAGGGGTACCGCCGGGCTCGCGCGTAACCACCACTTCCATGCCGCGCGCGCTAAGTTGCTGCTGTAACCAGTCTAAATGCGTGCTTTTGCCCGCACCGTCTATGCCTTCCAGCGTGATGAATTTGGCTGAGCTTTGTTTCATTTGCGTCATAGGAATGCGCTAGCTCACTAGCCTAGAAACGGCAGTTGACCGCTCATTGCCTAATGGAAAGCCGATGTACACTAACTTTGATCCATTCATAAGCTTGTCACACAAGAGAGACCGCTACACCCCAACTACCGTTTCTAAAATTACTTCTGATATTTTTGTACCGCGCGATTATGTTCTTCCAGCGTTGCTGAAAAAACATGGCTACCATTGCCCTTGCTCACAAAATAGAGCGCATCTGTCTTCGCGGGATGCACCGTCGCATGGATTGCCGCTGCGCCTGGCATGGCAATAGGCGTCGGCGGCAAGCCTTCGCGAGTATAGGTATTGTAGGGCGTATCGGTAAGCAAATCGCGCTTACGAAGATTGCCATCGAAGGCGCTGCCCAACCCATAGATGACGGTGGGATCGGTTTGTAACTTCATACCGAGCCGCAAACGATTTAAAAATACCGCAGCGATAATCGGCCGCTCTTCCGCTTTCGCCGACTCTTTTTCCACAATAGACGCCATAATCAGCGCCTCATAAGCATTTTTGTAAGGCAAACCGGGGGCCCGCTTTTGCCATGCCTCGTTGAGCCGCGTTTCCATCGTTAGGTAGGCGCGTTTAAGTATGGTTAAATCACTCATTCCGTTGCTAAAAAAATAGGTATCGGGGAAAAATAATCCTTCGACATGACTCGCATTGCCCGGCAATCGCTTGAGAATTTCTTGATCAGTTAAATTCTGGGTATCGTGCTTAATGGCGCCATAAGCGTCGAGCGCCCGGCGCATTTGTGCAAAAGTCCAACCTTCTACAAAAGTGATGCTGCCCTGAGTGACATTACCTTCGGTAATAGTTTGCAGTAATTCCAGCGGCGTAAGCGGCTTATCTAAAATATAACTACCAGCTTTTAAATCATTGGCGCGACCAAATAGTCGCCCGATAGCGACGAAGCTCATCCCTTCTTTGAGGACGCCGGCATCCACTAATTGCTTGGCTACGCTGCGCAAGCTGCTGCCTTGGCGTAGTGTAAATTCAAAAGGATAATGCGCCAACGATAAGGTCGTGTTGGCGTAATAGATCAGCCACACGACTAAAACTAGCAGCGCGCTCAGCGCACCAATTAAAAATTTTAAGGCAGCCCTCATGGGTGAAGCTTAGCTCTCCACCGTACGTTCGGCTAAAAGCGCTCTGATCATCGGTGTAAACTTTCCAAGGGGCCAGGTCCTGTTTAAAAAAGAGGTGACTTGCCAAACACCAATTAAACTATTGCAGAGCAACACCTCTTCCGCTTGAATCAAATTATGCAAAGGTAATGCCCGTACCGTTAATTTTATGCCCAACTCGTGGGCCAATTCCATTATACGCTCGCGCTCCAATCCCGCGACCCCACAGCGGCTTAAATCCGGGGTATATAGCACGTTATCCCACAGCATAAATATGTTGCAGCGTGTGCCCTCGATGAGGTTACCATTGCTATCCAGGAGCAAACCCTCGGCGATGCCCGGATCATCCCACTCGGCGCGAGCTAAGACGTTTTCCAAACGGTTTAAGTGTTTGATACCCGCTAATCGCGGTTGTGTGGCTAAACGGGTCTCACATAAAATCGTGGCGACCCCTGCGCTAACATAATGCTCCGGGTAAATAAGAGCGGGACTGCTTAATACGATACGCGCGGGCCTCGCCTCGGTTTGCGGGGCATATCCTCGCTCGCCTATGCCGCGCGTGATGATAATTTTTACGACACAATTTTTTTCCTTGGCGCCAATCAAGGCGATATCGTCGCGCAAAACTTGCTGGGTTGGGCAGGCAATGTTCAGAGCATAACAATCCGCTTCTAACTTGGAATACTGACGTAGCCAGTTTTGGCATTTACCGTTAACGACGCGTAAGGTACA
>CAYYOS010000091.1:0-10213 GCA_964473355.1 uncultured Burkholderiales bacterium | reverse complement strand
TTCGAACAATGCTCGCCGACTACTCCTGGCTTGGTTGCGCTGCTCGGCGGTGGGGGAAGGGTTCCCGAAACTCGAAACTCGAAACTCGAAACTCGATCGGGCACTAATTCCTTAAAGGAAGGTTGTCTCGAATTTCACTGCAAAACCTAATTTAATCGAGGTAAGTTTTTATCAACTGCATTAACCTAACCGCAGCACCTTGATGCTTGGCTGCAAATTTCAGCCCAGCTTCGCTCATGTCTTTTAGGCGCGCGGGGTTTTTCAAGAGTGCTGAAACGGTCAGGGCTAATTCAAGTTCATCCCGAACGCGCAACGCCGCGCCGCTAGCAATCGCATCTTCACTGGCTTGCGAAAAATTGTAGGTGTGCGGCCCGAGTAAAACAGCCTTGCCTACCGCGCAGGCCTCAATTAAATTTTGGCCGCCAAAGGGTAATAAACTGCCGCCAATAAACGCGACATCACAGGCGGCGAAGTAGGCAAACATTTCTCCCATGCTGTCCCCTAGGATCACCTTAATGTCTGGGGCCGCGACGCTGTTTAAGCTACGCCGCTGAAAAGCAAGGCCTTGCGATGTTAAGAGTGCGGCGACTTGGGCAAAACGTTGCGGGTGCCGCGGGACAAGGATAGTCAATAATTCGGGCACATCGATTTCCCGCAACGCTGCTAAGATTAAAGCCTCTTCGCCGTCGCGCGTGCTCGCCGCCAGAAACACTGGACGACCTCTGCACCAAGTGGCGCGCCACGAATCGCCCAACGCTAGGCTGGCGGTAGGTGGCGTGACATCAAATTTTAAGTTGCCAGTTACTACCACAGCCTCGGCGCCCAGAGCCTTAAACCGGTTCGCGTCGTGGATAGTCTGCGCGGCAATGGCACTCAGCGCTCGCAGTGCCGGGCGAAATAATGGTAAGTAGCGTTGATATTTTTGCAGGGATTTTATGGAGAGCCGGGCGTTCGCTAAAATAAGGGGAATAGACCGTTGTTTGCAGTAATCAATAAGATTTGGCCAAATCTCGGTTTCCATCATAATTCCCAGCTTCGGCTGAAAATGCCTTAAGAAGCGCCGCGTGCTGCCTGGCAAATCGTAGGGCAAGTAGGAATGGCGAACCGAATCCCCAAAAAGCTCTATGCCCGTTTGTCGACCGGTTGGGGTCATGTAGGTCAACAAAAGTTGATACGTTGGATACGTTCTCAGCAGTGCTGAAACCAAAGGCTGGGCGGCCCGGGCTTCGCCGACGGACACAGCGTGTAACCAGATGACGGGAGAAGTAGCTTGAGCAGTGTAGTACCCAAAGCGTTCGCTCCAATGGTTTAGATACGCGCGCTGCTGACGAGCTCGCAACAGTAATCGTACTAGCGCAAAAGGTAGGATTAAATACAGTGCAAGGCTATAAAATAGACGTGGCGTCATTGCAATCGGCTTATATGGCTAAGCACTTCGTTGACAGACGGAAAATTGCCCACCGCGCCCAGGTTGGCCCGGTTAGGCGCCGGATAGACGCCGGTGCGAGTCGGATCGGAGGCGCCGAATATAGCAATTACCGGTCTATTCAACGCCGCTGCCAAATGGGTTAAGCCGGTATCCACGCCGATGATAATTTGTGCGTTGCTGATCAGCCAAGCTAATTCTTTTAGGCTTAAAGGCGGTAAGGAGACCGCCGTGGACACAGCTCGGGCAATTTCGGCGCTACGCGCCAGCTCCGCTGCGTTGCCGCCGGGCAATACACTACGTATGCCTCGGCCCGCCAATTCCTGCGCTAAGGTTATCCAAAGCGCCTGCGGCCATTGTTTACTTGGATTGCTAGTGGCGTGCAAAAGCACAGCGTAGGGTTTTTCCGGTAGGGTGAAACCAACCGAGGGCAAGGCGACCAGGCCAAAGTCGACAGTGGCAGGCAGCGCATAACCTAAGGCCAATGCGGCGAGTTGGCGGTTGCGCGTGACGGCATGTTGAGCGCGCGCCACGTCGTGGCGCTGCTTATAGAATAGTGCAGCCAGCGGTTCGCGGGCGCTGCGCGGCGAAAACCCGTGCCTCACCCCATGCGCTTGACTTGCGACCAGTGCGCTTTTTAAAAGCCCTTGCGTGTCGATAATAAGATCGTAGTTAGTTTCCCGTAGCTGAGTTCGAAACGGCGGCCCCTCCTGCAACAACGCGCTGGGGTTTTTTCTCCAGCGACGCAGTGCGATGGGTAACACACGTGCTACGCCCTTATGCCAGGAGGGTATAGCGGCAAAGCCCTCTTCCACCACCCAGTGAATCCTTACATCGGGATACTGGGCACGGATGTCGTTAACTACCGGCAAATTATGAATTACGTCACCCATGGAAGACATTTTTACGAGTAATACAGAGAGCATGCTGAAGTATGTGAGCGCCTATAAATAACAACGCCTACGAACTTAAGGTATGCCCCAGTAGTAAGTCAAGCTAAAATGGTGGCGGCATGAGGCATCAAGACAGTTTAGATATAGGAATGCGCATTGAGTGATGTAGAAAATGAATCTGGGCGCCCGGCGTTGTCGTTGGTTATCGTTGTGTGTAACGAGGCCGAGAACATTACCCAATGCATTCAATCGGCAAGCTTTGCCGAAGAAATCTTAGTGATAGATAGCGGCAGTCGCGATGGCACGCCGGAAATCGCTTTACAGTTGGGGGCAACAGTTCGCCATCAATCCTGGTTAGGCTATGGCAGACAAAAACAATATGCGGTGGCGCAAGCGAGCTACGATTGGGTGTTGTGTTTAGACGCAGACGAATACTTGAGCCCATCACTCGCTCAAGAGATACAGACAACTATGATTCAGCCGAAATATTTCGCTTTCGAGTTGCCGCGTCGCAATTACTTTCTCGGTCGTTGGCTGAGGCACGGGGAAGGCTACCCAGACTGGAACTTACGATTATTTAATCGTCGCTACGCCAGCTGGAGCAATGAGGCGGTCCATGAAAAGGTACATTGCCCACAAGGTAAGATCGGCCGCCTGAAAAACGACTTGCTGCATCTATCCGAACAAGGCTTAGCGTCTTATGTGGAAAAACAAAATCGCTACACTACCTTGCAAGCCGAGCTCTTATTTCAAGCTGGCCGCAAGGTGCATTGGGGTCATTTAGTGTTTAGTCCCATCGCCCGATTCATTAAATTTTATGTGCTGCGATTAGGGTTTTTAGATGGCGTAGCGGGTTTTGTGCATATCATTGTTGGCTGCTTCAATAGCTTTTGTAAATATGCCAAGGTAATGGCGCACCAAATAGGGAGCAAGAAGTGAAAATATTGGTAACCGGCGTCGCCGGTTTTATCGGCATGCACGTGGCGCATCGATTGTTGGCTGACGGTCACGAGGTTGTTGGCATCGATAATTTAAATGACTATTATGCTGTCAGTCTGAAGGAAAGCCGGCTAAAAGAACTTAGTGGCTTAAATAATTTTAAGTTTATAAAACTTGACCTGGCTGATACCCCCGGCGTGCAGGCCATGTTTGCCCGGGAAGGTATTATTAGCGTAGTGCACCTCGCCGCGCAGCCCGGCGTGCGTTATTCGTTAATCAACCCGCATGCGTATATTAGCAGCAACCTCGTAGCCTTCACGAATATTTTAGAGGGCTGCCGCCATCACCAAATCGCCCACCTCGTTTACGCCAGCTCCTCCAGTGTCTACGGCGCAAACACGCGCATGCCCTTTACTGTGCACGATAATGTTGATCACCCAGTGAGCTTGTACGCCGCAACCAAAAAAGCAAATGAACTCATGGCGCACACGTATAGCCACCTCTATGAGTTGCCGACGACGGGCTTACGGTTTTTTACGGTGTATGGCCCGTGGGGGCGGCCGGATATGTCACCTACGCTTTTTGCGCGCGCCATCAGCCAGGGTTTGCCGCTGGACGTATTTAATTTTGGCGACATGCAGCGTGACTTTACCTACATTGATGATATTGTCGAAGGCGTGGTGCGCATTTTAGCGATGCCCGCCGCGCCCGATGAGGCATTCGGTAAAAATATTCCGGACCCGGCTAGTAGCTTTGCCCCCTATCGCATTTATAATATCGGCAACAATGAACCGGTGGCCCTAATGGATTTCATTGGGCTAATTGAAAATGCTTTGGGCAAAAAGGCAAAATTAAATTTGCTGCCTATGCAACCCGGCGACGTCCATGCAACTTACGCAAATATTGACGACTTAAAAGCAGCGGTAGGGTTTGCGCCGAAAACACCGTTAGCATTCGGGATATCTAAGTTTGTCGACTGGTACCAACGCTATTATAAAAACGAGGACACAACATCATGATTTTGGTTACGGGGGGCGCGGGTTTTATCGGCTCCAACTTTGTCTTGGATTGGATTGCGCATGAGCAAGATGCGCTCGTCAATCTCGACAAACTTACCTATGCCGGCAACCTCGCCAATTTGCAGGCGCTTGCCGATAATCCTAGTCATATATTTATTCGTGGTGATATCGGTGATCGCAAGCTCGTTGCCAGTCTGCTAAAAACCCATCAGCCGCGTGCCATTATAAATTTTGCCGCGGAAAGTCATGTGGATCGTTCCATCCATGGCCCCGAGGATTTTATCCAAACCAACGTAGTCGGAACCTTTCATTTATTGGAAGAAGTTCGCGCCTATTGGCAGGGGTTAACGCCAGAAGCGCAAACTCAGTTCCGCTTCTTACACGTTTCTACTGATGAAGTTTACGGTAGCTTAGATCTTACCAGCCCCCCTTTTACTGAGTCGCACCCGTATTCACCGAATAGTCCTTATTCGGCTTCGAAGGCGGCCTCCGACCATTTGGTACGCGCCTATCACCACACCTATGGCTTGCCGGTATTAACCACTAATTGTTCTAATAATTACGGGCCGTATCAGTTTCCGGAAAAACTTATCCCTTTGGTGATTTCAAATGCCCTCGCCAATAAGCCCCTGCCGATTTATGGCGATGGATTGAACATCCGAGATTGGTTGGAGGTGCGGGATCACTGTCGCGCCATACGCGTGGTGCTGGCGCAGGGGAGAGTTGGCGAAACCTATAATGTGGGCGGTGACGCGGAGCAAACGAATCTCGCTATCGTCAATTACATTTGCAAAGTATTAGACGTGACGAAACCACGCTCCACGGGTTCCTACGCCGATCTCATTACCTTTGTGGCCGATCGACCGGGACACGATAGGCGCTATGCCATCGACGCCAGCAAAATTAAAAACGAGTTAGGTTGGGCGCCGCAGGAGAGCTTTGCCAGCGGCATAGAGAAAACCGTAGCGTGGTATCTTAGCCATCAAGACTGGGTCAACAATATTACCAGCGGCGTCTATCAGAACTGGATTGAAACCAATTATCAAAGGCGCAAAATCCCATGAAGGGTTTAATTCTGGCGGGGGGCTCGGGCACGAGACTGTACCCCGTTACCCAAACGATCTCCAAACAGCTGCTGCCGATTTACGACAAGCCCATGGTGTACTACCCGCTGAGTACGCTGATGCTAGCCGGGATACGAGAGTTTTTGCTGATTTCTACCCCGCAAGATACTCCGCGTTTTGAACAGTTACTGGGTGATGGCAGCCAATGGGGGATAAGTATTTCCTATGCCGTGCAAGCAAAACCCGGAGGCATCGCGCAAGCATTTATAATAGGGCGCGATTTTATTCAGCAGAGCCCGTGCGCACTCATTTTGGGTGACAATATTTTTTACGGGCATGAGCTGTCCGAGCAGTTACAACACGCGACTAAGAAAACACAAGGCGCCACCGTTTTCGCCTATCCCGTCACTGATCCAGAAAGATACGGCGTGGTGGAATTTGATAAAGCCGGCCGAGCGGTAAGCTTGGAAGAAAAACCCTTAGCGCCAAAATCACGCTACGCCGTGACCGGTTTATATTTTTACGACGAACAAGTTTACGACATCGCAGCGAATCTGAAGCCTTCGGCGCGCGGAGAATTGGAAATCACCGACGTCAACAAGTTTTATATGAGTGAAGCCAAGCTCGATGTGGTGGTGTTAGGTCGTGGCATGGCGTGGTTGGATACCGGGACTCATGAATCCTTACTAGAAGCGGCGCATTTTATTGAAACGATAGAGCGTAGACAAGGTTTAAAAATTGCCTGCCCCGAAGAAATTGCGTTTCGCATGGGTTACATCAGCCGCGAGGACTTATCGAAACTTGCCACGCCGCTATCTAAAAACGGCTACGGACGTTATCTTTTAAGCTTACTCGAAGAGCAAATATTCTAATGAATGTAATCTCTACCGGTTTACCAGAAGTTTTAATATTAGAACCCAAGGTGTTTGGCGACGACCGAGGATTTTTTTACGAAAGCTTTAATCAACAACGTTTTTCCGACGCCACGGGTGTGGTGGCAACGTTTGTTCAAGACAATCATTCGCGCTCGGAAAAAAATGTACTGCGCGGCCTGCATTATCAAATTCAACAACCTCAAGGAAAATTGGTCAGGGTTATCGCCGGCGAAGTATTCGATGTGGCGGTGGACATTCGCAAATCCTCTCCGAATTTTGGTAAATGGGTAGGCTTTAAGCTCAGCGCCGAAAATAAATTAATGGCTTGGGTGCCGCCGGGATTTGCGCACGGCTTCTTGGTGCTATCGGAGTCGGCCGAGTTTTTATACAAAACCACAGATTATTATGCGCCCCAGTTTGAGCGCTCCATTTTATGGAATGATCCCACAGTCGGCGTTGTATGGCCCATCATCGGTGAGGCTAAACTGTCAGCCAAAGATAAAAACGCGGCCCGCTTAGCGGACGCCGAAGTTTTCCCATAAAAATGGCCGAGCGCCGTATCCTTTTGATTGGAAAAAGTGGCCAAGTGGGCTGGGAATTAGCACGCACTTTGCCTTGTCTGGGCAAAGTTGTCGGTATGGATAGCATCGGCCTGGATTTGGCCAGACCGGATTCCATACGGGCCGGTATACGTGAAATAAAACCTAATTTAATTGTTAACGCCGCCGCATATACGGCTGTTGACCAAGCGGAGTCAGAACCCGACCGAGCGATGGCCATTAATGGCATTGCGCCGGGGATTATGGCGGAGGAAGCAAAAAAAATTAACGCGGCTATCGTGCATTATTCAACTGACTATGTTTTTGATGGCAGCGCAACAACACCCTATGACGAATCTGCGACACCCGCACCCTTAAACGTCTATGGAAAAACAAAACTGGAAGGCGAGCGTGCTTTGGCGGCGGGTGATACACCTTACTTAATATTGCGCACCAGCTGGGTATACGGTCTGCGCGGCAAAAATTTTTTACTGACAATGTTACGCTTAGCTAAAGAGCGCCCGCAGCTAAAGATTGTCGATGATCAAATTGGTGCACCGACGTGGAGCCGAATAATAGCCGAGGTGACCGCGCTTATATTGGCTAAAAGTTTACCGGATATATCCGCTGTAAGTGGTCTCTACCATTTAAGTGCTGCAGGCAAAACGAGTTGGTATGGTTTTGCTTCCGCCATATTGAGCGGCGCCAATTTATTACCGCCTGCAACCGGCTTGCAATTGACGCCCATTAAAACGGAAGAATATCCTACCCCCGCGGCAAGACCGCGATACTCGCTGCTCAACAACGCAAAATTGAATCGAACTTTTGGGTTGACCTCGCTGGAATGGGATGAAGCCTTGACCCTGTGTATGGGGCGGCCTTAGATACGGGGAGCCGAACCATTTAGGATTGGGGCCTATCCGGACTTCTGTTGAAACCGATAAACCGCCAGACTACCCAACAAATTCGGTAGCAGGTGTACGTCATGGCCATTTCGCATTACCACGCGTTCTTCGATACCAATATTGTGGTTTGCGCAAAATTCCTCAAAATCCTTAATCGTGCATAAGTGAATATTCGGCGTGTCGTACCACTGATATGGCAGATTGCGGGATACCGGCATATGCCCCCAAAATATTTGCCAACGATGGTACCAATATCCAAAATTAGGAAAAGTTACAATGCCGGCGTTGCCGACGCGCAGCATCTCTTTAACAATACGTTCGGTATTGCGCACCGCTTGTAGTGTTTGCGACAAGATCACATAGTCGAATGAGTCGGACTCAAAACCAGATAACCCGGCTTCTAAATCCAACTGAATTACGTCAACCTTATTAGTAATGCATGCATAAATATTGGCGTCCAAAATTTCCACGCCATAGCCCTCTACATTTCGGCTTTCTTTTAGGAATTTTAGCAACGCGCCGTCACCGCATCCCAAATCCAGTACCCGGGCGGAAGGCTTAATCCATTGCGCAATGGTCGCAAAATCAGCGCGTGGTGTCATAGCGCTAACTCGTCGGCAACATTATTCATATATGCACGCACTATATTGTGGTAATAGTCGTCGTCCATTAAAAAAGCATCATGACCGTGCGCGGCTTTAATTTCCGCGTAGCTTGCTTTTAATTTATTGTCTAATAACGCTTTTAGAATTTCCCTAGAGCGCTGCGGTGCAAATCGCCAATCACTGGTGAACGAAATCACGAGGAATTGCGCCTTGGCAGGGGCTAGGGCGACGTTTAGTTTCCCCTCCACATGGTGTGCCGGGTCAAAATAATCCAATGCCTTGGTCATGATAAGGTAGGTATTCGCGTCAAAGCTTTCCGCAAATTTATCACCTTGATAGCGCAGGTAGGATTCAATTTCAAATTCGACGTCGTAACCAAAATTAATGGTTCCGGAACGCAAAATGCGGCCAAATTTTTCACCCATGACATCATCGGACAAATAGGTAATGTGACCCAGCATCCTAGCTAAGCGCAAGCCACGTTTGGGTGTGACGTTATGAGAATAGTAATCGCCGCCGTGAAAGTCCGGATCGCCAATGATGGCCTGACGCGCAACATCGTTAAACGCAATATTCTGGGCGGTGAGTTTAGGTGCGGCGGCGATCACCACGGCATGCTTTATGCGTTGCGGATAAGTAATTGCCCACTGCAAGACTTGCATTCCACCCAAGCTACCACCAACCACGGCAGCAAAGGTTCTAATCTCCAATTGATCGGCAAGCCGAGCCTGGGTCTCTACCCAATCTTGCACGGTGACCAAGGGGAAGCTCGCGCCATACGGTTTTCCCGTTTTAGGGTTCACGCTTTTTGGGCCGGTGGACCCGTGGCAGCCGCCCAGGTTGTTTAAGCCAATAACAAAAAATCGATTGGTGTCGATGGGTTTGTTAGGGCCGACCATGTTATCCCACCACCCAGGTTTTTTGTCTTCGGCTGCGTGCTTGCCAGCCACGTGATGATTACCGGATAATGCATGACAAATCAATATCGCGTTAGATTTGGCCGAATTCAATACGCCATAGGTTTCATACACCAACTCATAGCCATTCATGACGGCACCACTTTTTAACGTTAGTGGAGCGGGAAAATGAGCTACCCGGGGCGTGACAAAATCCAGCGTTGCTGATTGCATGGGTTATCGCGATAAGGTTAGAACAAAATTTGACATCAAATCTTCTTTAAGGGTAACACGTGGCTTAGCGCAATCAATTTTTTTAAGGATGCGATAAAATCTCGATAGCTGGTCATTCCCGCGCAAGCGGGAATCCAGGAATTTAAAATAGTTTTTCTAGATTCCCGCTTTCGCGGGAATGACGGTTGTTCTGTGTAAATGGCAAAGTCAATATAAAATTTCAGTTGAAGCGAATTATAGCGCTATTTAAACCCAACCCGGCGGAATTGCGGGAGCGTTTTCTTGCCCGCTTTGCGGGGCGGACGGTGATTGTGCATGCCGGCGTTACCTTGGGCTGGGTTTCCGAATTACTTAAAGAACCGGGTGGCGCCGGACACTTTCGTTTTGATATTCGTCAACAGTTAGGATCGAGACCCACGCCTATCGAATGGGTCATGCATCAATCTATTGAGCCCCTAGGTCTTCCGTTGCCCTTGCTAATTAAAGTAGAGAAAGAAAACTTATACCTGCGCCACCTAACACGTAACGGTAAGCCCGTACACCCTTCAGAAATTTTTTGGATGTTAAAAGAATTTCCGAAAAAAGCGCATCGCGTTTTGCGCGTTTCTGGGAAAAGTTTTATTGCTGAAGATGGTATGCCTATTTCGGAAAACACTATCGACTATGATGCCGGGCTGGCGGAGTTAAATTAGGTAGGACATGAGGCTGCGGGGTCTTTAGGCTTCTGCTTTTATTTGCGCCGCCCAAATAAACCTAATACAGCTCCCGCATATAAATAAATTCGTTAGCATTTTTATACACGCCAAACGTCGCGCGTG
>CAYYOS010000090.1:0-10291 GCA_964473355.1 uncultured Burkholderiales bacterium | reverse complement strand
AATACCGGCCTGTCACGCCGGGGGTCGCGGGTTCGAGTCCCGTCCACTCCGCCACAACTAATACAAAAAGTGCTTAGTAAACAAGAACACGTTCGATGCATACCTCGATAGGGTTATCCCAAGCTAATACCAGGAGCTTCTTTATTCCAGATTCTTTTGCAAATAGCACCTTGATTCGCGCAAAGCGTGTGCGCGAAAAAAGTACTCGAGGTGTTTTATCTGGCCCGCTAAACCCCTTACAGAACCCCATGTAACTATGTTCGAATTTTTACGCGAAGGGCAACAGAGCCTACCCGCCAAAATAATAATGGGCTCAATACTCACCCTCATTATTTTATCCTTTGTGTTTGTGGGTGTAGGCGATTATGTTCAGTCCCAGGGCAAAGCGCGTTACGTCGCAATGTTAAATGACGAGAAAATAAGCCAACAAGAGTTCGAGGAGGCACTTAATCAACAAAGAGATCGCTTGCGCAACATGTTGGGCGAAAGATACGATCCCGCTATTTTAGAATCAAGTAACGCGCGCAAATCCATACTGGACGAATTGATTAATCGTAAGTTGTTGACCCAAGAGGTAATACGTGGCCGCTACGTCGTGAGTGACCAAGACTTGGCAGCAAGAATTGCCGCGATACCAGAGTTTCAAGAGCAAGGGCAATTTTCCGGAGCCCGCTATGAAGCGCTGCTGCGGCGTCAAAAGATGACGCCCGCGACCTTTGAATCCAATTTGAAATTGGATCTTTCTGTGCAGCAACTGGAAAACAGCATTACTCAAACAGCGCTGTTACCGCAAACGACGCTTACCGAAATTATTAGTCTTAGCGAACAACAACGCGAAATCAGCGTCGCCACTTTTACGCCCCAACAATTTTTAGCGCAGGCTACAGTTAGCCCCGCGTCCGCCCAAGCCTACTACGAGAAAAATCGGCAACAATTTGCCCTCCCTGAACAAGTAAAAGTGGAGTATTTGGTCGTATCGGTGGACGAATTAATGCGTCGGACCACCATTAGCGAGGCAGACATTCTAAAGGCTTACCAAGACAATAAGGCTAAATATCAAACTGCAGAGGAGCGCCAAGCGCGACATATTTTGATTGCCGTCAATGCTAATGCCAGCGCCACAGAAAAAAGTAAGGCCTTAGCGCAAGCCGAGGGCTTATATAAAGAAGCTAAAGCCAACCCGACCCAGTTTGCTCAGCTCGCCAAGCAACACTCACAAGATTCCGGTTCAGCGCCGCAAGGGGGAGACTTAGGCTACGTCCCCAGGGGTGCGCTTGTGCCCCCTTTTGAGCAAGCGTTGTTTAGCATGAAGGTGGGGGAAATTAAGGGGCCCATTACGACGGAATTTGGCTTTCACATTATCAAACTAGAAGCGATTAAGCCGATACAGGAACGTCCATTAGCCGATGTAAAACCCGAAATCGAAGCTCAGCTTAAACAGGCTAGCGCTCGCAAACGCTTTAATGAGTTGGCCGAGCCCTTTGGTAACATGGTTTATGAGCAATCAGACAGCCTTAAAGGAGTGGCGGAAGCGCTTTCTCTCGAGTTACATAGCGGGCCATGGATTAGTCGAAAAGGCGGCGAGTTAGCGCTATTAAATCATCCTAAACTCATCGCCGCACTTTTTTCCGCCGAGGCTTTGAAAGAAAAGCGTAATACCGAGGCGATCGAGGTACAGCCCGGCACGCTTGTGTCGGCGCGCGTTGTCGATTACAAGCCGGCGAGGCAACGCAGTTACCAAGAAGTCGCGGCTGAAATTGAGCGGCGACTGCAGCTGGAAGCTGCCGCCCGCCTTGCTAAAGAGCAAGGGAAAAAAGCCTTGGCGGACTTGACCAAGGGCGCATCAGCTAAGCTTGCTTGGGGCAAACCGCAGCTTATAAGTCGCGCGCAAACTATGGGCCTAACTGACAACGTGGTAAAAAGCGCATTTCAGATTAAAGCTGCTACCTTTCCCGCTTACGCTGGGGTAGATAGCCAGGATGGTGGATACACCATTGTTAAATTAAGCAAGATAATTCCGCCGGATGTTAAAGCCGCAGGCAAAACCAAAGCCTATCAAGAACGGGCCCGGAGCATGCTGGCGCGCGCCCAGTTCGATGCTTACTTAGAAAGTTTAAAGCAACAGGCTAAGCTCGAAATAGTAAAAGAAAATCTAGAGAAGACCGAACAGTAACACAAAACCATTAGTCACAGTTTAAGCCGGGCTTACGCAAAATCTACAGGTACGGCGGTGATATTGAACCCCGCATCCACGTGAACGATTTCCCCGGTTATTCCGCTCGCCAGATCACTGCATAAAAAAGCAGCCGCATTTCCTACCTCCTCCAACGTCACGTTACGCTGTAAAGGCGCGTTTCTGCCGACATAGTGTAAGATTTTGCCAAAGTCGGATATGCCCGCAGCGGCTAGGGTTTTTATAGGTCCCGCGGATATCCCGTTTACCCTGATGCCTGTTGCCCCTAAACTTTGCGCCATATAGCGTACATTGGCTTCCAGACTGGCCTTGGCTACACCCATTACATTATAATTGGGCAACGTGCGTTCCGCTCCTAAATAACTCAAAGTAAGCAAGGCCGCATTTCGACCCGCTAGCATCGGCAAGGCCGCTTTAGCCAGCGCTGCAAAGCTGTAGGAGCTAATATCGTGCGCGGTGTGAAAAAAATCTCGCGTCACCGATCGCAAGTAATCGCCCTCCAAAGCCGCTTGCGGGGCGTAGGCGATAGAATGTACGATGCCATCTAAATGGGGCCAAGCTTGTTTTAGGCCTTCGAACATTTTGTCGATCTCATGGTCACTTGCAACATCGCACGGAAATATAGCTTGCGATTGAAAATCCTGGGCTAGCTTGTATACGCGGTCTTTAAGCTTTTCACTTTGATAGGTAAAGGCCAGTTCTGCGCCTTCGCGGCGCATAGCGGTCGCGATTCCATAGGCAATGGAGCGATTGCTAACCAGGCCAGCGATCAGAATTTTTTTGTTCGCAAGAAAAGCCATAGTAAAGTCCTTAAATATTTGGAATGCAGCGGTTGATCACCGCTAATATGATAACCTAAATCTACTTTTTGCTATGAAGCGCAAAACCTTATGTCGTTGATTAAGCCGCTATGGTTAGCTTTGCTGTTGTGGTGCGCGAACAGTGCAGCGTTGGCAGCGGATATGAGCAAAACCTTACGCTACGCGCTGCCGGTGGCGGAGACGGGTTTTGATCCTGTTGTCGTTTCAGATCTGTATTCCAACACGATTTTGGAAGGCGTGCTGGATTCCATGCTCACCTACGATTACTTGGCCCGTCCGGCTAAGTTAATCCCCAACACCTTAAGCGCCATGCCCGAGGTAAGCGATCGCGGCAAAACCTATGTATTTCATATTAAACCCGGTATCTATTTCACGGCCGATGCGGCTTTTAAAGGCCAGCGGCGGGAGTTAACGGCGCAAGACTACGCGTATAGCATACGTCGGCTTTTTGATCCTAAACTTAAATCACCTTGGCTGTTTTTATTGGAAGGAAAAATCGTTGGGGCGGATGCCCTCATGCAAAAAGCTAAAACGGCGGGCGCTCGTTTCGACTACGACGCTCCGATTGCCGGCCTAAAAGTTGTCGATCGCTACACTTTGCGTATTGAGCTCAATCGCCCGGATTATAACTTGCTTTATATTTTCGCCATGCCCACCTTGGGGGCGTTGGCGCGCGAAGTCGTCGAATTTTACGGCGACGATATTGGTAGTCACTTGGTCGGAACGGGCGCTTTTGTTCTAAAGCATTGGGTACGCGGTAGCAAGATGGTGCTGGAGGCCAACCCGGACTATCGCGAAGTGTATTTCAATTCTGTTGAGGGCGACGACCCCCTGGACCGGGCGATTGTTGCCAGAAATAATGGCAAGCGTTTACCTATCATCGGCCGCGTGGAAATTTATATTGTTGAAGAAGCGCAGCCACGTTGGCTGGCTTTTCTTAACAAGGAGCATGATGTTCTAGAACGACTGCCTAACGAATTTGCTAACCTGGCGATGCCCGGTGGCAGGCTGGCGCCCGTTCTGGTCAAACAGGGCATAGTTTTAACTCGCCTAGCTGAGCCGGATTTGACCTACACCTATTTCAATATGGAAGACCCCGTCGTGGGTGGCTACACCCGCGACAAGATTGCACTACGGCGCGCAATTTCCTATGCGTATAACAGAGACGCAGAAATTCGCATTCTGCGTAAGAACCAGGCCATACCCGCACAGGCGCCTATTGCGCCGGGCATCGCTGGATATAACGCCGAATTTAGGAGCCCCTTTGCTGAGTATAACCCGGCTAAGGCCAAAGCGTTGTTGGATTTGTTTGGTTCCATTGATCGTGATGGCGACGGCTACCGAGAACTGCCTAACGGTAAACCCTTAACCTTGGAATATGGCTCGTCTACGACGCTGGCTGATCGGCAGTTCGATGAGTTGTGGACTAAATCCATGGAGGCGGTGGGGCTACGCATGACCTTTAAAAAAGCCAAATGGCCAGATTTGCTGAAGCTCTCCAAGCTAGGTAAATTGCAAATAAAAGGCTCGGCCTGGCATGCCGACTACCCCGACGCCGATAATTTTTTGCAGCTCTTGTATGGTCCGAATGCGGGGCAGGCTAATGACGCGCGATTTAAACTCCCGGCGTTCGACCGATTGTACGAAGCAGCCACACGGCTACCTGATTCTCCTGAGCGCAATCGCCTGTATACGGAACTCACTAAGCTCATGCTCGTCTATTCGCCCTGGAAATTGGGGGTGCACCGCTTGGGCAGCAATCTCACTCATTCCTGGGTAGTGGGTTATAAGCCCCACCCAATTTTACACGCCCAATGGAAGTATATTGATCTTGACTTATCCCTGCGCGCGAGAAAATAAATCGAAGGAAACTCATTGAACGCTGTTAGCTTTATAAAGCAGAACTGGTTAATTTTTGTGCTGGTGTTTTTTGGCATAGGTCATGCTAGCGCTCGCACCGCATTGCCTTTGTACACCGCCGCCGAAATCACCGAGGCGTGTCAAGGCGCACTACAAAAGGCGAAAACGGAAACCAGGACGCTCGCCACTTTGTCTTCGCGCGATGCTAAAGCTATTTTGCTGGGTTGGAATCGCTTGCAAATGGACTTGGAAGATGTCATTGGCCCAGTTTATCTATTTGCGAGTGTGCACACCGATAAGGCAGCGCGGGATGCCGCGGATGCATGCTTATTGAAGTACAACGAATTTAATACAGATTTATATCAAAACGAAAAGATTTATCAGCGTATAAAGCGCGTCGCCCCGCGCACCGGGCCGGAAAAAATGTTGCAAAAGGATTTACGCGAGGGTTTTGAAGATACAGGTGTTGCCCTGGGCTCAGATAAACGCGCGCGCATAAAAGTATTGTTGCAAAAAGAGGAAGCGCTGCGCCAGGAATTCGATCGCAACGTCAGAGATAATAAAACCGTCCTTACCTTTAATCCCGAGGAGATGCAAGGTTTGCCACAGGCGTACTTGAACAAAGCAAAACGTGATAGCGAAGGGAATTATCTATTGAGTTTTGATTACCCCGACTATGTGCCTTTTATGAGTAACGCTGAAAATGAAGCCGCACGTAAACGCTACTACCTCGCCTTTAATAGCCGCGGTACGCCCCGCAACTTAGAGTTGATGACCGAAGTCATGCAGTTGCGCAAGGAAATCGCTACCCTGCACGGCTTGCCCAGCTATGCCGCGTTCATTACCCGCCGCAAAATGGTAGAAAAGCCGCAGACTGTCGAGCGGTTTTTGCGGGAAGTGAAAAACACTGTGCGTGAAGCAGAGATCCGCGAGGTGGAAGAATTACGCGCGTTTAAAGCACAATTTCTGGACAAGCCACTAAGCGACACCGTGATTTCCCGGTGGGATATTGCGTTTTATCAAGAGAAGTTGCGTAAGGCTCGTTACGACATAGACCAGGAGGCATTGCGCAAATATTTCCCCACCCAAGCTAGCTTGGATTATGCCATGCTCCTCAGCGCGCGCTTGTACGGAATAGTTTTTAAAGCGGCGACAGTGTCAGTATGGCATGATGATGTGCGTTATTTTGATGTATTCGATGCCGCTTCAAATAAATTCTTAGGGGGTATTTATTTGGATCTTTTTCCGCGCGAAGGCAAGTATCGCCACGCTGCGGCATTTGGCGTGCGGGGCGTGAGCCGGCTGGCGCGGCGCACGCCCATTAGCGTATTGGTCACCAATTTCAATCGCGAAGGTTTAACGCATGACGAGTTGGAAACCTTGCTGCATGAATTTGGCCATGTACTGCACGGGGTGCTGTCTACGACCGACTTTAATCCCCACGCCGGGACGAATGTCGTCCGAGATTTTGTTGAGGCGCCGTCGCAAATGTTCGAAGAATGGGGGCGCAAGGCCGAATCTTTAGAGCTGTTGCAAACGGTCTGTCCTGCTTGTCCGGCGCTTGACGAAGCCCTAATAAAACGCCTTGACGCGGCGCGCAAATATGGCAAGGGCATGCAGTATGCGCGCCAACATTTGTATGCCAGTTTTGATTTAGCCATGACCGGCAGCGACCCCCAAGACGCAATGCAAACTTGGAAGAAAATGGAAATCGAGACACCCCTAGGGTACGTCGAAGGGACTGCTTTTCCGGGATCCTTTACGCATATCATGGGTGGCTATGCTGCGGGTTACTATGGCTACATGTGGTCGGAAGTGATCGCACTCGATATGCTTTCCAAGTTTGGTGACAATCTCATGAACCCAAATGTCGGCCGCCGTTTTCGGAACACGATTTTGGCGAATGGCGGACAGGTACCGGCCAAGGACTTAGTGCGTCAGTTTTTGGGTCGGGCGCCAGACAACCGCGCCTTTTTTGCGGAAATTAGCGGACAACGATAATGAATATGGCGCGGCACTATGGCTAACTATTTTCTACGCCGCTTATGGCAAATGATCCCAACGCTATTGGGCGTCATTTTGCTCGTCTTTTTCCTATTCAATTGGGTGGGCGGCGATCCCGCTCAGGTATTAGCTGGCAAAATTTCTGACGCAGCCCAGATTGAAAATATCCGTAAGCAGTTGGGCGTAGACCTACCGATTTGGCAGCAACTGTTAATCTTTGTAAAGCAGGTTTTTACCGCTGACTTTGGCCGCAGTTGGAGCACTCAAGAAGATGTTTCGCATATTTTTGTAACACGCATTGGCCCCAGCCTCACCATCATGGTTCCGGTACTTCTTTTAGAGACCTTATTGGGCATCGTGTTTGCCATGGGGGTGGCCTATGTACGCGGATCCTTAACTGATCGCATGATTATGCTTATAACCACGGTTGCCATGTCAGTGAGTTTCTTGGTCTACATCATCGTCGGCCAGTATTGGTTAGGTTTTAAATTGGGCTGGTTTCCGGTGCAGGGATGGAGCGAAAATTTTTGGACCAATCTCAGTACTTACGCCGTCTTGCCGATTATTCTTGCGGTGTTGGTCGGCTTAGCGCCCACCACCCGCCTATACCGGTCCTTTTTTCTTGATGAAATGAACCAAGACTATGTGCGCACCGCCCGAGCTAAAGGTTTAACCGAGCGTGTCGTCATGTTTAAGCACGTTTTTCGCAACGCACTTATCCCGATTCTTACGAATATCGCGCTGTATCTGCCAAGCTTGATGATAGGGTCGTTTCTACTCGAGAAATTCTTCTCGATTCCGGGTTTGGGGCGTGAAGTCATCAACGCCGTGGAGCGTAGCGATTTCCCTGTTATTAAAGCTATCACCATTTATCTGGCGATAGCCACCATGTTTATTAACCTTGTCACAGACCTTTTTTACAAGTGGGCAGATCCGCGTGTGCAATTTAAATAAGTTGTTTCCATGGAAGTAAGCGCCCCAGCACCTTTTGCGGCGTCGCCAGGATTATGGCGGCTGGCGTGGCGGCGTTTGTTGCGCGACCCTCTGGGCGTGACCTGCCTCGCCATTGTATTAGCTTTTATGCTGATGATTACGGCATCATGGCTGGGCATCGTCGCGGCGAACTGGAATGACGAAGTTGGTGTTTCTTATGCCAGCCCAACTTTCTTAGGCAAGCAGATTAATCTAGAAGCTGCTTCCGTAACGCAAGACAAAAACATCGACCCACCCCCGCCGGCGGCAGACTTACGGGCCGTTGATCCTTTAGCCGACATCTATGAGCAGCTGGAGCTGCGCACCAAAGCGATACAATCGTCCAGCCCCGTTAAGGCAGAAACCTTGAGCTTTGGTGGCGATAAGTGGGGGCGAGACATCGTCGCAAAGACAATTAAAGGCGGCGAAGCTTCAATTTTTGTAGGTTTTGTAGCGGCACTGCTGGCCGTCTTGCTGGGCACAATTTTCGGTGCGTTGGCGGGCTATTTTGGAGGATGGATTAATGATTTTCTGGAATGGTTTTATAACGTCTTTACTTCTATCCCCTATATTCTGCTGATTCTTGCCTTTGCTGCGGTATTGGGTAAAGGTTTGTTTACGGTGATTATGATATTGGGGATCACCGGGTGGACCGGAATTTATCGTCTGGTGCGTGCCGAATATCTAAAGCATGCGGCTCGGGATTACGTGCGTGCCGCGGAAGCGATAGGCGCCTCCCACGTTCGTCGTATGTTTGTGCATATCTTGCCCAATATTAGTCATGTGATTTTAATTCAGTTATCCCAACACGTCGTGCAATTTATAAAAGCCGAAGTGATATTAAGCTTTCTGGGTTTTGGTGTAGGCGTAGACATGGTGTCTTGGGGCACGATGTTGGCTGAAGCACAAAATGAACTGGTGATTGGCAAGTGGTGGCAGCTCACCGCAGCGGGCGCGATGATGGCACTGGTGGTCACGGCCTTTAGCTTGCTTACCGACGCGTTGCGGGACGCCTTGGACCCTAAACTATATATCAGCGCTAGAGCAGCATGACAAGCGAAACGTTACTTAGCATTCGTCATCTCAGTGTAGCTTTCCGCACCGGTCAGCGCGGCGAAGCTACTGCCGTACGCAATATTAGTTTCGATATACCGATCAACAGCACCGTCGCCTTAGTGGGGGAGTCGGGTAGCGGTAAATCCGTTACCGCGCTTGCCATTATGGGCCTGTTGCCCGCTGAAAATGCTATCGTCACGCCTGCGTCAGAAATACGCTACCGCGATCAAAATCTATTAGCGTTGCCTGCAGAGGCATTACGCCGTTTGCGTGGCAAAGAAATTTCCATGATTTTTCAGGAGCCCATGACGTCGCTGAACCCGGTTTTTACGGTGGGTGAGCAAGTAGCGGAAGTGCTGCGCTTGCATATGGGTTTAAGTGGGCGGCAAGCGTTGGCTCGTGCCATTGAACTATTTGATGAGGTCGGCATTCCAGAGCCGGCCCGCCGCGTTAATGCCTACCCTTTTGAGTTATCCGGGGGCCAACAGCAGCGCGTTATGATCGCTATGGCGATTGCTTGCCAACCAAAATTATTAATAGCCGATGAGCCGACCACGGCGCTGGACGTTACGATACAAAAACAAATACTGGACCTCATTGCTGAGTTGCAAGCAAGGCATCAGATGTCCGTTTTGTTTATTACGCATGACCTCGCATTGGTTTCAGATATCAGCCACCGCATCGTGGTGATGCAAGACGGCGAAGTCCGTGAAGCTGGGGATAGTCAGCAGATATTGCAATCGCCGCAAAATCCTTATACTCAGGCCCTGCTAGCGTGCCGCCCGCAACCGGAAATCCGGCCCATGCGTTTGCCGGTAGTGGAAGATTTTTTAAGCGGAAACATGGCCGGGAACAAAAACTCCGCGGAAAGAAAGCGCGGCATCACCGCTGGGGATGCGATCATTCTTGAAGTCCGCGCACTGAGCAAAGATTTTTGGGTTAGCGCTGGGCTTTTTAAAAAGCGCGCGTTCCAGGCGGTGAGGTTAGTTTCCTTTAAATTGGCTAGAGGTAAAACGCTAGGCATTGTCGGCGAGTCGGGAAGCGGCAAAACCACGGTGGCGCTTACCTTGATGCGATTGTATGAGGCTAGCGCCGGTGAAGTGCTATATGATGGGCAAGACTTACTTAAATTATCCCCTGAGCAATTTAGGACTTATAGGCGACGCATCCAGATTGTGTTTCAAAATCCTTATGCCTCGCTCAACCCGCGCTTTACCATAGAACAAATTATCAGCGAGCCGATGCAGATTCACGGCATAGGCAAGAACGCGGCGGAACGCGCCCAAAAAGCCATAGAATGGCTAGGCAAGGTGGGTTTAAATGCCTCGGCGATGCATAGATATCCGCATGAATTTTCGGGTGGTCAACGACAGCGCATCGCCAT
>CAYYOS010000089.1:0-10311 GCA_964473355.1 uncultured Burkholderiales bacterium | reverse complement strand
ACCGAAGGGGCAGCGGGTTTTCCCGTAATCTCTCAGGTAACAGGACAGAGGGGTGAGGCTAGGTTAATCCTTGGCCTCACCCTTTTTTATTGGCGAAAGCGGAGCATGAATTCAGCAGCACAGGTCACCCGTATGCCAGTATGGATACGTCAACGCTTAGGCACCGACACGCATTACGGGGCGACCTTTAAAGCAGTCGCCGCCGGGGGGTTGCACACCGTTTGTGTGGAAGCGAAATGCCCTAATCGGGGCGAATGCTGGAGTCGTGGCACGGCAACCTTTATGCTGCTCGGTAAGGTGTGCACGCGTGCTTGCGGCTTTTGTGCCGTGGCAACGGGCAAACCACCTAGCTTTGATGAAAACGAGCCGCAACGATTGGCCGACGCCATCGAAACATTGCAGCTCAAGTATGTGGTGCTTACGTCTGTTAATCGAGATGATCTTAAAGATGGGGGCGCCAGTATTTTTGCGCGTTCTTTAAGCGCGCTACGCCAACGGTTTTGGGATATTGGCGTGGAATTTTTAACGCCGGACTTCCGTCTTTGCCAAGAAGAGGCGAGGGTAATAGTCAGTGACGCTTTGGCGAGGCTACCGGAAGGCGCGCGCCGAGATTTGGTATGGGGACATAATATCGAAACCGTGCCCCGCTTATATAAAACCGCTCGCCGCGGATCGAATTACGCTCGCTCGCTGCAGCTTCTAAAAGGCGCGGCGCAATTGCCTAATGTGGAAACCAAATCCGCGTTGATGCTGGGTTTAGGCGAGCAGCACGCTGAAGTGATTAGCGTGCTCGAAGACCTGCGGGAAGCGGGGGTGCGCCGGGTGTCGTTAGGCCAATATCTGCAACCCACCTTAAAACATTTACCGGTTAAAACTTATCTACCGCCCGAAGCATTTCAGGCCTATGAGCATACTGCCCGTGCAATGGGTTTTACCTGGGCGAAAGCCGGGCCGCTGGTAAGAAGTTCTTATTTTGCGGAGTCACTATGTTAAAGCGCACCATATTCAACGCTACCCATCGCGAGATGGGTGCCAAAATGGTGGATTTTGGCGGTTGGGATATGCCGCTGCACTATGGTTCGCAAATTGAAGAGCACCATAAAGTTCGACGCGATGTGGGGATGTTTGACGTCGCCCACATGTTGGTAGTGGACATTGAAGGCGCTGGCGCCCAACAATTTCTGCGCAACATGTTGGCCAATAATATTGATAAATTGCAGGCACCGGGCAAGGCATTGTATAGCTGCATGCTCAATGATCAAGGTGGCGTGATCGACGACTTGATTGTTTACTTCCGGCGCCCCGATACTTTTCGTTTGGTTGTGAATGCCGGGACGGCAGAAAAAGACGTGGCCTGGCTGCAAAAGCATCGCATGGATGGGGTAGACATAACGCCTCGCCGCGATCTGGCGATAGTCGCGGTGCAAGGGCCCAATGCCCGCGCCCGTGTGTGGCAAGTCATCGCGGAATCGCGGGTCGCAACAGAATCGCTGGCACCTTTTCATGCTGCGGAATTTGGCGATTATTTTATCGCACGCACCGGTTACACCGGTGAAGAGGGTTTTGAGATTGTGTTGCCGGAGGGTAAAGCCCTCTCTTTATGGCAAGACCTAAACAAGGCTGGGGTCAGCGCAATCGGTTTAGGCGCGCGCGACACCTTGCGCTTGGAAGCCGGAATGAATCTTTATGGACAAGATATGGATGAAGCTACTAGTCCGCTGGAAGCGGGGCTTGCATGGACGGTCGATCTAAAAGCGCCCCGTGAATTTATCGGCAAGGCAGCGTTGTTATCCGCCCCGGTTGATCGGCAGCTGCTAGGCTTGTTGTTATTAGATAAAGGCGTGTTGCGCCATGGGCAAAAAGTGTTAAGCGCAAGTGGTGCCGGTGAAATCACCAGTGGCGGGTTTTCGCCCACGTTGAACCGATCGATAGCCTTGGCGCGCTTACCCAAAACCGTAGGCGTGGGTGACGCCGTGCAAATTGAAGTAAGAGACAAATTGTTAAACGCCAAAGTCGTAAAATATCCCTTCGTAAGGCTAGGCAAAGCCTTAATCGATGTACCCAATCTGGAGTAACTATGACAATTCCCGCCGATCTTAAATATACGAAAACCCATGAATGGATAAAGCTGGAAAATGATGGCTCCATCACCGTGGGAATTACCCACCACGCTCAAGATCTACTGGGCGACATGGTGTTTGTTGAACCGCCAACCGCCGGAACAAAATATGCGGCCAATAAGGAAGTCGCGGTAGTGGAATCGGTGAAGGCAGCGTCGGATGTGTATGCGCCGATAGCGGGCGAGGTTACCGCGGTAAACGCAGTGCTGCAAGATAGCCCGGAAAAAATCAACCAAGCACCTTACGAAGCCTGGATATTTAAGATGAAGCCTGAAAACGCCGCTGATCTTAATTCGCTGCTAGATGCAGCTGCGTATAAATCGCATGTAGCCAGCGAGGCCCATTAGCATGCCGTTTGTTCCGCATACCACCGAAGATATCACCGCGATGTTGGCGTCAATTGGCGCCGAGTCGATAGAACAATTATTTGATGAAATCCCCGCGGCTTTAAAGAACAGCCAGTTAGACAAAGTGCCAGACGGCTTAAGCGAAATGGCAATTAGTCGACTTATGCAAGAACGGGCTGAAGCGGATGGCCGTTATTTAAGTTTTATCGGCGCTGGAGCCTACGAGCATCATATTCCCGCGGCGGTATGGCAAATCACCACACGTGGCGAATTTTATTCGGCTTACACGCCCTACCAGGCGGAAGCGAGCCAAGGCACGTTGCAGCTGCTCTACGAATTCCAAACCATGATGACCTCACTAACCGGCATGGAGGTCTCCAACGCTAGCTTATATGACGGCGCTTCAGCTCTGGCGGAAGCAGTATTGATGGCGGTGCGCACGCATAAATTCTCGCGGCGCATTTTAATGCCAAAAACCGTGCACCCCATTTACCGGCAAGTGGTGGCCAGCGTGGTACAAAGCCAAAATATCGAGTTGGTAGAGTTGGACTACGACGCGGCGAAGGGCGTGGTTGCGGATACCTTGGCGACGTTTGAAGACTTCGCCGCGCTAGTTATTCCGCAACCGAATTTTTTTGGTTGCCTAGAGGAAGTAAATGCGCTCACCGACGCAGCGCACGCGAAAAAAGCGCTCGTAATTGCCGTCGTTAACCCTATCAGCCTGGCACTGTTACAGGCGCCGGGGGAATGGGGTAGCACTGGGGCAGACATTGTGGTGGGTGAAGGTCAACCCTTAGGCTGCCCGCTGTCGTCGGGCGGACCTTATTTTGGTTTTATGTGTTGTCGAGAGGCCTTGGTGCGGCAAATGCCCGGGCGTATTATTGGCCGCACAGAAGATTTAGACGGCAAACCTGGGTTTGTGTTAACGCTGCAAGCCCGTGAGCAACACATTCGCCGCTCTAAAGCGACGTCAAATATCTGTACTAACCAGGGCTTGCTAGTTACCGCGGCAACAATTTACATTGCCTTGTTAGGCGCCACGGGATTAAAAGCTGTAGCCAGCGATTGCCATCAAAAAACCGGAATGTTGCTTGAAAAGCTTAGGACCATAGATGGCGTCGAGCGGGTTTTTTCTCAACCTTTTTTTCATGAAGTGGTGATACGGATCAAGGCGCCCGTAGCGGAGGTACAACGGGCGCTTACAGTACACGGAATCTTGCCGGGCATGGATCTGTCTGACTATTACCCCGAGTTAGGGCAAACTTTATTAATATGTGCGACGGAAACTAAAACCGAGGCGGATTTAGAAAATTATCGTGACCATCTGGCACGTGCCCTCAGCAAGTACCGCATTGTGCCGCCGCGCGCTAAAAAATCTTAGACAAGGAGCATATATGACTACCGTAAATCTTGGTGGCAAACCAATAAGGGTTGAAGGAAATTTTCCAAAGCCCGGACAAACTGCGCCGGCCTTTTCGCTGGTTAACAAGGATCTCGAGGACATTACCCTAGAAAGTTTCGCCGGCAAACGAAAAATTTTAAACATTGTGCCCAGTTTGGATACCCCCACCTGCGCTAAATCTACGATCAAGCTCAATGAAGCTGTCAACAAAATGAAAAATGCAGTGGTTTTAGTGATCGCTTCAGATCTTCCTTTTGCCATGTCGCGGTTTTGCGGCGCTGAGGGATTGGACCACGTAATTACCCTATCGACTATGCGCGGTCGAGATTTTCATAAAAACTATGGCGTGATGATTATGGACCCGCCGTTGCGCGGCGTCACGGCTCGGGCTTTAATTGTTTTGGATGAGGCAAATAAAGTCCTACACGCGGAATTAGTGTCAGAGATCAAAGACGAACCCAACTACGACGCCGCGTTGGCCGCATTAGCAAGCTAGCGTTCTGTTTCTTTGCCCATCACTACGTAAGTGAGGCTGTTTTATGTTGATGCATATGCGAAAGAAGTTATGTTAATTTTTGAACTTTCCCAAACCGGGCGACGAGCCTATGCGCAGGCCCCGCAGGCGCCCGCGGGTCTTACAAACATTCCGGAAAAATTTTTGCGGGCTACGCCGCCCATGTTGCCTGAAGTCTCGGAAATGGATGCGGTACGCCATTACACCCGTTTGAGCCAGAAAAACTTTTCTATCGACACCCAATTTTATCCCTTGGGCTCCTGCACCATGAAATATAACCCGCGCGCTTGCAATTCCTTGGCGATGCTGCCGCAGTTTTTGGCTAGGCACCCGCAGGCGCCGGAATCCACGGGCCAAGGATTTCTAGCGTGCATGCATGAATTGCAGGAGATGCTCAAAGACGTTACAGGCATGGCAGCGGTAAGCCTGACACCGATGGCTGGAGCCCAGGGCGAGTTTGCCGGTGTGGCGATGATTCGTGCTTACCACGAATCGCGGGGCGACAGCGCACGCACGGAAATGCTAGTGCCGGATGCGGCGCACGGTACAAATCCGGCGACCGCTATCATGTGCGGTTATACGGTGAAAGAAATACCCACTGACAAAGAGGGCGACGTGGATTTGGAAGCCTTACAGGCAGCCGTGGGGCCACAAACCGCAGGCCTAATGCTCACTAATCCTTCCACGCTGGGGGTGTTTGAGAAAACGATTCAACAAATTCAAAAAACTATTCATGACGCCGGCGGGCTTTTGTATTATGACGGCGCAAATCTCAACGCGATTCTCGGCAAGGTCAAGCCCGGGGATATGGGCTTTGACGTCATTCATATGAACTTACATAAAACTTTCTCCACGCCCCATGGCGGCGGCGGCCCCGGCGCGGGTCCGGTTGGTGTTAGTTCGCGCTTAGCGCCATTTCTCCCCGTACCTTTGGTGGCGCACGAGAAAGGGCGCTACCGTTGGCTAACCGAAAGAGACATGCCCGGTTCCATAGGTCGGCTTTCCGCGCACATGGGCAACGCCGGTGTGTTATTACGCGCCTATGTATACGCGCGTCTTTTAGGCCGTGAAGGCATGCAACGGGTAGCGGAGTTCGCCACTTTAAATGCGAATTATTTGCTGGCGGAATTAAGAAAATCAGGCTTCGACATCGCTTTTCCTACGCGCCGCGCCAGCCACGAATTTACCGTGACGCTAAAAAAATTGAAAGAAGAGACGGGCGTCACTGCGATGGACGTGGCCAAACGTTTGCTGGATAAAGGCTTTCACGCTCCCACTACTTATTTTCCGCTGTTGGTGCCGGAATGTTTGTTGATTGAGCCTACCGAGACCGAAAGCAAGCAAACCTTGGATGCGTTTATTCTCGCTATGCAGGAGATCTTGCATGAGGCCCGAACAAATCCAGAAATGGTTAAAGGTGCGCCCTATAGCACGCCGGTGCGGCGCTTAAATGACGTGAAAGCTGCGCGCGAACTGGATTTACGCTGGCGCCATGCAAAGCCCGTTTAAAGGCGTTTCGGGTATCGCTCGTATTGTAAGGGCGATACACTGCGCTATCCAAGGATTTAAGGACGCGTATACGCACGAGCAAGCCTTTCGCCAAGAAACTTGGCTCGCTATTGTCGCCATTCCTATCGCACTCATCCTACCCGTGGAATTTTTGGCGCAAGCCGTGATGATTGCTTCGGTATTATTGGTGATGATAGTGGAATTAGTGAATTCGGCGATCGAAGCTGCCGTGGATAGAATCTCGTTGGAACGTCATCCGCTGGCCAAGCAGGCAAAAGATATTGGTAGTGCTGCGGTACTGTTAACCATTCTCAACATGACCGTCATTTGGGCGCTAATTTTAATCGGAGAGTTCGCGTGAAAACTTTAATCTGTGGCTCGCTGGCCTACGACAATATTATGGTCTTCCCGGACCGTTTTAAGAATCATATCCTCCCCGAAAAGATTCATATTTTAAATGTCTCTTTTCTGGTCCCTGAAATGCGCCGTGAATTTGGTGGGTGTGCCGGAAACATTGCGTACAGCCTTAAATTGCTGGGAGGTGAGCCGCTGATAATGGCGACCGTGGGAGAGGATTTTCAGCCTTATGCGAAACGTTTGGCCGAATTGAATTTGGCGGATAAGCACGTGCGAACGGTGGCGCAAACTTTTACCGCGCAGGCATTCATCACCACCGATTTGGATGATAACCAAATTACCGCTTTTCATCCTGGGGCGATGAATTTTTCCCACGATAACCACGTGAGCGAAGCACCACAAGTCAGCCTGGGTATTGTGTCACCGGATGGCCGTTTAGGGATGTTGCAGCACGCGGAAGAATTTTATGAGGCAGGCATCCCTTTTATTTTTGATCCCGGTCAGGGCTTGCCTATGTTTAACGGCGAAGAGTTGATGCATTTTATCGAGTTGGCGGACTATGTCACGGTAAATGATTACGAAGCACAGTTAATCGTAGAGCGTACCGGGCTTGCTACGGAAAAACTGGCAAAAATGGTCCAGGCTTATATTGTGACTTTGGGTGCACAGGGCTCGGTTATTTATGCCGATGGCGCGCAAACGAAGATTCCCGCAGCTCAACCCAGTGCCGTTGTTGATCCGACCGGTTGTGGCGATGCCTATCGGGCCGGCCTGTTATATGGGATTACGCGGCAAATGGATTGGCATACCACAGGGCGCCTATCTTCGTTGATGGGCGCCCTAAAAATTGCACACCGTGGCGCGCAAAACTTTTACTTTGCCAAAGAAGCAATAGAGGAAAAATTTTTTCAAGCGTTTAACAGCAACATAACTTTGGGGTAGATTGCTAACAATTGGAGCGTGGCGTCGTCATATTAATTTAATGTTATAACTATATTATCTCTATGACAAAGCGCGATAATGTCGTTGTGAATTCCATCATATCTGCATGTGCAGGGATAATAACGAAAGCTTGCCAGCCTGAAATAACCCGGCGCATGCTCATTGTGGCGCGTCTTTCCAAAAAACTCGAAGCAGTTTTGGTAGTTTAAAATGTTGCGACAAGTCTACCAAGAATACCGGCTAAGTAGATTTAATCACTGGGACAACGCTCTTTTAATGCGTTTAAACCGTATGGGGCAGCGTACGCCGGTTAAATCTTTTTTTGCGGTCATAAGCCGGCTCGGCGATGGTCTGGTTTGGTATATTGTGCTGGCTGCTTTACTCTTCGTACATGGCAAAGCAGCTATCGTGCCGGTGATCCATATCATTGCAGTGGGCACGGTGTGCACGCTCATTTATAAGTGGTTAAAAACTAAAACGTCGCGCTTGCGTCCTTTCGAGCTAAACCAACTGATACTTCCCGGCGCCGAGACGTTGGATCGTTTTAGCTTTCCCTCGGGACATACGTTGCATGCAGTCGCGGTAAGCATCGTCGCCTTAGCTTATTATCCGAATCTGGGCTGGCTGGTAATTCCTTTTTCAATTTTAGTGGCTGCTTCCCGGCCGATATTAGGCCTACACTACCCGACTGATGTCCTTGCCGGCGCGGCGATAGGGGGAATAGTGGCGGGTATTTCCTTAATTATTTATTAGCACATTTCGCGATAGTAGGTTTGCATTGTCATAACCTACGAACTGCCATTACGATTTTGCTGTCAATTACTATGTCCATCAATTGCTATGGCTTAAATAAACAATAAGGAGGTTTGCATGAACGATACCGACAATACCACTTACCCCGGCGAAACTTTGATTTATGACGCGGTAAAAGATATGACCCAAGAGGAGCTTGAACAAACCGTTCGTAAGAACGCTGTCGCCAAAAATTTTGCGCTCAATGACGAGCATCTGGATGTGATTCGCTCATTGATTGAACACTATAAGCAAGACTGCAAAACACGCGACTGCTTAACTGCTCACGAGCATATACGCTATCTGGAAAATGTTTATCAATCTCAAGGTGGTAGTAAGTATCTCTACATGTTGTTTGATGGTATGCCAGAAATGCGGGGTGTGCTGCGGCCTATACATGAGTTGGCAGGATTACCGCCGCTGCGTTTGGAAACTGACGAGGGTTTTGGTACGGCATTTTGAAATAGCTAGAGATGGTGATTACGTAAAACGAAAACCGTCGGTGATCCACTTGTCATTCCGCGAATAGCAGGCATCCCGGCTTTTATATCAATTGCCGGGGGTAGCCCGGTCCTTAAAACCCGAAATCAAAAGTCAAAAGGCCAAAATCAAAAATTTAAGACCTGAAATCGAAACACCAATTTTTGCCTTTTGCCTTCTCGTGCCTCATACTGTGCGCTGATTAAAAACAAGAATTGCTAAACTAAGGCATGCTGTCGTTTCGTTTTATTCGGCTTTTAATCCATCTCATAGAAGGCGTGCTGACCACGGTCTTGGTTTTTCCGTTTGTTGGTCAGCGTAAGCTAAATACCCTTATTCGCAATTGGTCGCGACGCTTACTAAAGATTGTGCGGGTCTCGGTAAAAATTTCTGGTGCGCCGCCACCCGATGTAAGCGACGCCGTGTTTGTGGCGAATCACATTTCATGGCTGGACATGTTTTTGCTGCATTCGGTTCAGGCAATGCGTTTTATATCCAAGGCGGATGTGAGGAATTGGCCGCTCGCGGGGCTGATGGTGGCCAATAGCGGCACCTTGTTTATAGAACGGGGCAAGCGCGCGGATGCCAAACGCATAAACGGTGACATTGTCGCGACGCTCGAAGCCGGGGAAAGAGTTGCATTTTTTCCCGAAGGGACCACCGGAGACGGTAAAGCGGTGAGAATGTTTCACTCATCGTTGTTACAGGCCGCCATTATTGCCAAGGCTCAAGTTTGGCCGGTAGCGATACGCTATGTGACCGAGCAAGGAGATATCGATACCGACCCCGCGTTTCTTGATGCTACTTTTGGTCAGTGCTTAAAACGAATTTTAACTAAATCACACATTTATGCCGAGCTGACTTTCTTGCCACCTTTCGCGGCGGAAAATTTTAATCGCCGCGATTTAGCCCAAGCGGCGCGGGCAGCAATTGTTACGACGCTAGGGCTGGACCACACGATACCTGAAACGTTTGCCGATCTTCCCACCGCACGGCGCTAAGCTGCCTACCCCAAAAACAACCGCTATCGAGGGCAATCAAGTTGTTGGTGAGCTTGAGACCTAACGCCGACCAGTGCCCAAACACCACGGTATTATTGCTACTGGCACGTTGCGGAACATCAAACCAAGGTAGGTATCCCTGCGGTGCGTCTTGTGGGCCGCCCTTGGTGGTGAATTCCATGGCGCCATCGGCTGTACAAAATCTTAAGCGCGTGCATGCATTAGTAATCACCCGCAGTCTATCCATCCCTTGCAAATCGTCATCCCACGCGTTCGGCGCGTTGCCATAGAGCTCTTTTAAAAAATTTATATAGCCGGACGATTGCAATGCGCCTTCTACTTCACGGGCGAGTCCGACGGCCTTTTCTGCCGACCACTGCGGTAGGAGACCGGCGTGGACAACGAGATATTGTTCGTGGCGGCGCATGAGCGGCAAATGGCGTAGCCAATGGAGTAGGGCGGGTGCGTCAGGCGCCGCTAGAATTTCTTGAAGTGTATCGTTAGCGCGCGCGGTTTCTAAACCCTCTGCGACGCGCAATAGATGTAAATCATGATTGCCAAGCAGCGCTTTAACGGCGTTACCGTGGCCTTTTGCCCAGCGTAACACTTGCAAAGAATCTGGCCCGCGGTTAACGAGGTCGCCGACTAACCATAAATTGTCGTGCAGGGGGTCAAATTCAATCTGCGCTAACAATGCCATTAGTGGGGCGTAACAGCCCTGAATATCACCTATGGCGTAATTTGCCACGCGGGATAAAAAAACTAACGACTGCTTTGGACGAGGTAATCTACCGCAGCTTTTACGTCGCCGTTACTTAGTCCCAAGTTGCCACCCTTGGCCGGCATG
>CAYYOS010000088.1:6184-10513 GCA_964473355.1 uncultured Burkholderiales bacterium | reverse complement strand
TAAATAGATTTGAGCGGCCTGAAGTTGCTGGATAAACCCGGGAGATGGCACGGGACTCAACAATCGTTAGCCATCACAATTGCGAGCGCAATAAACCCACGGTGTGTTCCAGTAATTTTTCTATCCAGGGGCGCTTCTCCCATTCGTCATAGGTAATTTGGCGGGACTTCTTTAAATCGTCTTCAAAGATATCCACCTGACGCTGTGCCAATGAATGATCGTACACGTTCAAATTGGCCTCATCGTTCAAACGGAAAGAGCGCGAATCAAAGTTAGTTGACCCAACGGAGGTCCACACACCATCCACTATCATCACCTTGCAATGATACATGGTCGGCTGATATTCATAAATGAGCGCTCCGGCTTTTAATAGCTCACCCCAGCGCGAGCGGGATGCCCAGCGCACCGGTGCCGCATCGGTCTTTTGGCCCGGAAGTAAAAGGCGAATTTGAACGCCTCGTTTCAACGCCCGCACCATAGTTTCAATCGACAAATCATCGGGTACAAAATAAGCGTTAGCGATGTATATCGTTTTTCGGGCGCTAGCAATGGACAGTAAATACATTAATCTCACGCTTTCCGCGCCCTCTCCCGGCGAACTGCGAAAAACTTGCGCGTACTGATCCCCGGCTGGTTTTAATTCAGGAAAATATTCGCTCCCATGCAGCACTTCGCCCGAAGTTTTCATCCAGTTATCCATGAATGCCGCTTGCATTTGTGCGACTGCCGGCCCCTCTAAACTAAAATGAGAGTCGCGCCAGTGGTCCGGGTCTTGGGCATTCCCCAACCAGTTATCAGCGATGCCCACGCCCCCGGTGAAGCCGATTTTACCATCCACAATCAATAACTTACGGTGTGTGCGATTGTTAATACGGCCCAAGTTGTACCAGTGCAAGGGGTGGTATTTGCGAATATCAACACCGGCATTTTCCATTTCTTGCAGCAGCGCGCTATCCATTTTTGCGCTTCCCAGCCAATCGATTAATACATGAACTTTCACGCCGGCTTTGGCGCGCTCGGATAGCGCATCTGCAAACTCTTTACCAATATTGCCTGACCAATATATGTAGGTTTCGAAGTTGATGGTTTCCTTCGCGCCGCGAATGGCTTTAAGCATGGGCGGAAAAATTTCATCGCCATTCACTAAGCCCACTACTTTATTGCCAGCCAAAACGCCGGGCCCCAGCAGACTGCCCATAGATCGCAAGAATTGTGGGTCTTGGATGCTATATAGCTCTTCGATTTTCTTTTCGATCTTTTTTTCACCGGACGTGACGTTGAGCGCCACGATGGTAATGATGACCGACGCAAGAATGATAAAAAAAACTAACATTTTTTTTGTTTTAATAAAGGTGGTGAATTTTGCCATGGTTTCAATTAATCAGGAGATTCCTATTGTAGCGGGTTAGGTTAAACGTCACTTGATGGTGCGAGCGGATGATTATAACTAGGAACAGCCTTACACCCAGATTAGTTCCGCCGCGAACAAAAAGGAAAATTCAGGCCAGCGAGAACTAAATCCAGTGCATTTCATTCTAACTTTGACGATTTACAACAACCAGAAGGAGGACGTATGTCGTTATTATGGACTATTTTGATTGGTTTGCTGGCAGGCATTGTAGCCAAGTTTTTAATGCCTGGGCGCGATCCCGGCGGCTTTATCATTACCATTTTATTGGGTATAGGTGGTGCTTTACTTGCAACTTATCTCGGACAAGCGTTAGGGCTATATGCAGCAAATGAACCGGCGGGATTTATCGGCGCGGTTATTGGCGCGATTGTGATTTTATTTCTATATCGTTTGATCCGGCGACGCGCATAATTCATGCACGTCAAGAGGCCGGTTCAAACTTAAGTTTGGCCGGTTTTCTTTCGCTTGCTCGAGCGCTACTTTAGAACTGCTCATTGTCGCGTAAATAGCGCCATTTGCCGACCGGCAAGTTTCCTAGTTTCACTTGGCCTATTGCGATACGTTTCAAACCAATCACCGTAATACCCACTAGATCGCACATGCGTCGAATTTGCCGTTTTTTACCTTGACTTAAGACAAACCGCAACTGATCCTCGTTTTGCCAAACGACGTCTGCCGCTTTCAAAGCTACGCCATCTAAGCTTAAGCCGTGATTGAGCAATCTTAGTCCGTGCTCGGTGAGTTTTCCTCGCACCCGTACCAAATACTCTTTCTTCACCGAGGAATCTTCACCAATAAGTTGTTTGGCAATACGGCCGTCCTGCGTTAATACCAGTAATCCTTGCGAATCGATATCTAGGCGACCGGCCGGCGCCAATCCGCGCAAATGCTCGGCTGAAAAATGTTTGTTTGTGCCCGGCGTAGGAAAATGATTTTCTGCGGTAATGAGCGTTATCGCCGGTCGGTAACCCAGTTCCGCCTGCGCCGATACGTACCCTACCGGTTTATTCAGAATAATGGTCGCACGGGCGCGTTGTTTTGCGGCTCCCAGGCGATTTAAAGTTATTTTTTGGCTGGGAAAAATTTTTGTTCCCAATTCTTCAACACGCACGCCGTCGACAAACACCCATCCCTTTTCGATGTATGCGTCAGCTTCACGCCGGGAACACAGCCCTCGTTCAGACATTAATTTTGAGATGCGAACTTTGTCCATACGCTTTTAGAAGGACTTAGACCAGTGTTTTCGTTGCGCCAATTCGCCAAACTCTCGACATCTCAGTCAAAAATTTGACGACCACCCCGCCGTCTCTCCGCGCTGGGCCTGGATCCGCATGCTCAATATGCTTGGCACAATTACTGCTGTTAGGAGCTTAAGCAACCAATTTTTAAGGAGCCGGCATGATAGAACTAAGCAAAGACTTTAAAATCGACGTCACCGTTGAGGACAGCGGCCTCGCCAGGGACAGCATACGCGTTTCTTTTTTCCCCGCTCAGTGCTCCGTAATGTACCTAACAGCAGAGCAAGCCCGGGCCTTTGCTACCGACTTAATCAGCAAGGTTAATCGTGTCGAAGTGCGCACCAGCTTGCAAAAACAGGCTTTAGTTAAGCAGGCAAATAACGAGAAATCCACCATTCGGAACCAATCGGGTGACACGAGCTGGATTCAGCACATTTAACTAATTGGCGGCGCCTTTAATTTCATTCGGCGACAGGTTTATCGCAAACGCTGTTCCACCCACGGGGCAATCGTTTCCAATGCCCCGCCGAGTTTCTCCGGCTGAGTTCCCCCAGCCTGCGCCATATCCGGCCGCCCACCGCCTTTACCCCCGACTTGTTGCGCGACAAAATTAACCAACTCACCGGCCTTTATTTTTTGGGTTAAATCATTACTGACCCCGGCCACTAGCGAAACCCGTTCGCCCTCCACGGCGGCTAACACGGCGACGCAGGATTTTAGATTATCCTTAACTTTATCCAGGGTTTCGCGTAAGGCGTTTTGATCGGCTCCTTCCAAGGTGGCGATCAAAAGTTTGCTCTCACCCACAGAGATGGCTTGGCTGATGAGATCACTCCCCTGATTGGTTGCCAGCTTACTTTTCAGACGCCCCAATTCCTTCTCTAAGGCGCGTACATTTTGCATCACTTGTCCCAGCTTTATCACCGCCTCCTGCGGTTGCACTTTCAATGCGCCCGCGATTTCTTGCAGTTGCTGCTGTTGTTGTTGAATATAGGCCAACGCCGCCTCGCCGGTTACCGCCTCGATGCGGCGCACCCCTGCCGCAATCCCGGTCTCTAAAATAATTTTAAAAAATCCGATTTCTCCTATACGAGATACGTGAGTACCACCACAAAGTTCCGTAGAGAATTCTCCCATGCCAATAACTCGCACTTCGTCGCCGTACTTTTCGCCAAACAGGGCGAGTGCTCCGGCTTTTATCGCTTCCGCCGGCTTCATAAGGCGGGTTTCAACTTCATGATTGCCGCGGATTTCTCGGTTGACCAATTTTTCCACATCCTGAATTTGCCCTGGCGTAAGCGGGCTGGGATGGGAGAAATCAAAACGCGTACGCGTGGCGTCCACCAGTGAACCTTTTTGCGTGACGTGCGAGCCTAAGATCTGGCGCAGGGCCGCATGCAGTAAGTGTGTTGCGGAATGGTTGTTAGCGGCATTTTGTCGCGCTATGGCGTTTACTTCTCCATTAACGATGTCGCCGACCGATAAACGGCCTGTTTGCAGTAAGCCGTGGTGACCAAAAACTTCGGCTTGAATTTTTTGGGTGTTCTCTACGAGAAATTGACCGCGACCAGAGCTAAGCAAACCGCTATCGCCTACCTGCCCGCCCGATTCGGCATAAAACGGTGTTTCATCCAACACGATCACCGCTTGTGCACCCGCCTCAATCGAGGGAACTTGACT
>CAYYOS010000088.1:0-6174 GCA_964473355.1 uncultured Burkholderiales bacterium | reverse complement strand
CCGGGCTTTTGCAAGGTTTCGTAGCCAAAAAATTGCGTGGGCTGGCCGCTAAACTTGACCGCTTCTTGCATGGAAAACCGAGAGGCGGCCCGCGCGCGTTCGCGTTGCAAACTCATCGCGTGCTCGAATCCGGCGAAGTCGACACTAAAGCCACGCTCGCGTGCAATGTCTGCGGTTAAATCTAAAGGGAAGCCGTAAGTATCATAAAGCCGAAAAACGGTTTCACCATCAAGAATCGGATCACCGCCGCGCATCGCGGATTCCAGGACGCTCATACCGTTTTCCAAGGTTTCAGCGAAACGCTCTTCTTCTTGTTTTAAGACCGCCTCCACTTGTGGCGTAGCGGCGATGAGCTCGGGGTAAGCGCCGCCCATGACTTTGGCGCAGTCCGCAACCAAGAGATGAAAAAAAGGTTTTTTCTGGCCTAGCTTATAGCCGTGACGTATAGCTCGGCGAATAATCCGGCGCAACACGTAGCCTCGCCCCTCATTTGCAGGGACGACACCGTCGCTAATTAAAAAACTGCAAGCCCGTATATGATCAGCAATCACCTTAAGGGAATTATCGGTAGGTGTTTTGCTACCGGTAACGCGCGCAGCAGCTTGGATTAAGCCTTGAAATAAATCAATGTCGTAGTTGCTATGCACCTGTTGCATCACAGCGGCCATGCGTTCCAAGCCCATGCCCGTATCTACCGAGGGACGCGGTAGGGGGTGCAGCACGCCTTTTTCGTCACGGTTATATTGCATAAAAACCAGGTTCCAAATTTCTATGTAGCGATCGCCGTCCGCGTTAGCGCTTCCCGGGGGACCGCCGGCTACGTTTGCTCCGTGATCATAAAATATTTCGCTACATGGACCACAAGGCCCGGTATCACCCATTTGCCAGAAGTTGTCGGAACCGGCAATGCGCACAATACGCTCGGGATTTACATGGATATCGTTTTGCCAGATTTGCGCGGCTTCGTCATCTTCATGAAAGACGGTCACCCACAGTTTTTCAGGAGATAACTTTAATTTCTGCGTCAAGAATTCCCAGGCGAAATGAATGGCGTCTTTTTTAAAATAGTCTCCAAAGCTGAAGTTTCCCAACATTTCGAAAAACGTATGATGACGCGCGGTGTAACCGACATTTTCCAAATCGTTATGTTTGCCCCCGGCGCGTACGCACCGTTGGCTGCTCACGGCGCGCACAAAAGGACGCGATTCCCTGCCCAAAAAAACGTCCTTAAACTGCACCATGCCGGCATTCGTAAACAACAAGGTTGGGTCATTACCGGGTACCAGTGGGCTGGACGGCACAATGGTGTGGTCGTTTTTGTGAAAATAATCTAGGAACTGCTGTCGTATTTCATCGGATTTCATAGTTAGTCATCTTAATCTAGCTTTTCACTCTCTGCCACTTGCTGTAAAACCGCCTGTATGGTTTCGATCGCAAACCCGCGGCTTTGCATGAAGCGAAAGTGCTTGGCGCGTTCTTTAGAATCGGTTGGTAAGGTACCGAACTTGCGTTGCCAGACACTAAGGGCACGAGATGCTTCGCTGCCACGTAATTCAAGCAAAGCCTCGTCTATCAATGCTGGGGCAACGCCTTTGTCGCGAAGTTCATGGTGAATTCGCAGCAAGCCAAATTTTTTCTGGCGCACAAAAATAATTTGCTGGGTATAGCGGCTATCGGAAAGAAAACCTTTCGCGGTTAGCTTATCCAAAAGTGAATCTAGCGGCTCGTCCTCACTAGCAAAGGGCAAGAGTTTTTGTCTTAACTCCTCGCGGGAATATTCCCGGCGAACAAGATACCCGAGAGCCCGCTCCTCTAAAGCGGATTTAAGCTTCTTCTTCAACCAACGATTCGGCGCTGCCCATTACCCCGACACTGGCGCGAATTTTGGCTTCAATTTCTTGGGAAATTTCTGGGTGCTCTTTTAAGTATTCGCGGGCGTTGTCCTTACCTTGACCGATGCGATCTCCCTGATAAGAATACCAAGCGCCGGCTTTATCAATTAACTTGTGCAATACACCCAGCTCAATCACCTCGCCGTGGCGAGAGATCCCTTCGCCATACAGAATATCGAACTCGGCTTGTTTAAAAGGTGGGGCCACTTTATTTTTTACAACCTTGACTCGAGTTTCAGAACCGATAACCTCATCACCTTTTTTAATTGAGCCCGTGCGCCGAATGTCTAAGCGCACCGAAGCATAAAATTTTAGGGCGTTGCCCCCAGTGGTAGTTTCGGGGTTGCCAAACATGACACCGATTTTCATGCGGATTTGATTAATGAAAATGACCAGTGTGTTGGAGCGCTTGATGTTGGCGGTGAGTTTTCGTAGCGCTTGCGACATCAGGCGAGCTTGCAAACCCATATGGGAATCACCCATCTCGCCTTCAATCTCCGCTTTAGGGGTAAGCGCGGCCACGGAATCAATGACGATAATATCGATGGAGCCGGAACGCACTAGCATATCGGTAATTTCCAAAGCCTGCTCACCGGTATCCGGCTGCGAGATCAGTAAATCCTGAACATTCACCCCCAACTTTTGCGCGTATTGCGGATCAAGCGCATGCTCGGCGTCAATAAAGGCAGCCGTGCCATTCAATTTTTGCATTTCTGCGATAACTTGTAAGGTAAGCGTCGTTTTGCCGGAAGATTCCGGGCCATAAATCTCAATAACCCGGCCCCGCGGCAATCCACCTACGCCCAAGGCGATGTCTAGACCCAAGGAACCCGTGGAAACGACATCGATATCGCGCACCACTTCGCTGTCGCCCAAACGCATAATCGAGCCCTTACCAAACTGTTTTTCAATTTGCGACAGCGCCGCGGCCAGCGCCTTACCTTTGTTGTCATCCATAGTTTGATCCTCTGAAAGTAACCGGTGATTATGGCATAAACTGGCTCGTCATGAAACTTACTCCAGCTTTATTTACACAGTAAAAAATGGATTCGTGACAGCTTCATTGTGCACGCATTACTCCAAAACAAAAGCCCGCTGACGCGGGCCTTTGTCCTAGCAAAATGAGCTTAAGGTAATGGTTTAAATGGCGTTAAAGCCACTCCCCCGGTACGACCTGTCATGGGGATCTCCAGTAGGCTATCTGTGGCGTAGCCCGTACCGTCATTGGTTACCGACGTTGTTCCTCCGGGGTGACCGTTGGGTACAAATAGCTGCGGGTGGTCAAATGGGGCTTTACGAGTACGCACCCGATCGTCAGTTAAAGCTTGCAAGAACGATAGCAGCTGATTTTTTTCAGTGGTGGTAATCGGTGTCGATGCCACGGCTACATTGGGCGTACACACCGGGTCGGATGTGATGTCAAAATTGGCTGTGGCCAAGGTAACTAACGGAAACATCTTGCTGCTGGCGGTTCTCGTAGCATTCCATACATCCGCCGGGTTAACATCGCCGCCTCGAAGGTAGAAATCCAGCGCTTCACTTAATGTTGAGGCGCCGCCATGGTGAAAATAGGGGGCAGTTAGGGCGACATTACGTAGGCCGGGGATTTTGAAGGCCCCATCCACCGCTAAGACCGGCGCTGCGGAAAAGCACTCGAAACCCGTCGTTGGTATACCGCAATTTGCTGCCGTGCATCGTCGCGCAATGGAAATATCCACGCCTGAGGGGCCGGCGTCGAATTTCCCGCCGATACCCAGGTCTTCCAGCGCAGATCGCACACCGATGTTATTGAAGCCGGTATCGGTTAATTGTAGCTGCCGTTGCTTAACGACAAGATTTCCGCTGCTATCCTTGTTATAGGTTTCAATCGAACGAAAACGGGTGAGCCCCAAGGGTTTAGTGTTGGAGACGACATTTCCCGAACTGGTTTTTACAAAACCAATTATTTGGGATATGGAGGCATCGGTCAGCGCTGAGCCCCGATGACAATTGGCGCAGCGCGTTCGCGGGGAAAAAAACAAATCAGCGCCCGCGCGTTGATCAGCTGAGAGCGCCGCGGTCTGACAGGCCGAATCGGTGGTGGCGCATTTGTTAAACCGATCCCAAGGCGTATCGTCAGATACCAGCGTAGCTTGGTAAGCTTGCACCGCCAGACCAAAGAACATCGAAAAATTATATTCTTCCAGCTGATAAACGTTGGGTCCAAATACATTCCTGTCTACAATTTGCTCAGTGCGGTCGCTGTTTACCTGAATTTTATAGGTCGTATTCCACCACTCCGGCCGAAACGCTTCGTGGATCATTTGGTAATAACTAGTCTTTTTAATCCCCGGCGTGGGTTTTCCATTGCGATCCAAGGTGTTATACCAGCTTATGCTGCCTAGGACACTGTCATCAGGATGTACCAGTTGTTTGGCCAACGGCCGGCAGTTTGTCAATTTTTTCGCGATTTTTAAAAAAGGCCGGCCCACCGCGCTCATCTCAAGGTCGCTGGGAGGAGGCGCCGTAGCTTGAGAAGCAAGGCTAGCTTGCTCGATTTGTACTTTGGTGAGAATAGGCTGACCGACCAGATTTGCAGGTAGCTTGTAGAGATGCGCTTCGCTATCGAAAGTACCGCGATGATTGACGCCATTAAAAATGTTCTGAGCTCTACCGTCCCAAAAGTTACGGTGATTAAAGACCGCATTGATGACAGTGGGCGATTGGCGCGGCTCGACCCGCCGTGTATTCGTGCCTGCTACCTTAAATACGTCGTCTGGGAGGTAAGTCATCAGGTTGTTGCAACCCAAGCTGTTGCGCTCGAATTGACGCAACGCTATGCCCTGCGAACTTAATACATCGTTAGTGCTAGAAACGACCGTGGACTTACGGTTAAGCGGGTCTTGCAATTTATGAAAGGGAAAATCGCCAACTTTCAATTGATAGTTGGGCCCTTTGCCATTGGTGAAGGTATTGTCCGGATTAGGCGTGGTATCGACTGCGGAACGCAGAAATCCCGGATTCATCTGATTTTTCGTACGGCTATCTGCGCCCGCCTGGAAGTGGCAACTTGCGCAGGCTTGAATACCGTCACTGCCCACTTGCATGTCCCAAAAAAGCGCTTTGCCAAGGGCGATTAAAGCCGGCTTATTAGCTACGTACTGAGTCATCAAATCCGGTGGTTCGGGTATAGGTTCATTTTTTAGTGATAAGCTGGGATTGGGTGTGGCAGCAAATGCGGCAAACACGCTAATCGAAAATGCAATAGCGCATAGTATTGCCAGCCCCTTAGAAACAATTATTCTCATTTTCTCTCTCCTCATCGGCGGTTGAACGCAACCCGGATTGAACGACATGCCAGACAAAATTGGCTTACTTTTTTTAATTGACTAACTACCCGTTACACTACTTAATGGAATTCCTAAAACCCAACCAAAAGCGTTACCAACGTATACGGTATTTCCCAGCACCGTCACATGATTTAAAGTGTGCGCTCCACCGACGGCGTAGGTTTTTAGCACCGCACCGCTATTTGCATCCAGAGTTAATAAGTTGCCGCCCGACGGCACAATAAGCTTTGACTCAACTAAAGTCGCAGGGGCCCAAGAATAATTGCCACCAGAAGACGCCAGCGCTGTTTTCCATAACGTAGCGCCGGTAGCTAAGTTCAGCGCCAGCGTTTGATTGGCGGTGGGGTTGCTAACGTAGACTTTGTTATTTGCAACCATGGGGGTGGGTGATACGAAACCGCTAGGGGCAGGGCCCGGGTCCATGGTATGGACCCAACGTAGCGCGCCGGTAGTGCCGTTAAGCGCGAAGACCAAAACTTGCGAAGTGTTAAGCGCAACATTCGCATTGATTATCGCGGTTCCCAATATTGTTCCAGTAGTCTGATCCACCGCTGGGGATGACGCCGCGAAACCCGCGAGACTCGTCGCGTATCCTGTCAGCGGTTGCGTCCAGACTATACCGGCTGTCGCAAGGTCCACCGCTACCATGCGGTTGGGCATGGCTAAACCTACCACCATTAATTTGCGTCCCGCTGGATCGGTGTAAAGGTTGGGGGAAGAAGTGCTGTTGAATCCGCCGCCAAGATTAAGAATAGGGAAACCATAACCATCCATAAAGGGCGCGACTGGCAATCCGGTGCCGGCATTAATGGCCCATACTTGGCTCTGCCCATCCACCCAATATAAATTATTGTTGTAGTACAAGGGCGTCATGGAGGAAGCGCCCTGCCCTGCGTAGAAAGTCCATTTCTCATCGCCAGTCTTTGGGTTTAACGCGTGAATATACATATATC
>CAYYOS010000087.1:0-11015 GCA_964473355.1 uncultured Burkholderiales bacterium | reverse complement strand
GCTATTTTCATAAACGGACGCTGCCCGGGCAATTTATTTCTATGCTGAAATAAAACACGATCCGCCAAGCCATCCGGTACGGGAATGGCCAGCGCCGCGCCCAGATTAGCATCAAATGTATGCAGGCGCTGCGCAAACGCCTGGCAAACCGCACACTCTGATGCATGTTGCTCGGCCGTTGGCGGCAACTTATCGCCCGCCATGCAGGCACGTCGATAATCAAGACAATTCATATCGTTTTCCACCGGCAGTTTCCGGTTCCCATAGTTTTCGTAAGGTTTGCCGCGCGCGCGTTAATCGCGTCATCACCGCGCCTTCAGAAATGGCTAGTGATTCTGCTATTTCACTACAGCTTAGTCCGCCAAGTACCTGTAATAAAAGTGGTTCTCTATACGAGACGGGCAGGGCAGCGACCGCCTGGCGCATGGCCAATTCATCAGCAATATTGTGGTCGATGCTAATGTCGACATCATCGATATCCACGTCGGCGACGACGCGTTTGCGCTGAAAGGTTCGCATGTATTCGTTGCGCGCAATCTTAAAAAGCCACGCTTTAACCGCAGTTTCATCGCGTAGTTGGTGCCATGCTTTCCACACCTTAGCAAAAGTTTCTTGAACGATATCTTCTGCAACGCAGCGGTCTCGTGACAACCAATAAATAAATCGATACAAGTCCGCTGAATAGGCACGAACCAGATTTTCAAAAGCCGCTGTGTTACGCAAAGGCATATCGCTACTCCACCCAACAATCCACTATGCTGGCGTGCGCTAGCGCGCCGCGCAATAGTGTCGTTAAATCGAACTGGGGCTCAATTGCCGAGGCACTTTCCACGGCCGCCTCTAGCATTTCGCCGTTATGAAGCGCGCTAAGGCAAGCAAATTCAGCAGCGCTAATGTCCACAATTTCAACATCCCAGGCGGGTCGCCGTACTAGCAAATACGCATCGCCTTCGTTTAAATCGATAAGATCGTTGTTGTCGAAACATTCTGGTTGATTTGCGCGCCAGATATGGCCGATGGGATAGTCGGAGCGCACCAAACGGCACGCGGGATGCAAGCGAAACCGCACTTGACCCGCTTTGTTCATGGGAATCTCCGCTAGCTTGAGGTGCATGACCGATGGCGGCGGCACTGCCGCATGAAAAGCTTCATGATAGGCCCATTCCAGCAATGCGACGTCGGGAAGATAAGGTAATTGAATCGCTGGGTCATAGCTAACAATGAAACGTCCGAAAAAGACCCCGTACTGCTGGATATTCCCGTTTGCGGAGGGGTAGCGTGCAATGTATGCGCGGGCCATCTGCCCAAAAAATTCTTCGCCCACGATCCGCTGCACGACGGGGTAAACATCGGCCAAGGCGCATGTTAGATTAGAGACGGTGTTATTGCGGTAAATGGCTACCAACTCATCGGCTGGCAAGGCGTGCGGTGCAATCTGCGCAGTCAAAGGCGCTTCATCCCGCGTAAATATTGCGGCGCCAAACGCTTGTTGGAAGCTATGCAGCCCGCGCATGACTCGCTTCCATTATATTGCTTGCCGTCATCGCTTCATCCAACAATACCGCAAGCGGCGGAATGTCCGTGTCCCATTCGATCAGGGTGGGCACCGGCCCGAAGCGCCGTATGGCGTGCCGATACAACGCCCATACGGCGTCCGACACACGTGTGCCGTGGGTATCAATTAAAAAACCGGTATCACTATAGTGGTCGAAACCGGCGAGGTGGATTTCCCGGACGCTATTTATAGGAACGCTATCAATGAAGGCCACGGCGTCACCGCCATAATTTGTCGTATTAACATAAATATTATTGATATCCAACAGGATACCGCAAGCGGTTTTCTGCGCAACCGCGGAAATAAAATCTACTTCCTGCATATCAGAGTGGGCAAACTGCATATAACTAGAAATGTTCTCAATAAGAATTGTGCGTCCCAAGAATGACTGCACCGCATCGATACGATCGCAGACATGGGCTAACGCTTCCTCGGTAAACGGCAGGGGTAGCAAATCATGTAAGTGTTGTCCGCCGACGGAATTCCAGCATAAGTGTTCAGAAATCAGCCCAGGCTCAAAACGATCCATTAAGGCCTTGAGGCTTCGCAAATGCACACCATCTATGGGGTCCACCGAACCTAATGACAAACCTACGCCATGCAGGCTTAGTGGGTAATGTTCCCTAAGTAGTTCAAGATACTGCAGCGGCTTCCCCCCCGGCCCAAAATAATTTTCGCTATGCACTTCTAGCCAGCCCACGGCGGGCTGCGTTTCTACTAATTCACGATAATGCGGCGCACGCAAGCCGATCCCTGCGCTAGGCGGAACTGGGTGCTTCACAAACGTGCGCCCCGACATCATGGCTACGACTTAGCTGGCTTATAAATGGTGGCACCAACAATTTTTTCACACGTGCCTTTAGGTAAGTAAACCCAAGCCTCCTTATCGCTATCCACTTTGGAGGTACCCGAGCAAGCGCCTTTGGACGTGCCACAATCATTTTTACCTGCCTTAACGATGCCTGCACACTTTTCCATGCCATCTTTTGCTGCAACGGCATTGGTCGACGCTAGGGCCCCTAAGGCAAGCATGCCACACAAAGCGCTACTGATTTTCTTTTGAGTCGCGTTCATTTGTTTCTCCTAAGTTGAGGTTGAGTTGAGGTTGCATAGCAGAAGACACGGGGAATATGCTTAACCTTACAGCGACAACGAAAATCTTTTGGTTAAAACGACAGCTTGAGGCGCCGGGCCGAGTGTGCTGCATAGGGTTACGTAGATGAGCTTGAAGCCCAAAAGAGTCCTCAAAAACTGATCTTTCACCGACAGTGACTTAAGCGTGGCACGTTCTTTGCTCGTCCAACCCAGAGATGGAGATGACGAATAGGTCTAAGCCCGCATGTAAGGTTTTCCCTAATCGGCATGTCATATCCATGCGCGTTCATTCCGGGGAACCGGTATTTAAACTAGGAGGATCGCCCCATGACTATCAAAAAATCCAGGCTGAGTATTGTGCTAAGTAGCGCGGTTGCAGCATCACTCACCGGGTCCCCGGTTGTCGCAACTCAAAACCCGTTTTCCCTGCAGCGCTTGGATCAAGGCTATATGGTAACGGACGCGGGCCACAAGGTTAGGGATAGTAAGTGCGGTGAAAATAAATGTGGAGCAAACAAGGCCAAGCCGAAAGAGGGTAAATGTGGGGGAGCTAAAGAGGTCAAGGCCAAAGAAGCTAAACGTGGTAGCAACATGGAAACTCTTGGTGTGGCAAAAATGAAAGGGGGTAAGTGCGGCGAAAGCAAATGCGGCGCGAGCACCATGAAAACTGAAAAAAAGAAGTAAAATCAGAGGATGAACGCCGGAAACATTCAAGGCGCGGGTTTGGGGCTTAGACGGGAATTAATCCCAGCGCTAAAGACTACGGCGCCAGCGGCCATTAATTTCTTAGAGATTGCCCCCGAAAACTGGATAGATCTAGGCGGCGCCTTGGGAAGGGATTTGCGACATTTCACCGAACGCTACCCTATGGTTTGCCACGGGCTATGTCTATCGTTGGGCGGCACCTCTCCGCTAGATGAAGTATTTCTGAGGCGCATAAAATCCTTTCTTGATCAACACCGCATCGAACTCTACACCGAACACCTAAGTTACTGCAGCGACGATGGCCATCTTTATGAGCTGTTGCCCATTCCGTTTACTTCAGAGGCGGTTAGTTATGTTGCATCCCGCATTCGTCGTACCCAGGATATTCTGGAACGTAAAATTGCAGTGGAGAATGCTTCCTACTATGTCGCGAGCCCCATTACTGAGATGTGCGAAGTTGACTTTATTAATGCAGTGCTGGAAGAAGCGGATTGTTTGCTGCACCTAGATGTAAATAATTTATATGTAAATAGCGTCAATCACCATTTCGACCCCGTGACTTTTTTGCACGCCCTTCCGGGAAAACGCATTGCTTACGTCCACACCGCCGGACATTATCAAGAATCCGCGGATCTGATTGTCGATACCCATGGTGCTGAGGTGATCGATTCGGTTTGGAATTTGCTAGAAGAGACGTACCGCACCTTTGGCGTATTCCCCACTTTGTTGGAACGTGATTTCAACGTTCCTCCTTTGGCCGATTTGCTAGTGGAAGTGGCGCATATTGCCAGGCTGCAAAAAATCTACCAAGAACCCCAATATGCCCGAAAAGCCTGATATTCCCTCATTCCAACAGTACCAGCGTGCCTTTGCTAGCCACATTCGCAATCCGAGGCAAAATATGCGACCGCCGGGTGTGCCTGCATGGCGTATGAAAGTTTACAACGAACTGGTGTATACCAATCTGGAAGGTTTTCTGCTGGCCTGCTTTCCGGTATTGCGGAGGGTCTTGGGAAAACGCCGATGGTCAAAGTTGGTGCGGGACTTTTTCTCCGTACATCGCTGCCACACCCCATTTTTTCGCCAAATTCCAGATGAATTTATTCAGTATCTGAAAAACGAACGCGGCGAGCAGCCAGAAGACCCGGCTTTCTTATGTGATTTGGCGCACTATGAATGGGTTGAGCTTATGCTTTCGGTTTCTAGCAAGGAAATCAATTTAGCGCTGATTGACCCCCACGGCGATTTGCTGAATGCACGACCAGCGGTCAGTCCGCTTTTGTCTCTGCAAACTTACGCTTATCCAGTGCACCGCATTGGCCCCAACTTTAAACCCGCAAGGGAAGAGCAGGAAGAAACGCACTTTGCCATTATTCGCGATACGGAAGACGAGGTGAAATTCATGTTGATCAACTCAACCACCAAGCGTTTGCTCCTGCTGTTGCAATCGCAACTGCTTACAGGGGAAAAAGCACTACGCCAGATTGCCATGGAGCTCGGTTGCCCGGATTCCTCTCCAGTGTTGGCGAATGGATACGAAACTCTGCGAGCGCTATACTCTGCTCAAATTATTATAGGTACATGGAGACAAACCAGCTAGACATCTCCACCGCATAGACGAATGGGTATAATAAATCACAACTTCAAACCAGTATGCGATGTCATCTCTCTCAAAAAAAATTCTTGCTGTTTATTTGCTGGTTCTAGCCTTGGGGGTAACGCTATCCACCCTCATTTACATTAATGGGAATGCTGTATCGGCCGTGACCGGCTCACTAGTAGAAGATAATCTTCCCCGGCTCAATGCTATTTCAAAACTACGGGTGGCCATATTTGCGCAAAAGCCTGTCCTCTATGAATACTATGCCACTACCGACCGCAATGCCTTTGTAAAACGCTACGAGGCAACACAGCAAGATATTCAGTCTGGTTTACGCACAATTCATACTAGCGAGGATGGAAAAAATCTACTTCTGCAGATTGAAACTTTAGTTGACCAGATTTCACAGCAAGCCGTAGCGCTGGACCAGACTCTCAATACCCCTGCCGTTGATTGGGATAATGCTCGGGAAATATTGGGGCAGGTAAGCGAGACCGAAAATAAAATTTCGCCCGTGATGGACGCGTTGGTCAGCCTAAATCAGAAAAGCGTCTTCGAGAGTGGGAATTTAGCCCAATCCCGCACCCGGCTCATCATACAGATGGTCATTGGCTTCAGCATAGTTATTTTCGTCATTGCTATCCTCATCGGCTATTACGTCAACGCGTACATTGCGGAGAACGCCGAAAGACGGCGCCTCGCCATGTTTCCCGAGCGCAACCCCAGCCCCGTCATGCGTTTGGCCTGGGATGGCGTGGTGGCTTACGCTAATCCGGCTACAACTGAATTAGCTTCACAACTCGGTTTATCTAACGCAAATCAATTATTGCCAGACGATTTCGAATCACGTCTCGCCCAACTTAAATCTGCCGGCCAGGAAAGTCTGTCCCTGGAGTACGCCAAACACGGTCATATACTCGACTGTTTTGTCCATGCGCTAACAGATTTACATCTTTTCCACGTTTACATTTCCGACATAACTGACCGGAAGCGAGCAGAAGAAAACCTCGTGTATCAAGCTTACCATGATGAACTAACTGGCCTGCCAAACCGGCGTATGCTTGGTGAGCGTCTCCAAGATACCATCCGACAAATAAAGGGGGAGGGCATGCTGGCCGTCGCTTTGCTGCGACTTGATCGTATTAAACGAATACTGGAAAGCCAAGGTTATGAAGCAAGCGACAATTTGCTCCATACCATAGCCCTACGACTAAATTCGCTGCTCGATGCGAACCAAGATCTGGCCCGTGGCGCCGTATTGTTCCGATTTGAAGGCGCAACCTTCAGTCTACTGTTACCAGAATTAGCAAGTACGCAACAGCTTCAATTGCTTGCCGAAAAGTTCCTCGTTAGCATGCACGAACCATTAAACGTGAACAAACAGGAATTCTTTTTTTCATTAAGCATAGGCGCCAGTATTTTCCCCATGGATGGGCAAGACCCGGAAAGCTTAATCAGAAACGCAGAAGCTGCGGTCAATCGCGTCAGCCTGCTGGGAGGTAATGCGTTCCAATGCTACACGCAGGACATGAACGAGAAGGCGGAGCGTTGGCTGTCACTGGAAAACGGTTTACGCCACGCTTTAGAGCGTAATGAGTTGAGTCTGCATTATCAGCCTCAGATAGCAATCGCGACCCACAAAATACTGGGGGTTGAAGCTTTGCTAAGGTGGCAACGTGACGGCAAAACTTCAATCTCACCGGGGGAATTTATCCCGCTTGCAGAAGAATCGGGGCTCATTATTCCCATCGGTGAATGGGTACTGCGGACCGCTTGTTTGCAGGCGAAGCTTTGGCACGATGCTGGTTTTGACGAGTTGATTGTGGCAGTGAACATCTCTGCGCGGCAGTTTCAACATCCGGAATTTACTGAACTCGTTTCAGCGGTGATCAAAGAAACGGGGCTCAACCCACGTTATCTGGAATTAGAAATTACCGAAAGCGTGGCCATGCACGACGCAGATAAAACCATCGCCACACTAAACAATCTGCGCGCATTGAATCTCCAGCTTTCAATTGATGATTTCGGGACAGGGTATTCTTCGCTCAGCTATTTAAAACGCTTCCCCATTAATAGACTCAAAGTAGATCAGTCTTTCGTTCGCCATATGACCACCGATCCTAACGACGCTTCCATCACGAAATCCATTATTCTGCTTGGGCAAAGTCTGAATCTCAATGTCATTGCGGAAGGAGTAGAAACAGCCGAACAACTTGCTCTGTTAAAACAGTTAGGCTGCGATGAGGCGCAAGGTTACTTGTTCAGTAGACCTGTTCCGCAAAACGAACTGAACCACCTGCTCCAGGCGAACCTCGAACGGCTGAGTAACGGCGGCAAAGGTAAGAATGTTAAGGCTTAAAGATGTCATAAAATATATTGTCTTGCAACCGATATCTCTCTGGAGGCTAGTGCTGCAAGGCACAGCCTTATGAATAGTTTACGTATAATGCTCACACTGTTGGGAGCAATAGGCGCTCTCATTTTTGGTACTGCACTCCTTACTTCATATCTAAACCCCGCGCTTGTGGAGCAAACCGCTAAGCGCATCATCCGCTATGAGGTGGAAAAAGAAGTACGCGAAAAAGTGGAATCGCTTGATACAGCATTCTTGGCTAAAAAAGCGGGACGATTTCTCCAGGGCTACGCAGCTGAAATTGCTACCGCCAAGCAACAGCTGGCGGCGGGTCTACCGCAACGCCTCGCAATAGTCATTGCGGAAATGCAAAATCTTGATTGCGAATGTCGCAAAAAGATTGAAACCAGCGTTAGCGACGGGTTCATATGGCAAATTGGCGCAGCCGCGCTCGCTACTGATCGGCTCAATACCCTCATTAGAACAAAATACATGGAAACGGCGGGGAAGCTGACACGTGAGTTTAGAATCTTTACAGGAACCAATGCGCTGGTATTCGGGTTATTGGCCTTAGCTACGGTGATAAAAAAACGAGCCGGCTACCATCTAGTGTTACCGGCAATAGTTTTACTTGCTGCGGCTGGGTTAACAGCCTGGCTGTATCTTTTCAACCAAAACTGGTTGCATACCCTAGTATTTAACGATTATGTTGGGTTTGCCTATATAGGCTACTTGGGCATCGTGTTTGCGTTTCTTTCCGATATCCTCTTTAATCACGCCCGAATTACGACGACGCTAATAAATCGCATTTTAGACGTGCTAGGAAGCTCGGTATCCGTGGTGCCATGCTAAACCGCTGACAAGGCACAGTCGTTCGGTCCTTTTGCCCTGGAGCTATCTCGAGGGCAGTCCAAAGAGTAGCTTGATCAATTCCAAAGGCGTGTGGCTAGCGGTTTAATTAACAAACGAATACTCCACTGGTAACGCTCGGGCAACCAAAAGGCTTATACCTTGCGGGTAACTTAGTATCGGAGGTTTGCTACGTCTTCGAAGGTCTAATATCACCAGTTAGCGCGACGACTAGTTCGTCGCGGAGCCAGGTTGCCAGCATTTCGGCCGCAAGCGTGGCGATATCGCGTTCGGGAAATAATTCGTTTAAGTGGCTACACATCTGCGCGAATGACTCGCCTTGTATCAATAATGATATTGCGTTGAACTCAGCGCCTTGAATGGTTCGAAAATGCGGTTGCCAGCCTTTGCGCCAGGTTAATAGCCAACTAGTATCGGCCAAGCTTTCCGCCGTAGGCGGCGTTTCGTCTCGATCCAGCGCGTGCCAGATTGAGACGGTGTTATATCGCACAGGTGTTACATACAGGCTAGGCGTAAGGTGAAACCCGATTTTATCCCAATCCGCTGCGGAAAGACTTGCGAGATCGGCCGCACGCAGGGGAGGGGCGTCCGGCGCATCAAATGCCTTGCGCAACTGCCAATCCATGACAGCTAGCTCCGCGATATCGCCGTCGTCGGGAAACCGCGTCGCTAGCCACTGCGGGAACGTTTCGCCATACCAACGTAAGTTGCGATGCTGGGGTGGCGTCTTTTCGATAAAGCTCAAGGCTGCCGATTCAAATGCATCGTCACCGAGGTAGCCCCAAGTTTTTTCAAAGGCATCCTGAAGGGTTTCCAATAACCTTACTCGATAAGCGTTGTGATAAATATGCAAGCGGTGCTCGACGCTGATGCGCCCGCCCTCAACTACTTGCTGTTGAATATTATTAGGCAGGTTAAGCAAATGTTCATGGAAATTTACTTGCAAGGTAGACAGTGTGTTCACGCAACCGCCTCGGCTGCTGCCGAAAATTCGGCGGCTATGGCCCGCGCCTCGTTCAATTCTGCAATCAGCACTTCCAATTCTGGGATGTCGTCATCACGTTCAATCATCGTTGCCACTTCACCAAAGTGTGCGCAGGCGTGACGATATAAACCCCATACCGGTTTTGCCACAGGGTGATCATGCGTATCGACAATATAATCGCCATGGTCACTGTGACCGGCTAGATGAATTTGCTGCACCCGGTTGACGGGTAAATGGTCGAGAAATTCTTTTGCATCAAAACCGTGATTAACGCTGCTCACGTAAATATTGTTAACGTCCAGCAGTAATAGGCAGTCTGCCTGTTCGGCCACTAATCTTAAAAATTCCCATTCGCTCATCTCCGAGCTTCGGTATTCCAAATAACTCGAAACATTTTCTAGTAACATGCGCTGTCCCAGCGCCTCTTGCACTTGCTCAACGTGCCGCACTACTAAGCGCAGCGCTTCCTCACTGTAGGGGAGGGGAAGCAGGTCATGGGAGTTTAGTCCCTGTACACCGGTCCAGCATAAGTGATCGGAAATCCATAAGGGTTTAGCGCGATTAGCTAATTTTTTTAAGTCTACAAGATAGTTTTTATCAAGTCCGTCGGTGGAACCGATTGACAGCGATACGCCGTGCATAGCCACGGGATAGCGCTCAAGGATGGCATCGAGCATGACCATGGGCTTGCCTCCCGGAACCATATAATTTTCGGAGATGATTTCTAGCCAGTCTATAGGCTGAGGCGCCTGCAAAAAATCCGTGTAATGTTTAGCTCGTAGGCCCAACCCGAAGCCCGGCGATTTTTTTTTCATAAGTTTGGGTGTTTCATTTACCAGAAAAAGAAGAATCCAGGCGAACCTGGATTCTTGATTTATTACTTAGCTTTCGCGACGAGATCCGCCATTACACCACCGGCTTCCAAGCAGGCTTTCGCGGACATACCTTTAAAGCCGTGGCCTTTGCAAGCATTTTGGCCTTTGCATGCGTGTTCCGCAGTTTTGCAATCACTATTACCTTTGCACGATTGCACGCCATAGCAGTGGACTTTATCGCTAGCGGCAATTGCGGCACCTACGCTACCTGCGGGGCTTTCTGCTGCAAAAGCTGACATAGATAAAGCCATAAAAGCAGCGACGGAGGCCAGCGTTGTACCTTGAGATTTAACGGACATGAGATTTCCTTTTATAAATAAAACACGATTGAGGTGGTGGGCGAAACAGCACAACCCACGCCGATTCCAGAAGTCACGTAGAGTTGGCCGAGTTTGATGAAACTTCAATCCCCAGTTGATCTCTGCATGTTTCCTTATTGCAAGAGACACGGTGTACACCCATTTACTTACAAGTTAGAAAAATTATTTTAAAAAGATTTATGGAAGGCCGTGGGGTATGCATTGTAAGTTTTTATGGAAATCCAGTGTCTATTTCGTACTGACACTCTTAATATAAGGAAAAAATGAAAACTAAATCGTGGCTAGATTTTCAGGTCGGCACACTAAATTGGTTTGCACCATTCGTAGATCTACTATTGCGCTTGTGGGTAGCCAACGTATTTTTTAAGTCCGGGCTTACAAAAATTTCAAGTTGGGGATCGACAATCACACTTTTTGAAAACGAATATCAAGTTCCTATACTATCCCCCGAAATCGCCGCTTACCTCGCCACAGGCTTGGAATTAATCATTCCGGTGTTATTGGTTTTTGGTTTAGGAACGCGTTTGTCGGCCATCATACTGTTTGTTTTTAACATCGTCGCGGTTATCTCGTACCCGGATTTAGGCGAAGTAGGGCGGGAAACACATATCTACTGGGGCATTATGCTTTTAGCTATTATTGCTTATGGCCCGCAAT
>CAYYOS010000086.1:0-11470 GCA_964473355.1 uncultured Burkholderiales bacterium | reverse complement strand
GGGTGCCGACCAGATAGTGGTCCTCGGCGAAGTGGGGTATACCTATCTTGATCTACCTAGTGGGGTTTATTTTGGCGGCTATGGGGAAACCGCGCCGCCCACCTCATTTTCATCCACACCCGCCAACGCGACGGGCCAAGGCTTTGCGACGAAGAATTCATGGGGATATCGCTTAAATGCCAGCATAGATTACAACAATGCCATCGGCGCCGTACGGGTTTCCCCGCGTTTTGCCTTTTCACATGATGTGAAGGGCGTTAGCCCAACCTTTAATGAGGGAGTTAAATCCGCCAGCGTTGCCTTAGGATTCACTTACAAAGAACAATGGCGTGCGGATATCGCCTATACCGCGTTTTTTGGCGGCCGCGAGTTCCCGGGTGTAGTACAAACAAATTCGCTTAAGGACAGAGATTTTATCTCGATTAGTGCCAGCTACTCCTTTTAACCGAAGTGTGTATACGCGTGTATAAGTTGGAGCAGGTTTATAAAGACTTTCTAGCTAGCGCTACACGCTTACGCAATCGGCCATTAACTATTTATTGAAATCCACCGCGGAGATCACAGATATGTTCAAGCAAAAAATTTCCCACCTCCTTTCCTTAGCCATACTTCCCGCTGTTTTTTCTTTTCCCGCCTATGCGGAATTGTCAGCCGGAGACTTAGCAAAACTAGGGAATGCATTAACGCCACTTGGCGCTGAGAAGGCTGGTAATGCCGCGGGTACCATCCCCGCGTGGACGGGCGGGCTGACGACCGCGCTTCCGGGACACAAACCCGGGGGGCATTACGCCGATCCCTTCAGCGGGGATAAACCATTATTTACGATTACCGGCGCGAATGCCGAGCAGTACAAAAATCAACTTACGACGGGGCAAATGGCGCTCCTAAAAAAGTATCCTGATTATAAAATGATTGTGTATCCTACGCGTCGCAGTGCTTCATTCCCCAAGGGACACTATGACGAAACGCTAGTGGCAGCGGCCAAGGCTCAGCTTGCACCCGGCGGCAACGGCGTAACGAACGCAACCGGTGGCATCCCTTTTCCTATTCCAAAAGATGGTCAAGAAGCGATTTGGAATGCGTTGGTAAGGTATAAAGGAGACACTTATAGGTATCTATGGGCGCAGGCTCCAGTACTGCGCAACGGCGATTACAACATGGTAAAAGCAGAATACGAATATGATTACTCATACGGCAATTTAAGCAAGCCCCTCGCCGAGCGCGAGCCAAATAAAATCCTCAATTTTTTACAGGTCTTTACTGCGCCCGCGCGTTTAGCGGGAACGGTGCTACTGGTACACGAACCCTTAGACCAAGTTAAAGAACCGCGTTCAGCATGGGGTTACACGCCAGGGCAACGGCGTGTACGGCGCTCTCCAGAGGTCGCTTACGACAACCCAGCCGGATCCGCGGATGGGCTACGTACCAATGATGATTTTGGAATGTATAACGGGGCAATTGATCGTTACGACTGGAAGCTTTTAGGTAAAAGAGAAATTTATATTCCTTATAACTCATACAAATTAGGTGGTGATACCCTCAAATATAAAGACTACCTTCGCGCCGGACATATAAACCAGGATTATCCACGCTATGAGCTCCATCGCGTCTGGGTGGTTGAAGCCAATCTGAAACCAGGCGTCAGTCACATCTACGCCAAACGGGTGTTCTACATCGACGAAGACAGTTGGGCAATTGTATTAACGGATAAATATGACGGCCGCGGTGAATTATGGCGAGTCGGTGAACAGCACTCTATGAATTATTATGACTTTCCGATGTTTTTTGGTACCACAGAAATTCATTACGATCTTCAATCTGGTCGCTATATCGCACTGGGCATGCGCAATGAAGAGTCCTACGTAATAGAGCCCGTTAAGCGTAGCCCCGCGGACTTTACCCCGGCACGGTTGCGTCAGGTAGGCAGCCGCTAATTTGTGCAAATGACTTAAAAACTGGCGGTTAACCTCTATCGATTGTTTACGGCTTCAAGCGTTGTTAAGGGTGTGCTGTCGGTGATGAACGTACGTTTCCTCGCATTTATTTTGGCGTGGGCTGCTTGTTGTGCGACGTCATCCGTCTGGGCGCAACCTTTCCCGGTATTTTCCGAAAAAGTTTTATCTCGATTATCGTTACTCGATGTGGTTCGCGCTGGCAAGCGCATCGTGGCCGTGGGCGCGCGCGGCTATATTATTTACTCCGATAATAATGGCAAGGCTTGGCGACCGGCGCGAACCCCCACGCAAGCTATGCTCACGGCCACCTACTTTATTAGCGAAACAAGAGGCTGGGCCGTGGGTCATGATTCGTCCATATGGACGACCGATGACGGCGGGCTTAACTGGCGGCAACAGTACGTCGATATTCAATCTGGCGCGCCATTATTAGATGTATGGTTCAAGAATGAGAAATTTGGTATTGCGGTAGGTGCCTACGGCGCATACTTGGAAACCCGTGACGGGGGTAGGAGTTGGCAGTCGCGGCAAATTATAGAAGACGATAAACATATTAATGCGATCGCAGCGCAGGGTGAGCGTATTTATTTAGCGGGAGAGGGCGGGTTACTGTATGTTTCTGATGACAGCGGCGGTGCGTGGCGAGCCGCGATCTCACCTTACAGCGGTTCTTTTTTTGGTTTGTTAGCGCTGCCGGATAATGTGGCACTGGCATTCGGCTTGCGAGGAAATATTGTGCGATCAGGTGATGGTGGTCAGACTTGGCAGGCTGCGCAAAGCCCAACGCGCGCCTCACTGATGGGGGGCGACTTCACCGAAAATGGAGATATTTTTTTAAGTGGGCTCGGCGGCACGCTGTTGTTCAGTCACGACCGCGGTTTAAGCTTTACCTCTCTGCCTATGGTGAGCGGCAAGAGCTGGGCTGCGCTCCTTGCGGTTGATCCTGATCAGTTAGTTCTGGTGGGAGAAGCAGGTGTCAAGAGCGTGACCTTACGCTATCCGACCCACGCTCAATCCATACCGTGATAAACCGTCTTAGCGACTTTATATTTTCCTATCGCCTGTGGCTACTGGCCGTGTTTTCTGCCACCACCCTCGGACTCGGTTACGCGGCGACCAAATTGCGCGTTGATGCTGGTTTCGAAAAAACCATTCCTTTGCAACACCCCTATATGCAGACATTTACGCAATATCGAAAAACCTTCGGTGGCGCGAATCGTGTGGTGGTGGCATTGGTTCGTACTGATGGCGATATTTTTGACCCGAGGTTTTTAACAACCTTAAAACGCGCAACAGACGACGTGTTTTTTATTTCCGGGGTGGACCGTCCTACCGTCACCTCGCTATTTACACCGAACGCCCGGTTTATCGAGATCGTGGAAGATGGATTTACCGGCGGCAATCTAATTCCGGCGACCTTTCAGGGGACGCCCGACGAGTTGAAGAAAGTAAAGGATAATGTTCTGAAGTCCGGCGAGATCGGACGGTTGGTGTCCAATGACCTAAAAGGCGCCCTAATTCGCGCTGAGTTATTGGAGTTTGACCCGGTTAACGGAAAACAGCTTAACTATCTGGAGGTTTCGAATCAATTAGAGCGCATACGCGCGAAATACCAGAGCGAAAACGTGCGCGTGCATATCATCGGCTTCGCCAAGCAAGTAGGCGATATTAGCGAGGGCACGCGCGGTGTGCTAACCTTTTTTTTAGTAGCATTGCTACTGACCGCGGGAATGTTGCTGGCGTATTCGCGCTCGTTTAAGCTAACATCGCTTGCGCTTCTCATCGCCTTGCTTCCGGTACTTTGGCTGCTGGGATTGTTGCCGCTCTTAGGGTATGGCATAGACCCCCTTTCTATTCTTGTGCCGTTCTTGATTTTTTCTATTGGCGTAAGCCATGCAGTGCAAATGACCCATGCCTGGAAAATACATTATGTCGATCATGGGGACAGTCTTCAGGCGGCCCGCGCCGCGTTTTCGAAGTTGTTTGTTCCCGGAACCCTGGCGTTGTTGGCAAACGCGCTTGGCTTTTTAGTGATCATGCTTATTAAGATTGATATCGTGCGGGAGCTGGGCATTACTGCGAGTCTAGGCGTGGCGCTTATGGTTGTAACCAATAAGATGCTGCTCCCCATTTTACTTTCTTACACTCATATTAAACGGCCGTCGCACTCAACATCCGAACCATCACCCGCCCTCCTGGAACCGCTTTGGGTATTCTTAGCTAGCTTAGCTACACGGCGCCGGGCAATTTGGGTGTTGGCGGTGGCGCTATTGGCACTCGCGGTTGGGGCGTGGAAAGCCCACGATTTAAAAATAGGAGACCTAGGCCGGGGCACGCCAGAGTTCCATGAAAATTCACGGTACAACATAGATAACGCCGGCATTACTCGCCACTTTTCCATCGGCGTGGATGTGCTTTCCGTTATCGTGCAGACGCATGGCTACGAAGCTGCCTGCATGCAATATGAAATCATGGACAGCATAGATCGTTTTACTTGGCATATGCGAAATGTCAATGGCGTGCACTCCGTTATTGCGTTGACTGAGATTGCGAAGAATGTCGGCGCGGGGGTTAACGAAGGCAGCCTTAAATGGCGTGCTTTGCCCCGTGACCCTCAGGCCTTAGCGCAAGTGATTGGACCCGTGGATACCACGAGCGGACTCATCAACTCGGATTGCAGTGCCATGCAAGTGTTAATTTTTACGTCTGACCATCAAGGTGAAACCGTCGCCCATATTGTCCAGGCTGTTAAGGACTTCAATAAAACCAACGCGAGTGCGAAGATTGAATTTAAATTGGCTAGTGGTAACGTGGGCGTTATGGCCGCCACCAACGAGGCAGTGAGCGCTGCAGAATATGAAATGCTCGCCGCCTTGTTTGCTTCAATTTTCGTTATGTGTTTGGTTACCTTCCGCAGTTTGCGCGCGGCGCTATGCATCGTCTTGCCCTTAGCTTTAGTTTCGGTGCTGTGTAATGCCTTAATGGCAACATTGGGTATCGGATTGAAAGTTTCGACCTTACCGGTTATTGCTTTGGGCGTTGGAGTGGGTGTCGATTATGGGATTTATCTTTACGGTGCGATGCGCGGCTACTGGAAAAATGACACTTCTCTGCCGCAAGCTTTTGCCGCCGCATTCCGGCAACGGGGTAGCGCCATAGTATTTACTGCAATGGCAATGGCGATCGGCGTCGCGACTTGGGCGTTCTCGGACCTAAAATTTCAAGCGGACATGGGCGTCCTCTTAGCTTTTATGTTTCTGGTGAACATGGTCGCCGCAATGTTGTTGTTGCCAGCCTTGGCCGCATGGCTTTTTCGCAGGCAGTATAACGTGGCTTCAGGGGAGGGGTACCCTTCTCAACGTATGCCAAGCGCATAACAGCTATGAAATTTTCGCTACGTAAAGCGCTGATAATGCGAAAAGTCGGGGGGTTTAAATCTCTCCGAGATGTCGGCCGCTGGGCATTTCGCCGGTATGCTGATGACACTGCGCTCATTACCCAAGATGGCAGTCTCACTTTTGCACAATTGGGTGCGCGGGTATTTAAACTCGCGCGTGCCTTAAACGCCCTGGGCGTAAAAAAAGGTGATTCCCTATTTGTTTTGCTTACAGATGGGCAAATACAGTACGAAGCTCGCCTCGCTGCGCATGAAGCGGGCGCCGTATTGACCTTTCTGTCTCTGGAGGCGGCCCCCGCCAGCGTTCTGGCCGCGGCGCAGCGGATTAAACCCAAGTTAGTCATTTATGATCCGCTACGCGCTGCCCAAACTGCAGCAGCGTTGCGCAACGCTTTACCCGGATTATCTTTACTCGCGAGCGGCGAGGATTACGAAAAGCAGTTAGCCGCCCAGGTGCCAAAAAAAAACGCGGCCGACATCGGCCCTACTGATTTGGGGGCAATGGGGTTTACTTCCGGTACCACCGGTCAGCCCAAGTTGCTGACTGCGACCCATGGCACTTATCTGACTAGCCTTAAGTTGACCTTACAAAACATCGATGTCGACGCCAAACGCACAGCGCGAAACGTATTCCTGATAGGCATACCGTTAACGGGCGCGGGAAGTGGCATCGTAATTCCGGCGCTATTTGGTGGCGCCACCTTTTTGATACCTGCTAAATATGAAGCCGGGGAATTTCTGAGCTTGATGGCCCGGCACCGGGTAACGCTGCTGTTCACGACTCCCAGCCTTTTGATTGACATGTTAGACCACGCCCAGTTGGACCAATATGACTTAAGTTCCCTGCACACACTTATTTACGGGACGGAACTTATGCCGGCGGCCAAATTGGAAGAGGCGCTGCGGCGCTTTGGTCCAATACTGCAGCAAGGATACGGCAGCGCCGAAGTATTGCCGCCGGTTAGCATGTTGCAAAAGTCGGCGCATTGGCTCGCTGGCGCGCCTGCTTCGCGAGAAGCGCTCTCCTCGGTAGGCACCGTGGTGAAGGGCGTCACCGTGATTATTGCAGATGCCGCAGACCAAGCTTTACCTGTGCAAACAATAGGCCAAGTATTAATAAAAAGCCCTACCGTATTTCAAGGGTACTGGGGGCAACCTGAGCTTAATGAAGAGATATTGCGCGGGGGCTATTTGCACACTAACGACATGGGATACTTTGATGCCCACGGCCGCCTGCATGTTCTCGGGCGACGCGTCGATCTCATCACGCGGAATAGCCATGTTACTTACCCCCGTTTAGTCGAAGAAGTTGCCCATGACTTTCCGGCAGTGAAAGAGGCAAGCCTGGTGCAAGTAGCTGAGCGCGCCGTTTTGGTCGTCTCCTTACGTCGAACGTTCCGGCAGAATGCCGATAGTCACGCCATTGCGGGCGCACTCATGGAATTTTTAAAAGACCGCGTCCCCGCTGATGACCTGCCCGATGAAGCGCGTATTGTTGACGAATTGCCGCGCAGCTATTTAGCTAAGGTGCTACGCCGAGAAGTTCGGGCCGCGTTAGAAGCGCCGACTGCGGCATGTTAAGGTCCGCATTTCGCAGGCTATTGATTAACGCGCTGCTGCGTCGCTTTCGTGCTCCCCGAGATTTAATCCGCTATGCTTTCCGTCGCTATGGGCACCGCTTGGCAGTGGTGGATTGCCGAGGGGAGTTGAGCTACACACAACTCCAAGCGCGCGTATTATCTTTAGCGGAGGGTTGGCGAAGCTTAGGCTTGCGTAAAGGAGACGTGATTGCATCCCTGCTACCGGAGGCAAGGGAGCAACTAGAAGGACGGGTCGCCGCCTACGAATCAGGCATTATTTATTGTGCGATGCACCAGCATTTACCGTCAGAAATGATCCGTCATTTTATTCGTCAGGCGGAGCCAAAACTTTTGTTTTACGATCCAGTGCTAGCTGGCGAAATGATTCCCGCTTTGCGGCGCGACTATCCCACAATGCAGTTTTTAGCCAAAGGTGAAGCGTACGAAACATTCTTAACGAATCACCCTCCTAAGCCTAGCCAAGCACAATTATCACCCGACGACGTCGCATCCTTGCATCTTACTTCAGGCACCACCGGACAGCCCAAAGCCATCGCTGTTGCGGGCGGCATTTATCTGAATAGCATGCGCATGGTGTTAAAAGACCTGGATTTAAGCGTGCACCACAAGACGCCGCCAGTGCATGCGCTGGGCGTACCGCTAACGGGACCCGGAATCGGCCTGTTGTTACCCACTTTTTTAGCCGGCGCTGCCTTGGTAATACCCCCAGAATACAGCCCTGCGACGCTATTGCCACTTATCGAGAAACATCGGGTTACGCTAATATTTATCACCCCCACCGCGTTAATTAATTGTTTAGATTACCCCGATTTAAATCGTTTCGATCTGACATCGTTGCATACTGTCATCTATGGATCTGAGCTTATGCCAGCGGCTAAAATGTCCGAAGCAATCGAGCGATTTGGCCCAATTTTTCAACAAAGCTATGGGAGCTTTGAAGCCATTCCACCCCTTACTGCCTTACGTGCCGATCAGCATATGGTAAATGGCCAACCCGCACCCGCGGAGGTGCTAAGCTCTGCAGGGTATGTTGCAGAAAAAGTTTTGATACGCATAGTCGATGATGCCGAACGCGATGTCGCCATCGGCACAAAAGGACAGATTATTTTGCAAAGCCCTAATATGTTTAAAGGCTATTGGCGGCAGCCGGAATTAAGTGACGCGGTGCTAAAAAACGGCTGGCTAACTACGGGAGACATCGGATATTTTGACGCCGATAAGCGCCTGCACGTCTTGGGGCGCCGCGCCGATTTAGTGCTTTGTCGAGGTAATACCATTTACCCGCGGGAGGTGGAAGAAGTAATGCATACTCACCCCGCTGTTAAACTGGTGGTCCTAATTCAAAATCAGGACGCTGCGGTGCTGGTGGTGTCATTACGCCATGCTTATCGACAGGAAGCGGATCATGCGGCACTTCGTAGCGATTTATTAGCCTATGCGCACGCTAAATTACCGCCACAGTTGGTACCCGACAGCGTGGAAATTATGCAGGAATTACCGGTGAGTTTTTTAAATAAAGTACTAAGACGCGAAGTGCGCCTAACGCTGCAAAAAAGTTTTTGTTAATCCCGTAGGTTCATTAGGCGCAGTGGGCACCACGCGTGTCTGGAGGTTTATGGTTCGGTCCAAACAAGCATCAAGTCAACAAAAACTTCCGCTTAGCATGAAGGTAAGTTACGCCATGGGCAATGTCGGCATGCAAATGCTGATCGCCTCTATGAGTTTTTTCTTGTTGATTTTCTATACCGACGTAGCTTTGATTCCCCCTGCTATCGCCAGCTCGGCCCTACTGGTAGGAAAGGTATGGGATATTGTAAATGATCCCTTATTTGGCTGGCTGGTGGATCGCACTAATTCGCGGTTTGGCCGCTTTCGAGTTTATCTTATTTTTGGCGCGGCTCCTTTGGCCGTATGTGCTGCTGCATTGTGGATGGTGCCTAGCGGGCTCTCACCTTTGGCGGCTTTTATTTGGATTGCCGTCACCTATACAATTTTCGATACCCTGTTCACCTTAGTACAATTGCCTTATGCAGCTATGTCTGCGGAACTTGCTAAGGATTACGATGAACGCACCAGCCTTATGGCCATCAGTTCTGTTGGTGCGCTGTTAGGCTATATTTTAGGCAGTGTCCTCATGCCCATACTGGTGCAAGCCGCGCCTAATTTGCAACTGGGCTATACCATAGCCGGGGGGTTTTTTGGGCTGTTTGCCGGGGTATCGATAGGTATCGTGGCGTGGCAGGTAAAAGAGCCAGGGCGCGTGGATCGCCGTCATAAACCTTTACCTATTATCGCGGCAATTTTAAATACGCTGGGTAACCGCCCCTTTGTCATGTTGATTACCGCATTTGGTTTAGTTCGCTTGGGGTTAACGCTATTACAAACCTCGCTTGCTTATTTTGTGGTGTATCAACTTCACCAAGGGCGCGAAGCGTTGCCAAAAATTCTTTTGGCCTTGCTCGTTATGGTGGGGCTTTTTATTGTGTTTTGGCAGTGGGTAGCGCGCCGCTGGGATAAAAATGTTGCGTATGCGGGTGGACTCACTATTTCCGCTGTTGCCGTGTCGGCAACCTTTTGGCTTAACCCCGGACAGTTAAATTTTATGTTCGTGGTGATGGCAGTGGTTGGGGTGGGAATGGCAGCGCATTGGGTGGTGCCCTGGGCAATGTTGCCCGACGTGATCGAGCACGAACAAGCGCATAATGGCGAGCGGCGTGCAGGCATGTATTACGGTGTTTATGGACTGGTAGATAAAATCGCCCGTACCGTCGGGATTGTTGCCGTAGGTTGGGTTTTACAGTTTTATGGATACGTGCCGAATGTCGCGCAAACCAGTGAAGCGCTATTTGGCATTCGTTTAGTGTTTGGACCCATTCCGGCCCTGTGTATTTTTCTCGCCATCCCTTTATTGATTTTTTATCCCATGAATCGGAAGGCCCACGCGCGCCTGCGCGAAAAAATTGGGCAAGTGCAGAACACCATTTTTTAAGCACGTCTCGCCAGCGCTAGCGCACCAACTCAGTTCACGCGAGCTCCATTTGCCTCACTTCGGAGCAGAAAATTTTGGCTTTTCTTCGTGCGTGCGACGCAAACTCATGAATCCGCCTGTTTTTATTTATTGGTACGTACCTTGCTTTTAAATGAGATTCTTTGGGGAGAGAGATGTTCGCGAACCTTCACCAATTATCCCACCATGCCGCGTGGCGGCGCCAACTAGAGATGCTGTTGGAATCCGCCGGCGAGGGTATTTACGGCGTCGATCTGCGGGGGCGTTGCATTTTTATAAATCGAGCCGGCGCCGAAATGCTGGGTTACACGCCGGACGAGGTCCTGGGCCGTAACATGCATTATTTGATCCATCATTCCCATGCCAATGAAGTTTTAATGCCGATACACGATTGCCGCATCTTTAATGCTTTCCGAGACGGCAAAGGGTGTCGCGTGGATGATGAAGTTTTGTGGCGTCAAGATGGCACGTCGTTTCCCGCCGAATATGCTTCTTATCCCATTCAAGACGAACAATCGGTGGTGGGCGCGGTGGTGACATTCTCCGATATTTCAGAGCGAAAAAAATCTGAGTGGGCCGCGGAAGCCGCACAAGCAGAACTCGAGCGTCGGGTGGAAGAGCGCACCAGTCAACTTCGAGCGGCCCACGAATCATTGCGCCGGCTTTCCGCGCACATGAACTCCGTGCGCGAAGAGGAGCGCGCCCATATTGCGCGTGATATACATGATGATTTGGGCGCTTCTTTAACCGCGCTGCAATTGGATCTTAATTGGTTGCGGCAGGAATTGGCCCCGGATATTCCCCGGCTGCAGCATATTGACCGAATGCTGGATGTTGCCAATACAGCCATGGGCGCGGTGCGGCGTATTCTAAATGATTTGCGCCCGGGGGTGTTGGATCACCTGGGGTTGTGGGCGGCACTAGAGTGGTTGTTGGAAGACTTGCAGTCCCGCTCCGCGCTGCAATGCACATTTGATTGTGTGGAGGAAATCGAGCGCTGCCGCTTAGGTAAAGAGGCAGAAACCGCCATCTATCGAATCGCCCAGGAAGTCTTAACTAACATCCAACGGCATGCCCAAGCTCGAACCGTGAAGCTGAGTGCCAATGCCGTCGCCGGCAAGTTAAAACTTACTATTCAAGATGACGGAAAAGGTATGCATGTCCCGTCGCACCCGACTAGCTTCGGCTTATTAGGCATGCAAGAGCGGGCTCGTGCCTTGGGAGGAAAGCTAGAAATTTCTAGCCGACCAGGGCAGGGTACGGCGATAACCCTGCAACTAAACCACTAAATCAATGTTAAGGTAAATGAAACTACTTATAGTCGACGACCACATGATTATACGCCGCGGCCTAATACAAATTCTGGCGGGGCATGCAGGAGTGGGAGCTATACTCGAAGCGGCGGATGCCCCTGGCGCCTTGCAAGTATTGCGGCGAAACGATATTGATGTGGTCTTTTTGGATATCGAATTAGGCGAGCGGGATGGGCTTGATCTACTGCGCACCATTC
>CAYYOS010000085.1:0-11473 GCA_964473355.1 uncultured Burkholderiales bacterium | reverse complement strand
TTTAAACTTCTATAAGGATTTATTCCTAAAGGCTGGGTGATTCTATGAGTGCAACAACAGATTTTGACATCGGACCCTTAACCTGGGTTAAGCCTGAAATTGATTTAGCGCTTAAAGAAGCGCAAGAAAAACTGGCTTCTTTCAAGGTAGGCAGCACCGATACCACGCCACTTAAGCATTGCTATACGTACCTGCATCAGGCTAGTGGCGCCTTGCAAATGGTCGGGCTAGATGGGGCCGGAAGGTTTGCCGACGCCATGGAGAAGCTACTTGGGGCGTTAGAAAAACAGCAAATTGACGCGAACGCGGCGCATATTGAGTTATTAAACGAATCGATTGTCAGCCTCGGTAAATATCTAAACGGATTGGCTGCGGGCGAGGCTGATGTACCGCTAAGGCTTTTCCCGGACTACAAAAAACTGTTAGAAGCGCGGGGCGTTGAAAAAATCGTGGAAAGCGAATTATTTTTTCCTGATCTTACGGCACGTGTTCCACCCCGCACACAGGCAGTTGCTTTTAACGAAGCCGACTTACCCAAGCTTGCTAAGCAGCAACGTTTTAAATTCCAGCAGGGTCTCTTGAAATGGTTGCGTCAAGAAAATCCTGAGCAAGGCTTGGAATTAATGCGCCAAGCTTTGTCTGCCATTGAGCGCACGCAAACGCTTGCTGTTCATAGAAGTTTTTGGTGGTCTGCGGTTGCCCTTACCGAAAGCTTGGCAAATCGAGGCGTCACTACCAGCCTCTATGTAAAGCAACTGTGTGCGAGGATTGATCAACAAATCCGGCGTCTGGCCGAAGGCTCCCCCAAGGTAGCGGAACGCCTATTAAGGGACGTCTTGTATTTCATCGCGAAGAGTGAGCCTGTCAGCGACCATGTCCGTCAGGTAAAACATACTTTTGATCTGCAAAAGTATTTGCCGCCCAGTACGGTGGAGACCAGCGAGGCTGCGATCGAGGCCGAACGCTTGCAGCCCCTACTTCGCGAACTGAAGGAAACGGTAAGCTTCGCAAAAGAAGTTTGGCTGAAGTTTACAACGGGCAACAAAGATAGCTCAAAGGTTTTCCACGAGCAGTTAAGTAAACTAAAAGACCAGGCTCGCCCTTTAGAAAATCAAGCGCTATCGGGTTTGCTGGAAAAAATCCATGGTGCCAGTGCTTACATGCAAAGCCATGCACAGTCCTTCAATGAACTAGTCGCAATGGAGATGGCCACCGCGTTACTGTTGGTGGAAAACACTTTCGAAAATTATGCGCGCATCACCGATGAATTTGTCACCCAAGCCAAAGTGCAGGGCCGACGAGTCGAAGCCAGCGTTAAGGGCGAGAATATAGAATTCGATGACGTGCCGCTTTTGGATGAAATCAGCCGCAAAGCGCAAGAAAAACTTTTAATGGCGCAAGTGGCTCAAGAAATTCAAAGTAATTTGCGGCAAATCGAACAAACCTTAGATGCCTTCTTCCGGGATCCCAGCAAGCGTACCGAGCTTCCCAGCTTAAGCGGTTATATCAAACAAATTCTAGGCGCTTTGCGGATTTTAGAGTTAGAGCGCGCCGCGGACTTATTAAAACATGCAGAAGAAATGGTGCAGCGGTTTAGTGGCGCCGACTATGAGGTCCGCCAAGCGGAATTGGAATTGCTAGCCGAAGTGCTGAGTAGCCTAGGGTTTTATATCGAGGGCGTAAAAAACGGCCGGGAAGAAGCCTTCACGATCATTGAGCCCATGCTAAAACGTTTTCCCGGATATCGCGCGCGTACCGCGGAGTTAAATAAAGAAGCACCCGATGAAGCTAGCCCGACAGGGACGGTTGAGGCAGAGCTAGGCGATCAGAAGCGCTTGCTCAGCAGTCAGTTTAATGAGTGGCAGCAAACTACGGACACCGATGCTCGTGAGCAAATGCGTCAAACGCTAACGAGTTTGCAACAAGACGCGGACTTGATGGCCGATACTTCGCTAAAAGAAAAAGCCACCGAGGCAATCCAACTCTTGGAGCAGAGCGGGGAAAATCGATCCGAAGCGCTAATGGGCGCTATACAGGCGCTTACCGCTCCGGCCGTGCCGTCGGCGACACCGTCCGATGAGGTCACCAAGCTTCTGGACGCCAGCCAGGAAGCCGTGGATGCCGACTTGCTGGAAACTTATATCGAAGAAGCGCAAGAGGTACTCGCAGCTATCAGTGAAAATCTGGCTATTTGCCGTCAGCAGCCTCACAACAAGGAAGCCTTAGTTACTATCCGGCGTGGCTTTCATACGCTCAAAGGAAGCGGCCGTATGGTGGGATTGACCACTTTAGGCGAAGTAGCGTGGGGTGTTGAGCAAGTCTTAAATAAATGGCTGGAAGAAGAAAAAAGTATCACACCAGATTTAGCCGAGTTTATCAGTCAGGCCCAGCAGGAATTTTCCGGTTGGGTGATATCGTTAAAAGAAACTGGCAGCGCTTCCGTGAACGCTGAGGATTTGTTAAGCCAAGCGGATAGCCTAAAAACGGAGGGCACCAAACTAAAAAAGCCGGAACTGGAAGCCGAGGAGCTAGAGCAAGCGCAGTTATCCGCACTAGAGTCTGAAAATCCTTCGCTTCCAATAGACGAATGGCAAGATGATGAGCCTGCAGAGTTAGATTTTTCTTTAGTCGACAGTTCGCCTGCGGAAGATGCAGCGGTACCCGACACCCTATTTTTAGAGATTTCCGCCGAGCCCGCGACTCCGCCTAACTCCTATGTCGGCGAGCTGCAAGACCTTACCGAGGAAAAAGGATGGCAGGACGAAGTGTTGCCGGAAACTGTGTATGAACATAACTTCCGCGCCCCATCCGTAGATGAGCCTAGTTCGTCCGCGGCGGATGCAAATTTATCATCGGACGCGAACCTTGCTGATGATGAAATCATCGCGGGCGGCGTTATCTTAAATCAAGACCTCTATAACGTGTTTATGGCGGAAGCCGATGAACACTTGCTGACGCTGCAAACTGAGTTGACGCGCCTAAAGGATAATCCGCAAGCCTCTATTAACCACGATTTTATGCGCGCCGCGCACACGCTCTGCGGCACATCGCGCACGGTCGGCTTTGAGGAACCGGGAGATTTAAGCTACGCCCTAGAACAATGGCTGCGGCAACTTTTGGAAACGCCTAAGCACGTGACTGATAAAGAATTGACCGTGATGCAAGATAGCATCGCGGCCTTAAATAAGATGGTCCACGCCATCCGCCATCAAAAAATTCCCCGCCCTGCGAAGCAGCTTATTCGCTCCTTAAAGGGGATGCTAAAAAATGCCAGCGCAACGGGCTTCTCTAAGGAGACGGATGATGCGCCGATGAACGAAATGGCAGGCGAATCCGCAGAGCGAAATTTTCCGCCGGAGGAACGACTAAAAACTCAATTTTCTTCGGTAGAACGCACTACCGAGGGTGTCAGCCCACGCCCGGATTGGGCGCACTTGAGCTTAAATTTAGACGAAGATTCCTCTGTTGATTTTGCTGCCAGTGTCGGTAGTGAGCAGCAGTCATTATCAACCTGGCCGGATCCGGAATCCCCTGTCGCGTCATTTCAAGACGAAGCGTTATGGGGCACCGCCGAGTCCTCGCGGGAAGATTTCGCAGATGAAGTCGGTCCCAGCGACACACTCGTAAATGGTGAGCCAGACGCGAACACTACTGACTTTTCGTTCATACCATTTAAGGACGAGACCCCTGCCGATAGCCTTAGCTCTGACGTCGCCCTGGTGCAGCCGGAAGCCGAAGATAGTCCTGTAGACATCGCTCCACCGATGACTGCAGTGGAGCCCGCGCAAGAGCGGCGCGTTTTACGCGACGATATTGATGAGCAATTGCTTTCTATTTTCCTTGAGGAAGCTGAGGAGCTATTCCCTTTAATGGGCGGCTCGCTTCGTGACTGGCGCGCCAACCCAGATGCACCACCACCCGAGCCACTACAGCGCGCTCTGCATACCCTAAAAGGTAGTGCGCGTATGGCAGGGGCCATGCGTTTAGGTGAATTAACGCACACCCTGGAAGAGCAAATTCTAGAGGCTGATGAAGCGCCCGGTCCGAAACCAGCTCATTTTTTTAATGATTTGGAGCTTCGCTATGATCGCTTAAGCGATGCCTTAGAGCGTCTCAAAAAGGGGCTCCCCGACGAAGAGGAGCAAGCATCGGTTACGCCTAGTGCCGTGGCCACCACCCAAAAACCTTTAGCTGCCGAGCCAGCTGCGTCGCCCGAAAACCCCACGGCAAAAGCGGTGTTAAGGGTTGCCGCCCAGACAGTGGACCGCTTAGTGAATGAAGCCGGAGAGGTCAGTATTGCGAGGTCTCGAGTTGAAGGCGAAATGCAGGGCTTCAAGCAATCACTGTTTGAATTGACGGAAAACGTTATGCGTTTACGCAAGCAATTGCGCGAGGTGGAAATTCAAGCCGAGAGCCAAATGCAATCGAGCTTGTCACACGCGCACGAATTGCATGCCGCCTTCGACCCCCTGGAGTTTGATCGTTTTACACGCTTTCAAGAATTAACCCGGATTATGGCAGAAAGCGTCAATGACGTTTCTACCGTGCAACAGAATTTATTGAACAATTTGGATGAGACCGAAGCGGCGTTGTTGGCTCAAGCGCGGATGACCAAAGAACTTCAACAATCCCTCATGCGCATTCGCATGGTGCATTTGTCGAGCATTGCCGAACGCTTGCATCGCATTGTTCGCCAAACCGCTAAAGAGCTAGGAAAGTCCGCGCAGCTGGAGATTCGCGGTGGACAAGTTGAATTGGATCGCAGCGTGCTGGAAAAAATTACGGCACCTTTCGAGCACTTACTCCGCAATGCCATCGCGCACGGACTTGAAGATCCAGCTACGCGTGAAGCCAACGGTAAATCCTCTACTGGCTTAATTACCCTACTTGCCCGTCAAGAAGGTAATGAGATCGTGTTGATGTTTTCCGATGATGGCGCCGGCATCGATTTGCAAAGGATTCGTGCCAAGGCCCTTGAACGTGGTTTGCTTGCAGAAAATGCGGAACCTACTGACATGCAGCTGACCGAGCTTATTTTCAATGCGGGTTTTTCTACGGCAACGGAGGTCACACAGGTCTCCGGCCGAGGTATCGGAATGGATGTAGTACGCAACGAAATTGCCGCGCTTGGCGGACGCATAGAGGTTAGCAGTACTGCCGGGGCCGGCACTGTATTTACGATCTATCTCCCCCTAACCTTGGCAGTCACCCAAGCGGTAATGGTGAAAGCCGGCAACGAGCTGTATGCGTTACCTTCAGCGATGATTGAGCAGGTTCAGGAATTCAAAGCGCATGCGCTTTCGGAAATACACGACAATAAAGAAATCAGCTGGCAAAATAATCGTTATCCCTACCATTATCTTCCCCGCCTCTTAGGTGATGACGAGCACATGCCGGTAGCGCAAAACTATACCATGATTATGCTATTAAAAAGCGGGGCGCAACGAGCAGCTGTGCAAGTGGACGAACTTATCGGTAACCAGGAGATTGTAGTAAAAAACATTGGTCCGCAGTTGGCGCGTGTTGCTGGTGTGGCGGGCGCCACGGTGCTGGGTAACGGAAAAGTGGTGTTGATTATTAACCCAGTGCAACTCGCGCACCGCGAGGTTAGCTCGGTGGCGTTAGGTAAAGCTATGCCGGCCAAAGCCGAACCGGCCACGGCAGCGCCTTTAATAATGGTTGTCGATGATTCCCTAACGGTGCGTAAAATTACCGGCAGACTTTTGGCAAAAGAGGGCTATCAGGTGTTGACGGCAAAAGATGGGGTAGACGCGCTACAACTTTTAGCCGACCATCAGCCCGATGTGATGTTGGTCGATATTGAAATGCCTCGGATGGACGGCTTTGAGCTCACCAAAAACATTCGTGCCAACAGTGCTACCGCGCATATACCCATTATCATGATTACTTCACGTACCGCCGAAAAGCACCGGAACTACGCCAAAGAATTAGGCGTCGATGCATACTTAGGCAAGCCTTACCAGGAGGAAGAGTTGCTGGGACACATCGCTCGCTTCGTGCATAAAGGGGCGACGCTACACTAGCCAAGAGCCAGGGTTGCTCTTCTTACGCGTTGCCGCGTTTTTGCCAGCGCCAATAGAGGAGCCCTACTACCAAGGCGGAGATCGCAACGCCGATAGTTAGGTGCGGCAGATACTGTTTAATCAATGCCTCATTGCCTCCTAAAAAATAACCGACCAGCGTAAGAATTACCGACCAAATCCCTGCACCCAGACAGGTATAAAATGCGAAAGCAGGATAGTTCATGCGCGTCAATCCCGCAGGAATTGAAATCAGATGGCGTATCCCAGGAATGAGACGGCCGGTGAAGGTAGAAATTTTTCCATGCCGCTCAAAAAACACATCAGTCTTGTGCAGTAACGAGGGCCGTACAAAAAAATATTTACCCCAACGTTCCAAAAACGGTCGTCCCACCCACATCGATACGACGTAGTTAAACGACGCGCCGGCTAAGCTACCAAAAGTTGATGCGGCGATTATTAGTAGCGTATTCATCTTTCCTTGATGGGCAAGATAACCCGCCGGAATTAAAACCAATTCGCTGGGCACGGGTAACACCGTTGATTCCAAAGCCATAAGGATAAAAATTCCTGTATAGCTCCAATCCTGCACCGTCGCTAGGATCCAGTTGATAAACTCGTGTAGCATATCCATAAGCCATCCTAAGGTAAGGTTATCCGGCGGCGGCTACCAATAATACGCCAACACCAGTGCCCCAAAAAAAATGCGATACCACGCAAACACGCGAAAATCATGATTCGCCACATACAGCAGTAAAATTTTTACCGTGAAAAGTGCCGTTAAAAAAGCCGCGACAAATCCGATTCCGAATGGCACCAGGTCCTCTGCTTTAAAGAGCACCCAATTTTTGGCGACGTCATATACCGTGGCGGCGAACATTGTTGGGATAGCCAGAAAGAACGAGAACTCCGTTGCTGCTTTACGCGATAAACCAAATACCAAGCCGCCCATTATGGTAGCGCCGGAACGCGATACACCCGGAATTAAGGCTGCTGACTGGGCAAGCCCAACTTTAAGTGCGTCTTTCCACGACATGTCATCGATATTCCCGATACGCGGTTGGTAGGGACGGCGCTCAATAATCAAAATCACAATGCCGCCTAAAATCAGGGCAATAGCCACGTTTAAGGAATTAAATAAATGGGCTTTGATAAAACCATGCAAAAGCGCGCCGAGCAGCATAGCGGGGACAAATGCAACTAAAACGTTGGTTGCGAAGCGCCGTGCCAGAGGTTCATTCGGCAAACCAAAAATAACATCGAAAATTTTCTTACGGAAATGCCAGCAGATGGCCAAAATTGCACCCAGTTGAATTACGATTTTAAAGGTGTTGGCTTTTTCGCCGGTGTAACCTAACAAATCGCCGGCAATAATCAAGTGCCCCGTGCTGGAAATAGGTAAAAACTCGGTTAATCCTTCCAAGATGCCGAGAATAATTGGGGTTAGGACCACGCTAAATTCCAATCAAACAAAAAGCCACCTTATTCCAATTCGCAATAAAAACGATAACTGTGTTGGCTTCGTCTTCGGCTCCTAGCCGTACCTAAGCGTACTGTCTTCGTCGCCTCATCCTTGCCGCCTTGTTCTCCTTTCTATTGCAAATTGGAATTAGTGTAAAGTAAAGCGGCTTATTATACCGTGCCGCTGTAGCGCTAGGTTTTTTGATAGAGCTCGGCACCTTTTTGAATAAATTCCACCGCTTTTTCTTGCATCCCCGCGGCTGCCTGCTGATCTTGAATAGTTTGGGAGGCTGCATAGTCACGCACGTCCTGGCTGATTTTCATCGAGCAAAAATGCGGGCCGCACATCGAACAAAAATGCGCGAGCTTAGCGGATTCTTTAGGCAGAGTCTCATCATGAAATTCCTGGGCCCGGTCCGGGTCTAGCCCCAAATTAAATTGATCTTGCCAGCGAAATTCAAAACGCGCTTTAGATAGTGCATTGTCGCGAATTTGCGCGCCGGGGTGTCCTTTTGCTAAATCCGCTGCATGTGCTGCAATTTTGTAGGTGATGATACCTTCCTTGACATCCTCCTTATTCGGTAATCCCAGGTGCTCCTTGGGGGTGACATAGCACAACATCGCTGTGCCGAACCAGCCGATCATCGCTGCACCTATGGCCGAGGTGATGTGATCGTAACCCGGTGCGATATCCATGGTTAATGGCCCTAAGGTATAAAAAGGTGCTTCCTGGCACTCCTTCAATTGCTTTTCCATATTGATTTTTATCAACTGCATGGGTACGTGCCCCGGCCCCTCAATCATGGTCTGCACGTCGTGCTGCCAGGCGACACGTGTCAATTCACCGAGCGTTTCCAGTTCAGCAAATTGCGCGGCGTCATTGGCGTCTTGAATTGAGCCGGGACGTAGGCCATCGCCCAGGGAAAAACTGACGTCATAGGTTTTCATGATGTCGCAAATATCCGCGAAGTGCGTATACAGAAAGCTTTCTTGATGATGCGCCAAGCACCATTTGGCCATAATGGAGCCACCTCGAGAGACGATGCCGGTTAGGCGCGTGGCGGTAAGCGGGATATAACGCAGTAACACCCCAGCATGAATCGTAAAGTAATCCACGCCCTGTTCGGCTTGTTCAATTAAGGTGTCGCGAAATATTTCCCAAGTTAATTCTTCGGCTTTGCCGTCTACTTTTTCCAGCGCCTGATAAATTGGCACTGTACCGACCGGCACGGGGCTATTGCGGATGATCCACTCGCGGGTTTCGTGGATATTTTTCCCGGTAGATAAATCCATGATGGTGTCGGCACCCCAACGTATGCCCCAGGTCATCTTATCTACCTCCTCGGAAATCGAGGAACTCAACGCCGAATTGCCGATGTTGGCGTTAATTTTCACTAGGAAGTTACGCCCGATAATCATGGGTTCTAGCTCAGGATGGTTGATGTTAGCCGGGATAATGGCGCGCCCGCGCGCGACTTCGCTACGCACAAATTCTGGTGTAATTTCTTGTGGAATGGCGGCGCCAAAATGTTCTCCGGCGTGCTGCTGAGTTAACAAAGGGCCGAGTTGGTCGCGTCGCTGAGTTTCGCGAATAGCAATGAATTCCATTTCCGGTGTGATGATGCCGCGCTTCGCATAGTGCATTTGCGACACATTGCAGCCATGCTTCGCACGCCGGGGGAAACGGGTGAGATTAAAGCGCATTTCTTTTAAGCCCGCGTCGTTTAAGCGCTGCCGGCCGTAAAGCGACGTCGGGACGTTTAATATTTCACTATCATCACGTTCATTAATCCACGCCTCACGTATACTAGGCAGGCCTTTGCGGATGTCGATGGCGATAGTGGGATCGGTATATGCCCCCGAGGTGTCGTAGACATACAAAGGGGGGTTGATTTCGGTGCCCCCCACTGTCGTCGTGTCACTTTGCGTGATTTCGCGCATGGGCACGGCTATGTCACTACGCGAGCCCCGAACATAGACTTTGCGAGAATTGGGCAAGGGCGAGATCGCGGCAACATCCACGTGCGCGGCTTGACTAATAAAACGGGGGTGGGCACTCATGGCGCGCTCCTTATAAGAAATTCACGTAAGGAGCTGGTTAGCGCTTCCCTACGACGGCATTATCCGTGTCAGGTTCAAAGGGTTTTTCTCACCGGAAATCCGGACCCCTAGCGTAGCCTTAAAAGGTTTTGGGACGCTTCCTTTACAGGCATAGTGTGAAGGTAGCTGAAATGTGAAATAATTTCAAGTTTGCTGAAGGTTAGAGGTATGGATATGGAACAAGCGCGCTTTAACATGATAGAACAACAAATACGCACCTGGGAGGTGCTAAATCAAGACGTTCTGGATTTATTGTCGAAAGTTAAGCGCGAGGAATACGTCCCCAGTAAATATCGCCAATTGGCATTTTCCGACGTGGAAATACCCTTAGGCTATGGTGAAATCATGTTTTCACCAAAGTTAGAAGCCAGGTTACTGCAAGAAGTTTCGTTAGCCGCTGATGACAAAGTGTTGGAGGTGGGCACCGGCAGCGGCTATCTTACGGCGCTGATGGCTCACCAGGCGCGTCACGTATATAGTGTCGAGCGAATTCCCGAATTTAAAACCCGCGCTGAACTCAATCTAAAAGCCCACGGTGTCAGTAACGTCACCTTGGAAGTAGGGGACGCAGCTAGGGGATGGGGTCGCCATGGGCCCTATGATGTCATCGTGATTACCGGATCCATGCCATTAGCGCCTAGCGATTTTTTCAAAGATTTAAATCCGGGTGGCAAAATTTTTGTTATTGTCGGTGAGCCACCCGTCATGCAAGCGCAACTTATCACCTGTGCGGGGCCTGGTCTATGCTATACGCGACCATTATTTGAAACTTGCGTGCCGAGCCTAATCAACGCGCCTACCCCTGAGCGGTTTGTATTTTAAATGCGTTATGTATTGTTATTTGCTTCGTTTTTAGTTTTGATTTGCTCTCCCGTAGTGGCTGCTAATTTGTGCGAAGTATATGGCCTCGCCAAAATCGCCGACGCCACGTATAAGGGTGCTGAGGCGAGCTACGCCGCCGGGTTGGAAAAGTTGCCGCAGGCACGCTCACTTTTTCTACCTAATATTGCGCTCAACGCCAATACCACCTATAACGACACCGACATTAGTTACCGCGGTGAAACCAATTTTCCAAGTGGCGCGCGCACATACAATAGTCGCGGCGCAGCGCTCAACCTCGTGCAGCCTTTGTATCGCAAACAAAATTTTGCTGTTTACGAGCAAGCGCTAGCGCAAGTGGCGTTAGCAGAAGCGCAGTTAAGGCTGGCGCGCCAAGACTTGGTGCTGCGGGTGGCGCAAGCTTATTTTGATATTTTACTGGCGCAAGATACGCTGGCGTTAACGGTCGCGCAAAAAGCCGCTATTTCTGAACAGCTGGCGCTGGCCAAGCGTAATTTTGAAGTGGGCAGCGCTACCATCACGGACACCCATGAAGCGCAAGCGCGCTTTGATTTGGCTAGAGCTCAGGAAATAGCCGCGCAAAATGATTTGGAAGTAAAAAAACGCGTTCTGCAACGCGTTATCGCGCAGATTCCCGCGGCGTTCGAGGGTGTGCCCCCAACTCTAAAACTAGATTTACCAACTCAGGATATGGATAGCTGGGTGAGCATCGCCGAACAAAAAAACCCGGCTATAGAAATTCAGCAAGCCGCGCTGGACATAGCAACCGGCGAAATAGAACGCAATCGGGCGGGGCATTACCCAATGTTAGATGCGGTTGCCTCCTACGGGGACAACGCTGCCGGCAGCGGCTTTAGCGGTGTCGGTAGTGACACCGCTTCCAAAACATTAGGGTTACAGTTGAACTTGCCGATTTATCAAGGTGGTTTCGTGAACTCAAAGGTGAAGGAAGCCAGCGCTTTGCAAGAGAAAGCCAGGCATGATTTAGAGCTCGCGCGGCGCCAGGTCGCTTTAGATACGCGACAAGCCTA
>CAYYOS010000084.1:7436-11493 GCA_964473355.1 uncultured Burkholderiales bacterium | reverse complement strand
GTCAGTACACTTGGGACAATATCAAACCGCAAGTTGATCACGTGATTTTTCCCGACGGAAAAAAACTTATTGTGCTAGCGGAAGGCCGGCTGGTTAACCTGGGTTGCGCCACCGGTCACCCCAGTTTTGTGATGTCGGCGTCCTTTACCAATCAAGTTATGGCGCAAATAGAGCTTTGGAACCATCCCGGCAAATACGATATTGACGTCCACGTTTTGCCCAAAGCGTTAGACGAAAAAGTGGCAAGGTTACATTTGCGGAAAATTGGCGCGCATTTAACTGAGCTCACCGAGGCGCAAGCAAAATATCTAGGGATGAACCCGGCGGGCCCATATAAACCCCAGCATTATCGCTATTAAGCGTTAAGCCCGCGCTTAGCTATGTCCGACTCCGCCGCTCCGCGGGTTTTTAGTTTTGAATTCTTTCCACCGAAAACACCGGCTGGGGTAGAAAAACTCCGGGCGACGCGCAAACAATTGGCGCAATTAAAGCCTAAGTTCTTCTCTGTGACGTTTGGTGCCGGTGGCTCTACACAAGCGCACACCTTAGAAACCGTGCTGGAAATTCAAGCCGAAGGATTAAACGCCGCGCCGCATTTATCTTGTGTTAGTTCCACCAAAGAAAACATCCGCGCCATTTTAGATACCTATCGCAGCCACGGCATCCGTCATATCGTAGCCTTGCGGGGCGATTTGCCTTCGGGCATGGGCGCGCCGGGTGAGCTTCGGTACGCCAACGAATTGGTCGCGTTTATACGCCAAGAAACCGGCGATCATTTTAATTTGGAAGTGGCCGCTTACCCCGAATTTCATCCGCAGGCGCGTTCGGCGTCCGAAGACTTGCTAAGTTTTAAGCGCAAGGTGGAGGCAGGCGCTGACTCCGCCATCACTCAGTATTTTTATAACCCCCAAGCGTATTTTAGGTTTGTTGATGAATGCGAGGCGCTGGGGATCACCATTCCCATCGTTCCAGGTATTATGCCTATCAGCAATTTCACGCAATTGGCGCGCTTTTCGGACGCGTGTGGCGCCGAGATTCCACGTTGGATACGCTTAAAGCTGCAAAGCTACGGCGATGACGTCGCTTCTATACGCGCGTTTGGTTTAGATGTGGTGACTAACCTGTGCGATACCCTGTTACGCCACGGCGCGCCGGGATTGCATTTCTATACGCTCAACCAAGCGGGTTTGACGTCGACCATTTGGCAGCGTTTAGGGTTATAGCGGAGCGGGCACTAGGGAATATAGGATGAAGGCCGAGTAATGCGTATTGTGGGCATAGCTATGGTTAAAAATGAGGCCGATATTATTGAAGCCTTCGTGCGCCATAATTTGCAGTTCTTGGATAGCTTTTGGATCATTAATCACGATTCGTTCGACGGCACGGAAAACATTTTGGCAAAGCTTCAAGCTGAAGGTTTGCCACTAACGGTCCTGCTCGAAACGGAACTGGGGTTTTTGCAGGCGGAAAAAACCACTGGCTTGTGCCGCGAGGCGTTTAAGGCAACGTCTGCCGACTTTATATTCGTTTTGGACGCTGACGAATTCATTCGCGTGGACACCCGCGCAAAATTAGAAACAATACTTGCGGGCCTGCCGCCCGACATGCCTGCTCTCGTGCCTACTCAAACTTATGTGCCGACCACGTCGGATACAGTGCAAAGCGCTTCCCCGCCCCTTCGAATTACGCGGCGTCTGGCATCTGAAGCTATGGTGGTGCACAAGGTGATTGTCCCTAGCTCGGTTATGAAAAACCCTGGGAATATTATTATTCCTGGCAATCACAGCATATTTTCACCGGAAAAACCGCTAAACCACGCCAAGTTAACGCGTGAAGTTGCGTTGGCTCATTATCCTGTTCGAAGTGCAAATCAACTGATTACCAAGATTCTGATAGGCTGGTTAGCCTATATCGTCATGGACAGGCATCAGTTCACGCTCGCCAATCACTGGCGCGTTCTTTACCGGCAATTTATGGCACGACCGCATTTGACTGGGGAAGAATTGCAGAACATCGCGATGTCGTATTATTCCGACAATCCGGGAAACGTTCCTAGCGACGCCAAACTACAAGAAGATCCTCTGGAAATTAGCGTTGATTGCAAATACAGTGCTCTCGCGATAACAGATCCGCTAATTTTAATTATGCGCATGGCAGAAAAATTGGCGAAGAGGGATAACGCACGACTAGGATCAAAAGGTACACCTTATTTCGAGATGGTTACTCAGCTATTAACGCCCATGAACCCCGAATAGAAAGTTGGGCAAAGTATCGTGACACGCAACGCCAGGTAGGTATTCCATGATCCGTTTTGAAAATGTGCATAAATCGTTCGGCGCGCTACACGTTCTCAATGATATAAACCTGCAAGTCCAGTCAGGTGAAGTGATTGTAGTATGCGGCCCCTCCGGCTCAGGAAAATCTACTTTGGTACGTACCATTAATCGGTTAGAGCGTATCGATAAAGGCGTGCTAACGGTCGATGGCAAAAATCTCGCCGACCCTGGTACTAATATCAGTCAACTGCGCGCGGAGGTCGGCTTTGTGTTTCAGCAATTCAATCTTTACCCGCATTTATCGGTGCTCAAAAACATTACACTGGCACCGATCAAGGTGCGCCGTCTTGGCCGCCAGGCTGCCGAAGAGCGCGCGCTGGCGTTATTACAGCGCGTAGGCTTGGCCGATAAAAAAGATAGTTATCCGAGCGAACTGTCGGGCGGCCAACAACAGCGCGTGGCAATTGCGCGCGCTTTGGCTATGCAACCGCGTATTATGTTATTCGATGAACCCACCTCCGCTTTGGACCCGGAAATGATTGGTGAAGTATTGGCGGTGATGAAAAATTTGGTGAGTGACGGTATGACCATGGTTATCGTTACACACGAAATGGGGTTTGCTCGCGAAGTCGCCGGACGTGTGGTGTTTATGGATCAAGGGCAAATACTTGAGGCGGCACCGCCCGAAGAATTCTTTACGCGCCCCAAGCATGCACGGGTTCAGCAATTTTTACAGCAAGTATTATCGGCGATGCATTAATTAACTTTGGTAGGGAGCAGGCTATGTTGAAAATTAAATTCGCTATAACGTTTTTTGCAACACTATTAATAATAACGGGGAATCTAACAGCGCATGCCGACACTTTGGCGACTATTAAACAGAAAGGCACGCTGGTGGCGGGCGTTAAAGATTCGTTGCCGCCATTTGGCTATGTGGATGCAACCAGCCGCGAAATTGTTGGCTACGACATAGATTTTGTACGCGCCATTGCCCAGCGTCTAGGGGTTAAGCTGGAATTGAAAGCGGTGACTTCTGCTAACCGCATTCCGCAGCTAGTGGAAGGCAATGTTGATCTCATCGCCGCCACCATGACGAAAACGCCGGAGCGTGCTCAGCAGTTGGATTTTAGCTATACCTATTTTCGTACCGGACAAAAATTTTTAGTAAAAAAAGGGGCGGTCAAAAGTTTGGCTGATTTGGCCGGCAAAAAAATCGGTACCGCCAAAGGTTCCACCTCCGAGCAAAACGCCCGCAAAGCCTTACCAACTGCGACTGTTTTATCTTTCGACGATTACCCTCAAGCTTTTTTAGCTTTGCAGCAAGGACGTGTTGCCGCTGTGACCACGGACGAAGCAATTTTGGCGGGCATCCTGGCCAAAGCGCCGAATAAAGCAAAATTCGAAATTGCGCCCTTTCAAATTTCAGAAGAGCCTTATGGCATAGCTATGCGCAAGGGCGATCAAGCTTTGGTGGCTTACGTCAATCAGACGCTCTTGGAAATGGAAAAAAACGGCGAGGCCAAACAAATTTTTGATAAATGGTTTGGCGCAAAATCCGACGCACCGCTGCAACGTACTTTTAAAATTATTCCCGAGAATTAAATCTTTACAAAATTGTTTATGCATTAGAGACTGCCATTAACCCGAGCGCGAATTAGTATAGCGTCCTCATAGCTAGCGTATGGCACCTGTTCGCCGTCACCCTCGCGAAAGCGGGGGTCCAGAAAGCTATTTAAGTCACTGGATTCCCGCCTACGCGGGAATGACGGAAGTGGTGATGC
>CAYYOS010000084.1:822-7336 GCA_964473355.1 uncultured Burkholderiales bacterium | reverse complement strand
AATACGCCGCTATTAATTCAGATTTTTTTCTGGTATTTCGGCGCCTACACTATTCTGCCGCAAGGCATTAACGACTGGCTAAACCAAACCAATTTTGAATTTGCCGCGGCACTCATAGCGCTTAGCATTTACACCTCCGCATTCATTGCAGAAGACATACGCTCCGGCGTGCGTGCCATTCCAAAAGGGCAAATGGAGGCGGCGTTAAGCCAGGGATTTGGTTATCTCACGGCGATGCGCTTTGTCATCTTGCCGCAAGCAGCGCGCATTATTGTGCCTCCTTTAATCAACCAATTTCTTAATGCCACCAAAAATTCCTCACTCGCGATGACCATAGGCGTGGCGGAATTGACCTATCAAGCCCGCCAGATCGAGAGCTACACATTTAAAGGTTTCGAAGCATTCTCCGCAGCGACCTTAGTGTATGTGGCAATTTCGCTGATCATCACCGCTGCGGTCACGCTCTATAGCAAAAAAGTATTGGCGAGGCGGGGTATGGCGTAATGGACTTCTCCGTTATTAGCGAAAATTGGGTTTACTTTTTAATAGGCCGCTATCCCAATGGCCCAATTGGGGGCTTAGCCTTGACCCTGTATTTAGCCATCGTCGCGGGGGTATTGTCCTTTCTCGGCGGAGTAGTACTTGGCTTACTCAGTTTGAGCCCTTATCGGCCGCTACGTTATGTCGTTAACACTTATATCCAAATCTTGCGGGGCATGCCTTTGCTCATGGTTATTTTCTGGGTGTATTTTTTATTGCCCGCCATGATGGGTAAACCGGTCGCGGAAAATTGGACGGTAATTACCGCTTTAACCTTGTTCACCTCGGCTTATATGTCGCAGATCGTACGCGCCGGCATCGCCAGCGTGCCGCCCGGACAGCGCGAAGCCGCAATTTCTACTGGGTTAAATTCTTGGCAAGTGATGGCATACATCGTATTACCTCAAGGATTGCGCAATATGATCCCATCGTTCGTCAACCAATTTGTATCCCTAATTAAGGATACATCCCTTGCTTTTATCGTCGGTGTCTCCGAGCTTACTCACATCGCCACGCAAGTTAATAATCGCAGCCTAGTGCATCCCGCTGAAATTTTTCTTTTCGTGGCCGCAGTGTATTTTGTGCTCTGTTTTAGCTTGAGCAGTTGGGCGCGGGTATTGGAAAAAAGATTGGCTAGGCGGGGTAGTTAGACTGGTTGGGGGGCTATGCAACACACATTTATGTGTTACACTTAATCATGTGTTAATTTGGAGAAAATAATGGCAAGCACTGTTAATTTTACTGGCGCGGTAGATCGCGACCTGCTCAAGCGTGCCAAGGTCATCGCCGCTAAAACCGATACCTCGGTCAACGCACTGTTTAACGCGGAGCTTCGTCATCTGGTCGAGACCTTTGAGGCGGCAGAATCCAGTGGCAATCAGAACTTCAAGGTTCTGCTCGATTTTTCCCTTGGAAAGCTCACGGGCGCTGAGGCTATGCAATCATTGGGCATCGACGGCGAGGAAGACCTGTTCCTGTTGATGGCCCAGGCGCATCTGCCGATGCCGAGACTAGCCGACGCCGTCACTCGAAACATGGTCGATCAGTTGAATTCGCTATCTGCTTAAGCACAAGACATTATGTCTGCGCGCGTAGTCCTGCTGCCCGATGCCGGGCCGCTCATTACGTTGGCTTACGCGGATGCGCTCGACCTCTTGTTCAAGCCCGGTTGGGCGCTGCTGCTCGTCGATATGGTGCTACATGAAGTGACGCGCCAGCAAACACCGACGAGTGAATATATAACCCGATGGGTTAAAGGCAACAAAGTGTCGGTATGCACCACCCGAACCTTCCAACTTTACCAGCAAACGCTCACCGCAGAAGCCATTCTTGCCCGTAAATCGGGTCTTGGCGAACTGGCGATACAAGAAACGATGAATGATTTTGCCCTCAATCAACCCCAAAAGACGGGTGTTTTCCTGTTCGAGGATCACAAGATCGCCCGCGCCAGCTTTCTGTTGCCCGATAACTGTCGCAAGATCAGCACGCGCGCTTATCTGCTTTTTTTAGAGCAAAAAAGCTGGTTGGCATCAGCAGCCGAAATCGAACGGCGAGCGATTCAGGCCGGACGCAATTTTTCCAGGCTGCGGTTTCCCTCGGAATAAATTCGAGGCAAGTGATGGCATACATCGTACTGCCACAAGGCCTGCGCAATATGATCCCATCGTTCGTCAACCAATTTGTCTCCCTGATTAAGGATACATCCCTTGCTTTTATCGTCGGTGTCTCCGAACTCACTCACATCGCCACGCAAGTTAATAATCGCAGCCTAGTGCATCCTGCTGAAATTTTTCTTTTCGTGGCCGCAGTGTATTTTGTGCTCTGTTTTAGCTTGAGCGGTTGGGCGCGGGTATTGGAAAAAAGATTGGCTAGGCGGGGTAGTTAGCTGTAATACATGGAGGGTTTTGGTCACAAACCGACAAGAACAACCTCGCGGTTAAGACTCTTGCCTAGCGCACCTTTACCCCGTCAGCGATTTCTGTTTGGCTTCCAGATCTTCCCAACGGGCGAGGGTCTTGAGCAACAATTTTTCTATTTCGGTATATCGCTCTTGTAAACGTAGCGCGGCTTTGGGGTCGTTACGGTAGAGCTCGCTATCGGCCAGCGACGCCGTGAGTTGGGCCTGCTCTTTTTCCAAGGCGTCGATTTTATCCGGCAAAGTTTTTAGTTCCTGTAATTCCGTATGACTCAATTTTGGCTGAGCAGCTTTTAGTTTTGTTTTAAGAACCACCGGTTTTTTCTCTTCAGCCATGCTGGGTTTTGGGCGGGCGCGCAGCCAATCGTCGTAACCACCCGCATACTCTTGTAATTTTCCGCCGCCTTCAAACGCAATGACCTGAGTTGCGACATTATCTAAAAATGCGCGGTCGTGGGTGACCAAAAGCACCGTGCCGGTAAATTCTTGCAAGAGTGCCTCTAGCAGTTCCAGGGTCTCAATATCCAGATCGTTAGTAGGCTCGTCTAATACCAGGACGTTGGCGGGGCGGGTAAATAGGCGTGCCAAGAGTAAGCGATTGCGTTCGCCGCCGCTCAATGATTTAACGGGGGAGCGGGCCCGCGCGGGAGAAAATAGAAAATCTTCCAGATAACTAATGACGTGTTTTTGTGCGCCGTTGATTTCTATGAAGTCGCTGCCTTGGCTGATGGTATCAACGAGACTGGCGTTTTCATCTAACTGCGCGCGCAGCTGATCAAAATAGGCGATGTTAAGTTTAGTACCTAAATTCACCGTGCCCTGATCAGGCTGCAAGGTACCGAGAATTAACTTAAGCAGGGTGCTCTTGCCTGCCCCATTAGGCCCGATCAAACCGACCTTGTCGCCGCGCATGATTCGGCAAGAAAATTGTTTTATAACGGGTGTGCCATTAAAGGCTTTGCTAACTTGATCTAACTCAGCCACGAGCTTGCCGGAGCGCTGGCCTTCATCGACGGTTAAATTTACGCGCCCTAAGCGTTCCCGTCGTAGCGCACGTTCGGCGCGCAACGCTTCTAGGCGGCGCACACGCCCTTCATTGCGCGTGCGCCGAGCGGCGATGCCTTGCCTAATCCACACTTCTTCTTGGGCCAGTACTTTGTCGAATTTTTCGCCGTGCAGGGCTTCGATCTGCAGCAGTTCCGCTTTCTTAACTTGATAGTCCGAAAAATTTCCACTGAAGCTTGTTAGCTTTCCCCGGTCGAGTTCAAAAATCCGATTGGAGACACGATCCAGAAAACGCCGGTCATGGGTGATTAACACCACGCTACCGTTAAAGGCCAGCAGCATTTCTTCGAGCCATTCTATGGAATCTAAGTCCAAATGGTTGGTGGGTTCGTCTAGTAGAAGCAACTCCGGCTCGGCAACTAAAGCCCGGGCCAGCGCAACGCGCTTTCTTAAGCCGCCCGAGAGTGTCGAAATTTGCGTATCCTCAGCTAAGCTCAAACGACTTAATACACTTTCTACTCGGCCCTTAATGCGCCAGCCGTCGCAAGCATCCAGTTGCGATTGCAAGTCGTGCATTTCGTCTAGCAGTGCCTCAATATCCGCATCGGGCTCGCCCATTGCGTGTGCCACGTGATGATAGGCTAGCAATAAATCACTGGCTGCCCCTAAACCTTGCGCGACCGCCTCAAAAATCGTATGCGCCTCATCAAGAAGAGGCTCTTGGGGCACGTAACCCCAGCGCATGCCGGGCGAGCGCCATATATTTCCGTCGTCCGTCGCAACTTCACCAGCAATAATTTTAAGTAAGCTGGATTTCCCCGTGCCATTACGGCCAATAAGGCCCACGCGATCCCCGCCGTCCAGCACCATCTCCACCTGATCCAATAAGGGCACGTGGCCGTAGGCTAAAGAAACGCGATCAAGTTGAATTAAAGGCATGAGGAATAGTGCTGCGGGCTAAAGTTCGGGGTTGCTATTGTACCTGGTATTCGGGCGCTCGTTTGTCGGCAGCACAGCGCCCTGATTTCCCAAATTTTGCGGAACCTTAAAAAGGTTAATTTCGCTAAATCGCTGAATTTTAAATAGGCATGAGCATCTTTGCGGTGACCAGCTTGCTAAAATGGCGTGTCTATGATAATTTATCGCACCAAAGTTTGCGCCGCTTTGCCTTACGCGTACTATGTTTTTCGGCGTCCAAACTAAGGCCATGGGGCTAAATAGCCTGCGCTAATGTGTTGGTTTAAGTAGGCAGAATAATTTGCTTCAGCCGGCTTTTACACTTGTTTCAAAGCCCAACAACTCGTTATCCGCGACTGGCCGGGTGCTGGTTTTTTCTTTTATAGCATTGGTTTCACTGGGTATCGCGCTGTTTTTTTTATGGCTGGGCGCGTGGCCGGTAGTGCCCTTCGCGGGGCTGGAGTTGATAGGGCTGGCATGGGCGTTTTGCCACATCAACGCCCATGTTAACGACTATGAGCGACTAACCGTAAACGAAAGGGCGTTAACGGTTGAAATTTGCTCGAACCACCAATGCCATGTTTACGAGTTTAATCGTTATTGGGCTCAAGTAGTTAGCGACAATTGTCGCTTGGTACTTCGCTCCCATGGCAGCGAACTTGCTGTAGGCCGTTTTCTGGATTGCGAGGGTCGGCAAGCGTTGGCGGGAAAATTAAAAACTTTGCTGGGCGACAGACCGGCACGATTTTTCTAAAAAAATTTATTTTAAGGAATTAGCAATGTCATTAAAGGGGCTAGGCCAAAAAATCGTAAGCAGTGTTGCCATATCGCTCGTTCCGGCTTTGGCCAGTGGCGAATACGCATACAACTTGCCGCTACCGTCCACGGAAATTGCCACACAAATTTATGATCTGCATACCCTCATCCTTTGGGTCTGTCTGGCCATATTCATTGTGGTTTTTGGTGCGATGTTTTATTCCATTATTAAGCACCGCAAAGCCGCCGGCCATAAGGCAGCAAATTTTCACGAAAACACGACCGTGGAATTCCTCTGGACGGTCATTCCATTTGCGATCTTAATCGGCATGGCTTATCCGGCATCCAAAACCATACTGGCGATGAAAGACCCCTCCGGCTACGACATGAGTATCAAAGTTACCGGCTATCAGTGGAAGTGGGAATACGAGCACATGAATGAGGGCGTCAAGTACTTTAGCACCCTCTCTACCCCTAGCGACCAAATTGCGGGTACCGCCAAAAAAGGTCCGCACTATTTATTGGAAGTTGATAATCCTTTAGTTGTTCCAATCAATAAAAAAGTCCGTCTGTTAATTACCGCCAATGACGTCTTGCACGCATGGTGGGTACCGGAATTTGGTGTTAAGCAGGACGCCATTCCCGGGTTTATAAAAGAAGCATGGTTTAAAACCGACAAACCAGGCACCTACCGCGGCCAATGCGCCGAACTCTGCGGTAAAGATCATGGCTTCATGCCGATTGTGGTGCAAGCCGTATCAGAAGCCGATTACGCGACATGGTTAACCGCGCAAAAAGCTAAAGTAGCCGCCACCGCGGTCGACCCCAACAAAGTGTTTACGATGGACGAATTGCGTGCGCAGGGTGAAAAAGTATACGCAGCAAATTGTACCGCCTGCCACCAAGCCAATGGTGCCGGCATCCCCGGTACTTTCCCCGGCTTAGACGGCTCGAAACTTACCACCGGCCCGGTCGCGGCGCATATTGATGTTGTTATGAATGGCAAGCCGGGTACCGCCATGACTGCATTTGCCAAGCAACTTACCGATTTAGAGATTGCCGCCGTGGTGACCTACGAGCGCAACGCCTGGAGCAATAAAACCGGGGAATTAGTCCAACCCGCACAAATTACAGCCCTACGTAAATAATTTTAGGAGAGCATTACCCATGGAAACCACCGCACACGCCCACGACCACCACCACGATGATCACGGGCATGGCCGTCCGCCTGGCATTATGGGCTGGTTAACCACGACTAATCATAAAGACATCGGCACCCTCTATTTATGGTTTAGCTTGATTATGTTTTTTGCCGCCGGCAGCATGGCAATGCTGATTCGC
>CAYYOS010000084.1:0-812 GCA_964473355.1 uncultured Burkholderiales bacterium | reverse complement strand
TGTTTATGCCAGGTTTACAAGTTGTGCAACCCGAGTTTTTTAATCAACTAACCACCTTGCACGGTCTGGTAATGATTTTTGGCGCCATCATGCCCGCTTTTGTGGGCTTTGCGAACTGGCAAGTGCCCCTGATGATAGGTGCGCCGGATATGGCTTTTCCGCGCATGAACAACTGGAGTTTCTGGCTGCTGCCACCCGCCGCGCTGTTGTTGCTGGCCTCATTTTTTGTTCCGGGCGGCGCCGCTGCCGGGGGCTGGACGCTCTACCCCCCACTATCGATACAGGGCGGCATTTCCACCGATATGACAATCTTCGCCGTCCACATTCTGGGGATTTCCTCCATTATGGGCGCAATAAACATCATTACTACCATTCTAAATATGCGCGCGCCTGGCATGGGCTTAATGAAAATGCCGTTGTTTGTCTGGACTTGGCTTATTACCGCGTATTTGTTGATTGCCGTTATGCCGGTTTTGGCAGGCGCGGTGACCATGCTTTTAACGGATCGCCATTTTGATACGCATTTCTTTAACGCGGCTGGTGGCGGCGATCCTGTGATGTTCCAGCATATTTTCTGGTTCTTTGGACACCCTGAAGTTTATATTATGATTTTGCCGGCTTTTGGCATTATCTCGCAGATCATTCCAACCTTCTCCCGCAAGCCATTGTTTGGGTACGCCTCCATGGTGTACGCCGTGGCATCCATTGCAATTCTTTCTTTTATTGTCTGGGCGCACCACATGTTTACGGTAGGCATGCCGGCTGCGGGTCAACTCTTCTTTATGTATGCCACAATGTTGATCGCCGTACCA
>CAYYOS010000083.1:0-11590 GCA_964473355.1 uncultured Burkholderiales bacterium | reverse complement strand
CTGTACAAGGAGAATTACAACGTGCATAAAAAAAATGGTCCTTCCAGTTTCGCCATAGGGTTCGCTGTGACGCCGACAGACAAGCAGCCACATTGGGTACACGTCCTCGCGCCAAGGAAGGTACAGAACGATACTCATCCTCACTTCGGTAGTCCGAAAGACTGAGGTTTGCCGGAGTGGCCGTAGCGCCGTCAGCGAGACAGTTAGCAATTCGCGCTGTTAAATCTCGGATGTCACCTAAAAAATCGGCGCTGTTCACTATGGAGGAAAAAATCTCTGCTTGCGTAATAAATACTAGCCTATCATTAAACGTTTCAGACCTATTACCAGCTACCAATCTGTCGATTTGGTTGGAGTTGGAGCTGACAACCGCATTGTTAATGCCGTTTAGAACTTCTAGGTAATCGGCAGCCGTGTAATGCCCTGGGCAGCTTGACGTTCCTGTTGAAGTGGTACGATTTTGGCTACCTACAATGCTTCCCGGGGAGAAAATAACGGCTACGGCTCGGTTTTCAGGGCTAGTTCCGGCGAGAAGTGTTCCGTCTGGACCAAGAATCTCAAACTGGCCCGTCGTGTCGGCATTCAGCATCTCTGTCACTACGGTACCATTCTTATAGCTCCCGCTGACGGCGTACCAAAGACACTCTTCATTGCCATCTCGCAACGGAGCGGATCGTAGGCTACGCCAAGGCAGCCTCCCGATTTTATTAGTGTACTGCGTTCCGCAATTCCCCGTAGCAGAACCCTCAAACTTAAAAGTGTAGCTTAACTCCGGGCATGGTAAAAACCCGTATCTTCCGGCTCTCTCCGTCTCGGACGCCTCAAAACTCGCGGCAAATCCCAACAACGCGGCCTTCGCTTCAGCCAACGCCGCCGTTGTTTCTGCAGCCCGCTCTTGCTCAATATTCCTAGCACTAAATTTACTAAAAAATAAGCCCACGGTCGCTAAGCCTAATATCAGCGTAATGATGAGTAGTGCGACGCCGCGCTGTTTGCTACGCATTAACGAGGCCCGCCGCTAGAGGATGGCGGCTTGATTATTCGCGACGCTTGGCCGTCCAGGTTTTCTTCTGGCCGATTCGGTAGCTTGCGGCGCAAGCCGGGTGCCATGACGTTTTCATCATCACCACTTCTTAGCGGCGAATCAAATTCTGCGGTGTCGTCGGGTACTTTGCTGACCCACAGGGTAATGCTGCCATCGTTGCGCCGTACCATGCCTCTAACTGAAAATGATTCAATGGGCTGCACGCCGGCACTTTCTTTTTGTAAGCGCGGTTGTTGCCGACCGTGGTCTAAGGCTAGTCGTTGCTCCGGCGTAAAAAATAATCGGCCTAGCGCCTGCGCGGTAGCAGGCATCCAAATAGCTACCAATAAGCTGAAGCTAGCTAGCAAGCCGAGAAACCGGCGTTTCCTTAGGATGTTTTTAAGCTTAACCATAACAACTCACATTGAGCCTTTAGGTTGGGTTGCACTACAACGCTTTCAGTCACGATGTTGCGAGTTAACGCGCACTCTTTCAGTACGAAAATTCCGGCTTCTTGCGCCGCCACGGCGTTAATAAAACGCATCAAATCTTCTTCGTGCAGCACGCCGAATTCCAGTTTCATCACCGACTGCTGCAATTGATATCCGCTTAAGATTACCCCCGGCGGTGCCGCATAGGGTTGCTGCGGCTCTATTTGATATTGTATGCCAAATAAACCTAAACGTTGATTGGTCTGACGTAAGGTATCCAGCCAATTTATGCGCTGCTCGCTCCCTATAAATCCCTGTTGTTTCAGTCGCTTATAATCGTCACTGTATTTCACGATGAGGCGAATTTCCTCATCCGCCCGTTGTAAGCGAAGCTTGGCATTGTTAAGCGCTTTTTCTTTTTGCACTAAATCTTGATGGCGCATGCTGCGCAGCTGACCGGTGAAATAAATGGCAGCAAAAGCCAAGCTCAGGCACAACGCCAAAATGACCCCTGGCCACAGAAAAATTTTTATCTCACTTTTATTTATTTTCACTGGGCTTCAATTCAATTTTCAATTTAAACTTAGCCCTGATCTGGCCAGTTTTTTCTTCGTCTTGGGTGCTGCCGCTCATACCTTCTGTGGAGCTAAGATTAAGCGGCCATTCCAAGACTTGCGCGGACGCTACTTCAGGCATCGCTTTTAATCCATTACTAAAGTTTGTCACGTCGACGATAGCCGCGCGGTAATCACCGCGAAATGGTTTGATTTCACCTTCCAGAAGAGCAGCTTCCGGCGGGCCGCTCATCCAACGTAATCCTTGAAGCTCGATTTGCGGATGATTTTCCAACGCTTGACTGGCGATTTGCATGGCGCGTTCCGGGGTCAGTTTGTTGGATGTTAACTGTTGGGCGATTTGTACGGCCGATTGTAATTCGGCAGCCGAAGCGGGTGCCGCGGGGAAGCGTTTAGCCGCCTCGCGATAGCGCTCGGTGGTGAGCTGAGTCGCGCGATCGGCCTCTAGCGCCCGCACTTCGTCGCGGTTGTGTCGAACTAAATTGAGCGCGCTCCACGCACCGGCCACCACCAGCACTAAGGCACTCAAGACGTAGATGTAGCGCCGCGCTTGGTAGGTTCCGAAGGTGTGCGTTACGACGGCAGGAGCCAGGTTCACTAGGTTGCGGCGCCGCGACAATAGTAACAGGTGGAGTAGATCACTGGACAAAAGTGCATCACCACGCCTGCCTTTAAGTTTTTTTACTAGATAAGTTTGATCGAGATGTAAACATTGCAGGTTGGCATCCGCGTTAAACTGATTGCACAAGGCCGCTAGCCTATTCGTTGGGTCCAATAAAACAACGGTTAAGGCTTCTTCGGGGTTAAGTGCTTTCATGCTGTGCAGATACAGCAAAGTTCGATCAATTTCTGCGGCGTAATCCTCCTGATTGTTTCGATGACTGTGGTCGGCAAAAGAAAGCCTGCTGGCTTTTAGTTTACCGTTGCGAAAATAGCTCTGGCGCAGCCCGGTCGCGTGCTCGGAGACCAGCAATACGTTTAAGTCTTTTATACTTAAGTTGGAAAGTAAGACCTCGCTCACCATGGGCAGCATATACACCCCGGCTATCGGGACGCCATGAGTGTTTAGGAGCTCTACCCACGGGCGTAGTAGTTCTGGTTTGCTGAGCGCGCTAAATAAAAAAATGTCTTCGCGGCGGCGACCGGTTTCTTGAGTTTGCAATTGCGCCGCCCGGTAGGGCGTGGTGCGATACATTTGCGCTAATTTTCGCGCCACCAGAGCGTGTCGCGCGTTGCCCCAGGTGTGCGGCAGTGCCTCGTTTCGATAATCTTCTTCAACGGCGTTGACCATTAAGTAAGCGGGCGCGCCACGAAAGCCGGCAAGAAAACGACCGAACTCCTGCCAACCGAGGGGGTTGTTTAGGAATACCCCGCAATCGATTAATTTCCCGCCCTGCAGACGAGCGGCACTTAGATTTTGTGTGGAAATGCTAAATAAAAGCTTTAGCATAAAAAGGGACTAGCTGGCATATTTAAATGTTAAGTTTACCCAACAGATCCCATACCGGACTTAACACCGAAAACATGATGAAAATGAGTACCAAGCCCAAAAATACGCTCATGCTAATTTCTAAAACTCTGAGCGCCCGTTCTACCGACTCTTTTATTTCGCGAGTGTAAAAATAATTGATATTAAGTAGTGCTTCATTCAAAGCCCCGGTGGTTTCACCCACCTTAAGCATGCGCGTCACCAGCGGCGGGAATAATCCCAGGGATTGAAAGCTATCTCCGAGACGGCCTCCCGAACTAATTTCCAGTGCTGCCCGATTTAGCCCGGAGGCGATCACACGGTTACCGGCGATTTCTTCATTGATGCGCAGCGATTCTAATATGCTAATCCCAGAACGATACATGAGCGCAAAAAAACTGGCGAACCGCGCCAGAATAATTTTTTTGTGAATGGCGCCAATAACCGGCAGGCGCAGCTTGATATCATCAAACCAATAGGCCGCTTTCTCACTCTTCTTTATAGCGATAGCAAAAGTAATTAAGGCAATAATGGGTACGGCAATAATAAATGGCCAGTACTGCACAAAAAAATTGGAGAGGCCGATTAAAATACGCGTTTGTAATGGGAGCTCGCTGCCGATGTTTCTAAAAAGCGAAACGAGCGGCGGTACTAAATAGAGCAGTAAAAAAACCACGACGATGCTGGTCACCACAAATACAATAATGGGATAGAAAAAAAGCTGGCGGGTTTTGGCGAGCAATTCGTCTTGCCATTTTAGGGCGGCAGACAGGTTCTCAAAAATCTCCGGCAACTTGCCACTTTGTTCTCCTGCCGCCACCAAATTAACAAACACCCGATTAAACACCCGAGGGTGGCTAGCGAGTGCTTGCGAGAGCATTTTGCCGCCTTCCATATCTTCCAAAACTGCGGTGAGTACTTCACGTAAACGCGGATTTTCCGCGCGTTCCCGAAGGTCCGCCAAGCCTTCCATTAAAGGAATGCCCGCTCGAGTCACCTGCTCTAAATGAAAACACAGATTGATAAGGCTTTCGCGCTTAATATGCCGTGCGGCATACCGGCCCCGATCAGCAAGCTTGAAGGTTATTAGGTCGAGCCCCATGCGCCTTAGGCGTAATTCGAGGTCGACATCGTTTTGTGCGGAAAGCATGCCCTTGGCGCGACGGCCTTGTTTGTCTATAGCGTGATAGCGGTAATTCGCCATAATTCAGCTAAAACAGGAAATGGCAGTTTGAACGGTGTGCTGTTCCCCGTTAAGCATCGCTTAAATCGATGACGCGCGAAACTTCCGCTAAGGTGGTCGTGCCATCCAAAACTCGACGTATGCCATCAACGGCGAGCGTATTAAAATCTTTTTCCCGGGCCGCGTTTTTTAAATCTCGGGCGGAGGCGCGACTGGCGATGAGATGGTCGATGTCGCTGTCAATACGTAGCAGCTCCATCAGTGCGATACGGTTTTTATAACCTTTGAAGTTGCATTGCTTGCATCCGGTGGCGCGAAAGATTTCGGTCGTATCACCGGCTGCCATACGTAAAGTTTTTCGTTCTTCCTCATCGGGTGTGTAGGCTGTTTTGCAATGCGGACACAGTAGCCGCACCAAGCGCTGTGCGATAACGCCGATGATATTCCCGGCCATAATTTCTGGCGATATACCGATGTCCATTAAGCGCGGAAACGTGCCTAAAGCCGAATTGGTGTGCAAGGTGGTAAATACTTGATGGCCGGTCATAGCCGCGCGGAAAGCCATCTCAGCCGTATCACGATCACGAATTTCACCAACCAATATCACGTCGGGGTCTTGACGCATAATCGAACGTATACCGTTGGCAAAATCCATTTTAATCGCTTCGTGCACGGAAGTTTGGCGCATGAGGTTGACGGGGTATTCGACGGGATCCTCCAGCGTCATAATATTAATTGCCTCGTCATTGATGTAGCTCAGCAAGGAATACAAGGTCGTGGTTTTTCCGCTGCCCGTCGGCCCCGTGATCACCAATATGCCTTCGGGACGCGTTAACATGGATTTTAAGGTGCTTAACGTGCTTTGCGGCACGCCCAAACGCTCAAAAGGAATAATAGAGCGTTCTCTATCCAGTACCCGTAGAACAATATTCTCACCGTGAATAGTAGGTTGCGTGGCCACCCGAAAATCAATCGGCCGGCCTTGTAAGCTGAGTGACAGACGTCCGTCTTGAGGGGCGCGTGTCTCCGCGATATTCATCCCGCTAATTATTTTTAAGCGAACTGCCACACCCGGCCAATAAGTTTTATGCAAACTGCGGATTTGTTCTAGCACGCCGTCAATACGATAGCGTATGCGTAAAAATGCGTGCTCGGGTTCGAAGTGAATATCGGAGGCGCGACGTTTAACGGCGTCTAGTAATAGTGACCCCACCAAACGCACGACAGGTTGGGTATATTCCCCGCTGCCCGCCTGCAAGCTCTGGTAATCAATTTCACCGGTTTCAATTTCGCTTAAGATGCCGTCTACCGACAATTCAAAACCATAAAAATGATCGATATAATCTTCCAGCTGGGCTTCACCGGCGAGTACCGTGTTAACTTCCACTTGGCCACCCAAGAGTGCGCGCAACTGATCAATAGCCACCACATTAAATAAATCAGTAATGGCAACGGTAAGTAAGCCGGTATCGACCTCGTAGGCGATAGGCAGAATGCGATGGCGCCGGGCAAATTCTTCCGGGACTAATTTGATGGCTTCGTCGTCCGCAATGACGCTGCCCAAATCGATACTTTCTTGGCCGATGGTGTGGGCCAACAGATCGCGAATAACGGCTTCGGTCACAAAACCTAGGCGCACTAACTGGCGCCCCAACTGGAAACCGCTGGCCTCTTGTTCCATCATTCCGATGCGCAACTGATCCTGGGTGATTAAACCCAGCTGCACTAATTGCTCACCCAAACGAATTTTTTTACGTTGCTCAGCCACGTTAGGGGGCGGTGTTTTTAAGTTCTGCAATCCGGCGGTTAAGTTTGGCACGATCAAAAAGTATATTAGATTTAGTTTCGGAAAGACTCTGGGCTTTTAAATAATATTGCAGCGCGGGGCCCGGCAAGCGCATCTGATCTAAGGCAACGGCAAGATTGTAGCTGTAATCCGCATGCAAGGGTTGCAAATGATGCGCTTCAAAATAAGCAGCCTGCGCTTGCTCCCACTGACCTTGGGTGGCGTATAAATTCCCCAACGCGAAATAAAAATGCGCCGCGGGCTTGTTCGCGATCAACTCTTTAAGGCGGGTCTCCGCCAAACTAACGTCACTCTTGCCGATAATGCCAATTAGACCGGCCTGCGCCAGAGAATTTGTGGCGTCCAATTCCAGCACGCGAGTATAAAACTGCAAAGCCTGGTCGGTTTGATTTTGGTATGCGGCAATGACCGCAGAGCCCAATAGCGCATCAACATTGCCAAGATGGCGCTCTCGTACATTTTTGTATAATTCCTCCGCGGCCTTATATTCGCCACGCTGTAAAGCCTGATAAGCGCTCAATAAATCTGGCTCCACCGACGCAATGAGCGGTGTCGCAGCTGCGACAGGTGCCGGCTTTGACGGAACTTTAACTGACGCTGGGGGAACGCTTTTTTCTGCAATAATCGGCGGGGGAGGGGGCTCAACGCTTTCCGACAAAACGGTTTGTGGCGGAGGTGCTTCTGCGGGTCTGGCGGGAGCGGGTTCTAGCGTAGTGTCATTGCTAGCTTGTGGAATGAGGGGTGAGCCTGGCTGGTCAGGAGCTGCGGTCTGAGGCTGTCGCAAATAAATCGGCGGCTGCGGCGTGGGTCTTAAAAGAAACCACACACTGGCTGCGCCTAATACCAGCAATCCCAATAATAGGGCCTTCATTAGTAAAGCAGTTGGAGGCGGAGGCGGTGCAACGAAAGCGTTCGCTGCCTGCGCGGGCGTGCCGGAGATCGGCGGAGCCCGGTCGTGATCAGAAGTTAAGTGCTCGCCAACGACATCCGGGTTATATTCAGCCTTTTTTAAGGCCTTCATTAAAAGGCTCATGGGGTAAACGACGTGGAGGGCGCTTCCGCGCTGGGCAAAAAGCGACGGAAAATTTTTAGTTCCTCGCTGTCGAGACTGGGGTTGCCTATGATGGTCGGCCGTAAAAAAATCACCAATTCGGTTTTGCTGGAGCCGTCGTCCCGATAACTAAAAAGATCTCCCGCCGCGCCCGGTAAGCGACCTAGCCCCGGAATACCATCGCGGCTTTGGTTTATGTCGTCTTGCATCAAACCGCCGAGAATGACGGTCTGCCCGCTTCTTATTTGTAATACGGATTCCATTTCCCGCACCTGAACTTCGGGAATTAAATTATCAAAATTGGAACCCGCCAGGCGCGGCCCGGGATCGACAGCAAATCCTGTAATGCGGGAAATAGTGGGGCGAATGTTTAAAGAAACCCGACCGTTATCCGCGACTTGTGGCGTAACACTCATCACAACACCGATAGGCACCGTATGCACGGCGGTGGTAAAAGTGCGACGCTCCGGAATATTAACGGTGGCCTCGCGTATATCCAGCTGCGTCGTGAAATAAACTTTCTCATCCACCACCTTTAACAACGCGGTTTGGTTATTCAGCGCCATAATTTTAGGGCTGGATAACACTTTTATATTGCCAAAAGATTCCAGCAGCTTCATGGTGAGCGCAATATTGCCAAGTGCTGACGTAGGGTTGGCATAACCAATGGTTAAATTCGGTGGCGTGCTTAAATTTCCGCCTATCAAGGATTGGTTAAAAGTGAACCCGGTGCCTTGCGCAATGCGGCTCCAGTCGACGCCAGACTGGTAAGTGTTGCTTAACCGCACCTCAACAATGGTGGCTTCAATTAAAACTTGGCGAAGCACGGAACTGGCGATGCCATCCAGATACGCTTGGATCAATTTTTGTTGACGTTCGGTTGCCAAGACTAGAATAGTCCCTGCCACCGGGTTAACAATCACCTCTTCTTTTTGTTCGGTATTTACCTGGCTTCCCCCGAACGCGCGATCAAACAATCCAGACGCCCCGGCACCGGCACGGCTTGCCGCTTCAGCTTGTAATAAACGTTCCTCGCGAGCGGTACGAATGGCCTCTGCGCGCACCGCTTTTTCTTCGGTAGTGCGCGACAAGGCATTCGTGGATGTCAAAATATGTCGAATGTTTTCACTCAATAGCTCCCAAAAATTATTCGCCGAAGTACTGGTCACGCTGGTGGATGAATTGTTGTTGTTAGCCCCACTTTGGTTGCTGCTGGTAGTTGACGCACCGCCGGTGCCAGTGGTGACACCGGACGTGCCGGTTGCCGCAATTTGTGTGGAGACACCAATGGATGAAGTCGTGTTGCGTGCCATATTCACATAGTTAATGCGATAAGTATGAAAGTAGGGCGTATCCGGCATGATGACAATGGTATTGCCCTCAAACTTGTAGCGCATATTTACCTGACGAGCAACGCGATCCAAAATTTCTGGCAAGGTCTGGTTAACCGCGTTTAGCGTAACTACACCCTGGATGGCGGGATGCACATCGATATTTAGTTTGCTATCGCGGCCCAACGCAAACAGCATTTCTTTCACTGGCACTTCGTTTACGACGATGCTATAAGTCGGTGGGTTACGAGCGGGTGTGGGCGGGGGCAAAAAAGAATTGATGGTTATTGGCGGGGGAATATTTACGGCGGGCGGGGCGACGGGTTCAATTGGCGCCGCGCTAATGTGTGCGGAAGAAATCGGCGCCACGCGCTCGTGCGCGCAACCCTGGAAAATTAGCGTTACTAAGGTTAACCAAAAAGCCCGCAAGTCCACTCCTGGCCACGTTAAAGGGGGGTAGCTCAAGCCAATTATCATAACACGGAAAGCAAGCCAAGTTGTTTATTCGCCAAAGGTACAGTTGGGACTATAGGGAGCGGGATCAATGATCCCCGCGTCTTTGAATCCTCCTCGGCGCAGACGGCAGGCATCACAGCGACCGCACGCTAAACCGTCGACAGTTGGCTGGTAACAGGATATGGTCATGGCATAGTCTACGGCTAGCCGGATGCCAGTTTGAATAATCTCCGCTTTGCTCAACGCGATTAAGGGACTGTGAATGCGCACGCGCCCGCCTTCGACGGCGCGCTTAGTGGCTAAATTGGCGAGTGCCTCAAATGCAGTAATGTAATCCGGCCGGCAATCGGGGTAGCCGGAATAGTCAACGGCATTTACCCCAATAAAAATGTGCTGCGCGGCCAGGACTTCGGCCCAAGCAAGCGCCAAGGAAAGCATAATGGTATTGCGCGCCGGTACGTAGGTCACGGGAATGCCGGACGAGGCATTCTCCGGCACGGGAATACCGGCGTCGGTTAGCGCCGAGCCGCCGAACTGCGCCAAATCTATCGCGATGATGCGATGCTCAATGGCCCCCAATTGTTGCGCGATTTTCGCCGCAGCGGCTAACTCCACGCGGTGGCGTTGCCCATAATCAACGCTCAGCGCATAGCATCGATAATTTTGCTCGGTGGCTATGGCTAAAGTCGTGGCGGAATCCAATCCCCCGGAAAGTAAAACCACCGCATTTGTTGTCATGGAGATATTTGTCGTAAACCCGCAAAGGCGGCTTCTAGAGCAGAGCCGTAATGATAATTTGTGAAGTTTACTGGATTCCCGCCTGCGCGGGAATGACGGGTAATTTTAAGCGGGAATTCTGCGCCTTTTTTCCGGCGCAGACGGAACTCATACTCCGATTACCAAGACATTCCCCGCGCGGTAACCGACTCCCCCCACGCCATTCCTGCACAAGGGCCCACCTTTTTTTTAGACGTCACTCCAGCGCCGGGTTCCACATTTTCCGACCCCCCAAGTCATTCCCGCTCCGGGGTGTACATTTTCCGGCATATAAGTCATTTCGCGCAGACACTTTTTTCTAGCCCCTACGTTATTCCCATGCAGGAACCACCCCACTCCGTCATTCCCGCGCAGGCGGGAATCCAGGAAGCTGAGCTTTTTTATAGTGGCTACCTTATCCAAACCCAAGACGCATACACCAGCCGACCCGTAATTCCCGCGCAGGCGGGAATCCAGTAACCATCAGCGCTCAGATAACCTTCACACAATCTCATTCCACAAGTCCTTCCAATTTGGGTTGGTAGCTTCAATCAGTCTAATCTTCCAAGCTCTATTCCATTTTTTAATCTGCTTTTCGCGGGTGATCGCCTCAACCATCGTAGAGTGCAATTCGTAATAAACGAGCATATGTACCCCATACCGTTCAGTAAACCCGCTAGCAAAATTTTCCTTGTGCTCCCAAATGCGCTTCGCTAAGGCCGATGTAACACCAATATACAGCGTACCGTTGCGCTTACTAGCCAGAATGTAAACACAGGGCTGTTTGTCGATCATTGGGCCAATTTTACTGGATTCCCGCCTTCGCGGGAATGACGAGAAGGATGCGAATCCTTTACTGCGTGCTCCGTCATCCACCAGAATCCGTCATTCCCGCGAAGGCGGGAATCCAAGAAGCTGCTCTTTTGTATTGGGAACAACAACACGGGGTCGTGCCAACCACCCCGTCATCCCGCGTAAGCTTGGAACCCAGTCTGACCGCACCAAATCACTTCTAGAGATTTCCGCCGTTATTCGTTAAAATGCGCTATCTATATATAGGGGAACTGCATGGCAACCTTAACCTTGGCTCAAACCGTTGTTCTATTAGGCTTTGCCCTAGGCGTTATTTTTGGCGCGGTAGGCTTCCGCACTAACTTTTGCACCATGGGGGCAGTCTCCGATATCGTCAACATTGGCAGTTGGAATCGCATGCGCATGTGGCTCTTAGCCATCGCGGTGGCCATTATTGGCGCCAATGCTCTGCAGCTTATGGGTTTAGTGGATTTATCTAAGTCTATTTTCCAAACCCCCAACTTCACCTGGCTAAATTTTATTGTCGGCGGTTTCCTGTTCGGCGTTGGCATGACGCTCGGCTCGGGCTGCGGCAGTAAAACGCTAATCCGCGTCGGCGGCGGCAACCTAAAATCGCTCATGGTTTTTGTGTTTTTAGGGATTTCCGCTTACATGACTCTTAAAGGCTTGTTCGCGGTATGGCGCACCCGTTTCTT
>CAYYOS010000082.1:5315-11612 GCA_964473355.1 uncultured Burkholderiales bacterium | reverse complement strand
TGAGCCAGATTTATTCCGGCGGCCGATAAAGCTAGCGCTGCTGCCAGGCTGACTGTCAGGTTTCTAATGAGTGATGTTTTCATTTTTCTCTCCATATTTATTTGCAAATATTGTCAGATTGATCCGGCTAGTTATTTTTAACGACCCTAGAACGGCTATGATGCTATACCATTAATTTGATAGTGTAAAGTTTTAATTAGTTCGCGTAAGCGGCAAATACCCACAGCCCGCGATTAGGCTGGTGCGCCTTTTTGAGCCGTGCTATCATTTATAACTTTTTCGCGTTGCCCGTAAAACGAGGGCTGACAGCGGCTACTATAACAAGAACCGGGCGATTTTAGCGTTCTTTCTTTAAAAAATTTGCATGCTCGCGTGTTCTTAAAATAATCTTAATATCTCGGTGTAAATAATGGATCAGTTCGCTAAAGAAACCATCCCCATAAGCCTCGAAGGCGAGATGCGGCGGTCGTACCTCGATTATGCCATGAGCGTAATTGTTGGCCGAGCGCTGCCCGACGTTCGTGACGGATTAAAGCCCGTGCATAGACGGGTGTTGTTCGCCATGCACGAACTAAGTAATGACTGGAATAAAGCCTATAAAAAATCAGCCAGAGTGGTGGGTGAAGTAATCGGTAAGTACCACCCCCACGGCGAATCGGCGGTCTATGACACCATCGTACGCATGGCACAAGACTTTTCCTTGCGCTATATGTTAGTGGATGGGCAAGGTAATTTTGGTTCGGTGGATGGCGATAACCCCGCCGCAATGCGTTACACCGAAGTGCGCATGGCAAAAATCGCGCACGAGTTGTTGAACGATATTGATAAAGAAACCGTTGATTTTGTTCCAAATTATGACGGCGCTGAGCACGAGCCGGTAGTTTTGCCGGCGAAAATCCCTAATTTATTGATTAACGGCTCCTCGGGTATAGCCGTGGGTATGGCCACCAATATTCCGCCGCATAATCTGGGTGAAGTGATAGACGCCTGCCTGCTGTTATTAAAAGACCCGGAAGCGGATTTGGAAGCGCTGATAGCGCTATTGCCCGCGCCGGATTTCCCCACCGCGGGCATTATCTACGGTACCGCCGGTGTCAAAGAAGGCTATCGCACCGGCCGTGGCCGGGTAATTATGCGCGCACGCACGCATATTGAAGATTTGGATAAAGCCGGCAATCGCCAAGCCATTATCATCGACGAACTGCCGTACCAGGTTAACAAAGCTAATTTAATGATAAAAATTGGCGAATTGGTGCGCGATAAAAAGATCGAGGGCATTTCTGAATTGCGCGATGAATCGGACAAATCCGGCATGCGCGCCGTCATTGAATTAAAACGCGGCGAACTCACCGATGTCATCTTAAACAATCTCTACAAACACACGCAGATGCAGGACACCTTCGGCATCAACATGGTAGCAATTGTCGACGGCCAGCCACAGTTATTAAATTTAAAGAAAATTTTAGAGGCTTTCTTACGGCACCGCCGCGAGGTCATCACCCGCCGCACCGCGTTTGAATTGAAAAAAGCACGGGAGCGCGGGCATATCTTGGAAGGGTTGGCGGTCGCCTTATCTAATGTCGACGATGTGATTGCCCTCATTAAAGCGGCGGCGACCCCGGCAATTGCAAAACAAGGTTTATTGTCCAAGCTATGGCGTTCCCGCTTGGTGGAAGAAATGCTTAAAAAAGCCACCACCGATTTATCGCGGCCTGAAGGGCTGCCACTAACATATGGCTTGCAAAAACAAGGTTATCGCTTAAGTGACGCGCAAGCCCAAGCCATACTTGAGTTACGTCTACAACGCTTAACGGGTTTAGAGCAAGAAAAAATCATTAATGAGTATAAGGAAATCCTGGAAAAAATTTCGGATCTTTTGGATATTCTCAGTAAGCCAAGACGCATTACTGAAATTATTACGCAGGAATTGAGTGGCATAAAACAACAGTTCGGCGACAAGCGTCGCACCGAGATTATTAGCCAAACGCAAGACTTTAGTCTCGAAGATTTAATCGCGCCGGAAGACGTGGTCGTGACCTTGTCGCACAGCGGTTACATTAAGGCTCAACCGTTGACCGATTACCGTGCGCAAAAACGTGGTGGTCGCGGTAAACAAGCTACCGCAACTAAGGAAGACGATTTCGTCGACAAGCTTTTTATCGCCAACAGCCATGATCATATTCTATGTTTCTCTAATCGTGGCCGGGTGTATTGGATTAAGGTTTACGAAGTCCCGCAGGCCGGGCGCGCTAGCCGCGGCAAGCCAATTGTGAATTTATTGCCGATTCAAGAAGGCGAAAAAATTACGGCGATCTTGCCAGTCAAAACCTTCGACGAAAGTCATTTTGTATTCATGGCGACATCTTGCGGCGTGGTCAAGAAAACCCCGCTTTCTGAGTTCTCGCGACCGCGCGGATCCGGCATTATTGCCGTGGATCTCGACGAGGCGGACTATTTGGTCGGTGTGGCGATCACTGACGGCAAGCACGACATTATGCTGTTTTCCGATGCCGGAAAAGCGGTGCGCTTTGATGAAAAAGACGTACGGGCTGTGGGCCGCGGCGCGCGTGGCGTGCGGGGCATGAAGTTGGGCGAAGGGCAGCGAGTGATCGCCTTGCTGGTAGCGGAAGACGACCAACAAGTGGTGTTGACTGTGACCGAAAATGGTTTCGGCAAGCGTAGCCCGATTACCGAATACACCCGTCACGCCCGTGCCACGCAAGGCATGATCGCCATTAAAACGTCAAAACGAAACGGTAAAGTTGTGGCAGCGTGTTTGGTGCATGAGGATGACGAAATTATGATGATCACCGACGGCGGCGTCTTAATTCGTACGCGAATTAAAGAAATTCGTCTGATGGGGCGCACGGCGCAAGGCGTGACCTTAATTAACCTGGATGACGGCGAAAAACTAATCAGCGTAGAACGCGTCGCAGAAACGGAAGAGGAAGAAGCGTAGTGGCAACCATTTACAATTTTAGTGCTGGCCCTGCGGTGCTAGTGCCGGAAGTGCTGAAACAAGCGCAAGAAGAATTTTTAAATTGGCATGGTAGCGGCATGTCGGTTATGGAAATGAGTCACCGCGGCAAAGAATTTATGGGAATCGCTGCCGAGGCTGAAGGCGATCTGCGCGAACTCATGAATATTTCCTCGAACTATAAAGTGCTATTTTTGCAGGGCGGCGCATCCAGCCAATTTGCTATGGTTCCGATGAATTTATTGCGTGGTAAAACCAAGGCTGATTACATTAATACGGGTGAGTGGTCGAAAAAAGCTATTAAAGAAGCCAAACGCTACTGTGACGTAAATGTTGCAGCATCCTCAGAAGACAAAAATTTTAGCTATGCGCCCACCCAGGATAAATGGAAGCTCTCCGCTGATGCGGCGTATGTGCATTACACTTCCAACGAGACAATAGGCGGGGTGGAATTCAACTGGATACCGGACACCGGCGCGGTGCCGCTGGTGGTCGATGCCTCGTCACACATTTTATCCCGGCCCTTAGACGTCAATAAGCATGCCGTGATTTATGCCGGCGCACAAAAAAATATCGGGCCCGCGGGCTTGACGATAGTCATAGTGCGAGAGGATTTAATTGGCCAGGCTTTGCCTTTTACACCCAGCATGTTTGATTACAAAATCAATGCCGATAACGATTCCATGTACAACACGCCGCCGACGTATGCCATTTATATCGCAGGGCTTACTTTCAAATGGCTTAAAGCACGAGGCGGCTTAGGCGCGATGGAAAAGCTAAATATAGAAAAGTCGGGTTTGCTCTATGACTTCTTGGATGGTACTGATTTTTACAATTGTCCAACGGCTAAGCCTGACCGCTCACGCATGAATGTGCCGTTTACGCTTAAAGATGCAAAGTTAGACGAGGAATTTTTAAAGCAAGCTAAGGCCCGGGGTTTGCTGCAGTTGAAGGGACATCGCTCAGTGGGTGGCATGCGTGCTTCGATCTATAACGCCATGTCGATCGAAGGCGTTAAAACACTCGTGACATTTATGCAAGAATTTGAGAAGAGCCATGGCTAAAAAATATAAAATCCTTACCTTAAATCAAATTTCCAGTTGCGGTTTAGAGCGCCTTCCTAGTGAGACGTATAGCGTAGGAGCGGATGTCACTGAGCCTGACGCCATTTTGGTGCGCTCACAAAATATGCATGAAATGGATCTGCCTAAAAGCGTAAAAGCTATTGGCCGTGCGGGCGCAGGTACGAACAATATTCCTGTAGCAAAAATGAGCGAACGCGGCATTCCGGTATTTAATGCGCCGGGTGCCAATGCCAACGCCGTCAAAGAATTAGTGATTGCCGGAATGTTAATTGCCGCGCGTAATCTCATTCCAGCTCGGGATTTCGTAACGGGTTTGACAGGCGATGATGCAACCTTACACAAACTGGTAGAGGGCGGCAAAAAGCAGTTCGCTGGCACCGAACTTCCGAATCGTACGCTTGGTATTATCGGCTTGGGTGCGATTGGTAGCTTGGTCGCAGACGCGGCGCTAAAGCTAGGTATGAAGGTGCTGGGCTATGATCCCAACATTACGGTGGATGCGGCTTGGCGTTTGTCGTCATCAGTTAAAAAAGCCCAGAGTATTGAAGAAGTGCTTAAGCATAGCGATTTTGTTACTTTACATGTGCCGCTGATCGATGCCACGCGCAATTTAATCAATACCGAGCGGATAAACGGCATGAAACCGGGCATCGTGCTGCTAAATTTCTCTCGAGAAGGCACAGTGGATGATAAAGCCGTGGCGCAGGGCTTAAGCGATAAGAAGATAAAATATTACGTCTGTGATTTTCCTAGCAATGTGTTACAAAGTAATCCGCAAGTGATTGCGCTACCACACCTCGGCGCCTCCACTCAAGAAGCGGAAGACAATTGCGCCATCATGGTAGCCGAGCAACTGCGCAGCTATTTAGAAGACGGAAATATTTCCAACGCCGTTAATTTTCCTAATGTGGAAATGGCGCGCGAATCAAATCACCGCGTTGGCATAGCTAACAGTAACGTGCCAAATATGCTAGGCCAAATTTCTACCGCCATGGCCAATGCGGGATTGAATATCCACAACATGGTTAACAAATCCAAAGGCGAAATGGCGTACACCTTAGTCGATATCGATAGCCCGGTTACACCTGCGGTGTGTAATACGCTCAGTGGCATCAAAGGCGTACTTATGGTCAGAGCCTTACCCTTACAACGCGATTAAAGTTGCGTGGATGGCCGATCGTCTTCAAGAATTACGCGCAAAAATAGACCAACTGGATTTAGAGATCCTGCGTTTATTAAATGAACGCGCGGGGCATGCACATGAAGCGGGCCTGGTAAAAAACGGGGCGGTATATCGACCGGAGCGCGAGGCACAGGTGTTGCGCCGCCTTATTGAAAGCAATCCGGGACCCCTGCAAACCGAGCATGTGCTGGGAATTTTCCGCGAAATTATGTCGGCCTGCATGGCCTTGGAAAAACCGTTAATCATTGCATTCCTGGGGCCAAGCGGCACATTTACCGAGGCCGCCGCGCATAAACATTGGGGGCAGGCCGCACATACCCAAGCTTGTAGCTCCATAGACGAAGTTTTTGCCGAAGTAGAATCTGGCCGCGCCGACTTCGGTACCGTGCCAGTGGAGAATTCCACCGAGGGCACTATTAATAAAACCTTGGACTTATTGCTGCAAACGCCGTTAAAAATCTGTGGCGAAGTGCAATTACGCGTGCATCAACTATTAATGAGCAAGCATACCGATATTAAAAAAATTACTAAAGTCTATTCACATATGCAATCACTGGCGCAATGCCATGCTTGGTTGAGCCTACATTTGCCGCACGTGGAACGGGTAGCGGTAGCTAGCAACGCCCAGGCGGCTAAAATGGCTGCCGAAGAAGAAAACGCCGCCGCCATTGCTGGGGAAAAGGCCGCGACCGTCTACGGCTTGTCGGTGCTGACAAGTAATATTGAAGATGAGCCAAACAATACAACACGTTTTTTAATCGTGGGCAATCAAGAGATAGAGCCGTCGGGGAAAGACAAAACCTCATTGGTGATGTCGGCGGAAAATCGCCCGGGCGCCGTCCATGATTTACTGTTGCCCTTAGCGGAGCATCAAGTAAGCATGACTAAATTTGAATCGCGCCCGGCGCGCTCCGGCTTGTGGGAGTACATTTTTTTCGTGGACATCGAAGGGCACCAGCGCGAAGCACGTATTGCGCAAGCGCTAGACGCGTTACGCCCGAAGACTACTTTTCTCAAAATCCTTGGTTCTTATCCGATTGCCGTAGCCTAGT
>CAYYOS010000082.1:0-5215 GCA_964473355.1 uncultured Burkholderiales bacterium | reverse complement strand
TTTCGATCACATGACGCTTAGGAATTTAGCGCCCGCTTATATCCAAGCGATTGCGCCTTATCAACCCGGCAAACCGATCTCGGAATTGCAGCGAGAATTGGGTCTTACCGACATCATTAAGCTTGCCTCTAATGAAAATCCCTTAGGGACCAGCCCCAAGGCATTAGCGGCCATACGTGCAGGCCTAGCGCAGTTAGCGCGCTACCCGGACGGCAGCGCCTATGCGCTTAAATCGGCGTTAGCGGAAAAGTTGGGCGTAGCAACCGAGGCCATTGTTATCGGCAATGGTTCAAACGAAGTTTTGGAGTTAGTCGCGCAATCCTTTTTAGTGCCGGGATTGGAGGCGATTTATTGTGAGCATGCCTTCGCCGTCTATCCCCTGGCCATCCAAGCCGCAGGTGCCACCGGCATAGAAGTGCAGGCCCTTGATTTCGGGACCGATCCTGCCGCGATTCTAGCCGCCGTCACCGCGAACACGCGCATCGTTTTTATCGCTAACCCCAATAATCCGACCGGGACCTTGTTGGATGCGAAGGCTTTGGAAAATTTGTTAGCGGATATCCCCGCACGCATTTTGGTCGTCGTCGATGAGGCGTATAACGAATACCTACCATCGCACTTGCGCGCTGACACAGTAGCGTGGATGTCGCGCTTCCCGAATCTCATCATCACGCGTACATTTTCAAAAATTTATGGTCTGGCTGGTTTGCGAGTCGGCTATGCGCTTTGTCATCCGGACGTCGCGGACATGCTCAACCGCGTTCGTCAGCCTTTTAACGTTAATAGCTTGGCCCAGGACGCCGCACTGGCGGCCTTAAGCGATGAGGCGTTTTTAAAAGAGAGCTTTGCTACCAACCAGCGCGGATTGGCGCAATTAACCCTGGGCTTCGGTGAACTGAGCTTAAGCATGATTCCATCGGTGGCGAATTTCATTAGTTTTCATGTTGGCGACGCCGCCGGCGTTTTTCAGAAATTATTGAAATGCGGAATTATAGTTCGCCCCATCGCCAATTATGGTTTACCCGAATATTTGCGCGTGAGCGTAGGTGTGGAACAAGAAAATCAGTCTTTTTTGCGTGCCCTTAAGGAAGTTTTATGATCATCATTATGCACAGCGCGGCAACCGATAGCGATATCGAGGCCGTTACCACAAAAATAAAAACCAAGGGGTTGGATGTCAATGTCTCCCGCGGCACGGAACGCACCGTAATTGGCGCTATCGGCGACGAACGTAAGCTGGAGCCGGAAATGTTCAATTCGCTTGCCGGCGTTGAGCAGTGCCTGCACATTTTAAAGCCTTATAAAATCGTCGCCCGCGAATGGCATAAGCAAGATAGCGTGATAGATATCAAGGGCGTGGCTTTAGGGGGCAACGCTATCCAGGTTATCGGCGGCCCCTGCTCGGTTGAAACTCAACCGCAAATGGACGCTGCGGCCCGCGCCGTAAAAGACGCGGGTTGCCGTCTAATGCGGGGCGGCGCGTTTAAACCGCGCACTAGCCCTTACAGTTTTCAAGGGGCAGGCGTGGACGGACTAAAAATGTTTCGCCAGGCTGCGGACAAGGAGGGTCTGCCTATCGTTACGGAATTGATGGATGCGCGCATGTTGGAAACTTTTATGGAATACGACGTCGACGTTATCCAAATCGGTACGCGCAATATGCAGAATTTCGATCTCTTAAAGGAAGTGGGCAGGGTCAATAAACCAGTAATTTTAAAACGAGGTATGTCCGCCAGTATTGCTGAGTGGTTAATGGCGGCGGAATATATCGCAGCCGGCGGCAACCATAACATTATTTTTTGTGAGCGCGGCATTCGGACCTTCGAAACTGCGTATCGCAACGTATTAGACGTCACTGCCATCCCAGTTTTAAAAAAGGAAACGCACTTGCCAGTGATTATTGATCCATCACACGCTGGTGGCAAAGCTTGGATGGTGCCGGCATTGTCCCGCGCCGCGATTGCGGCCGGGGCGGATGGCTTGTTAATTGAAATGCACCCCAAACCCAGTGAAGCGTGGTGCGATGCCGATCAAGCACTAAACCCAGACGAGTTAAAAAAATTGATGGTGGAATTACGCGGCATCGCGCAAGTCATCGGGCGGGGTTCATCGTAACGCCATGATCCAGAAGCTGGTCATTTTTGGTGTGGGTCTTATCGGTGGATCGTTTGCCTTAGCTTTAAAAAAAGCCAATTTCGTAAATGAAATTGTAGGTGTAGGGCGTAGCTCAGAAAATCTAAAATTCGCGGTGACGCAAGGTATTATTGATAAAGTCGCCGCGGACTCACGCAGCGCCCTGGCCGACGCTGACTTAGTTTTACTTGCTGTGCCGCTCGGCGAATTAGAGGCAGTAATATCACAGATCGCGCCCTTTTTGCCGCCTCACGCGGTGGTGACGGATACCGCGAGCACTAAGGAAAAAGTGATCTCCTTAGCTCAGCAGCACTTAAAACCTATTGTTAATTTTGTGCCAGGCCATCCCATTGCGGGTGCTGAAAAAAGCGGTGCTACGGCTGCGCGTGACGATCTTTTCCTCGACAAAAAAATTATTTTGACCCCGTTAAGCGGTACCGCCCCGGAAGCCATCGCGCTTGTAACGGGGGCATGGCAAGCTTGCGGCGCCCAAGTTAGTACGCTACCGCCGCAAGTGCATGACGATCTCCTAGCTGCGGTGAGTCACTTGCCGCATGTCTTGGCTTTCGCGTTAGTGGATTACATCGCCTCGCGCGCCGATGCGCCCCAACTATTTGCGCTGGCGGCCGGCGGATTTCGGGATTTCACACGTATCGCAGCGAGTAATCCCGAAATGTGGCGTGATATCTGCCTTGCCAATCGCGACGCTTTGCTCGGGGAAATTGACGCTTATCACGGGCAGCTTTCAACAATTCGGGCGGCGCTTGCCCGCGACGACGGCGCAGCGTTGCTGGAACTCTTTAGCCGGTCTCGGGCTGCCCGGCAAAAGTGGTTGCCCTAGTGTCTGTCAGCTATCACATCATGCCGGGTGGGCAGCTTAGCGGTGCCGTACGCACACCGGGAGATAAATCGATTTCCCATCGGAGTATTATGCTGGGCGCCATAGCCGAAGGGGTTACCCGTGTATCCGGGTTTTTGGAAGGTGCGGATGCCTTGGCTACGATGCAGGCCTTTCGGGAGATGGGCGTGCATATCATCGGCCCTGATTCAGGCAACGTTGAAATTGTCGGGGTGGGGCTGCATGGCCTTAAACCCGCCCCGAGCAGCTTGGATATGGGCAACTCCGGCACCGCCATGCGGCTATTGGCGGGCTTACTAGCAGGACAAACATTTGCTAGTGAGCTCACAGGCGATGAGAGCCTGCGTCAGCGCCCCATGCGCCGGGTGGCGCTACCCTTAGAGCAAATGGGGGCAAAAATTTTCACTGCTGAGGGCGGCCGCCCCCCGATAAAAATTATTGGCAACCCACAGCTAAAAGGCATTCACTATGCTATGCCTATGGCTAGCGCGCAAGTTAAGTCCGCGCTCTTATTAGCCGGACTTTATGCGCAAGGCGAAACTTGCGTAGAAGAGCCTGCTCCCACACGTGACCATACAGAACGCATGCTGCTGGCCTTTAAGTACCAAGTCAATCAAGCTAACAACGCCAGCTGTCTTATAGGGGGCGGCAGCTTGCAAGCCGCGGAGATAAATATTCCCGCCGACATTTCGTCGGCCGCTTTTTTTATGGTGGGCGCTAGCATAGCCCCTGGTTCCGATGTGACATTGCGAGAGGTGGGAATTAACCCCACCCGCACAGGCGTCATCGATATTTTGCGAAAAATGGGGGCCGACATTACTCTCCTTAATCCCCGAGTTTTTGGCGGGGAACCGGTCGCCGATATTCGCGTGCGCCACGCTAAACTAAAAGGCATCGTTATTCCGGAGGCGTTAGTGCCCCTAGCGATTGATGAATTTCCCGCTATTTTTATCGCGGCCGCCAATGCCGAAGGCGAAACCGTACTCAGTGGCGCTGAGGAATTACGGGTTAAGGAAAGCGATCGCATTCAAGTGATGGCCGATGGTTTAATGGCACTGGGTGTAGCAGCGGCTGCCACCGTGGATGGCATGATTATCCGGGGGGGCACTTACGGCGGCGCAACCATAAATAGCCGCGGGGATCATCGCATCGCCATGGCGTTTTCTATGGCGGGCTTAACCGCTACCACTCCCATAGTCGTGACCGATTGCGCCAACGTGGCCACGTCTTTTCCGGGCTTTGTGTCGCACGCCGCGAACGCAGGCTTGAAAATCTCCATCTCTTGAATTTGCCTTTACCCCCAGTTATCGCTATTGACGGTCCGTCCGCCTCGGGCAAGGGTGCCGTGGCGCAAGAGGTGGCGCGCCTATTGCAATTTCATTATTTAGATAGTGGGCTAATTTACCGCTTAGCGGCTCTGGCAGCGCGTCGCGCGGGCCTTGCTTTAACTGATGAGCCTGGCTTAGTGGCCCTTATTCCAACCCTAAATATTGTTTTCAAAGAAGACGACGTATGCTTAAACGACGCCGCGGTAGGACGGGAAGTTCGCAGCGAAGCCTGCGGCGCCGATGCGTCAGTTATTGCGGTTTTGCCGAAAGTGCGTCAGGCCTTGCTAGTAAGACAGCGGGAATTTCGCAAAAAGCCAGGCCTCGTGGCGGAGGGCAGGGATATGGGGTCGGTGGTTTTTCCGGACGCTGAAGTCAAAATTTATTTAGATGCCGATGCCGAAACGCGGGCCCAACGTCGCTATAAACAGTTGAAGGAAAACGGATTGTATGCTAATCTAGATGAAATTTTGCAAGGCATTAGAGCGCGCGATTTGCGGGATAGCACGCGTGCCGTCGCTCCTTTGCAACAATCTTCGAATACGTTTTTTTTAGATAGCAGTGCGTTGACGATTGAAGAAACCGTCGCAATGATTATCTCGCAATATAAAAAATCGCATTCGTAATAGGCGTCTTAAAGTCAATAATGCAGATTTTCCATTATTCTGTAAATACCTAGGTTTATCGCCAGGCGTTTGTTTAGGACATTGATTAATTTACCGCTCTACTTAATTTAGGTAACACCCATGAATATAGCAGCCTCCCCCTCCGTTGAATCAAACGAAAGTTTCGCCGCGCTTTTTGAAGAAAGCCTAACCCGCCAAGAGATGCGTATTGGCGAAGTCATCACCGCTGAAGTTGTGCGCGTGGATAACGACGAAATTGTCGTCAATGCCGG
>CAYYOS010000081.1:0-11669 GCA_964473355.1 uncultured Burkholderiales bacterium | reverse complement strand
CTTCTAAGTTACCGTTTAAGACGACTTTTCTATTATCGAATTCGCCGTAGATTAAGGGGGTAGAGGTGCCGGAATTGTCGATGTAAAGGCGGTGGTGAGAGCCCGTCTCGTTGCTGCCCGCAGCGTACCCAAGGAAAACATTGCCGAACCCGGTGGTGTTGCCGTGGCCCGCAAAGCCCCCGAGGAAGACGTTAGCGTAGCCGGTGGTGTTGTTAAAGCCCGAAAATCCCCCGAGAAAGGTGTTGATGTCCGCCGTCGTGTTATGGAAGCCGGCGGATTGCCCGAGGAAGGTGTTGCCGGCCCCGGTGGTGTTGTAGTAGCCCGCGTTCATCCCCACGAAGGTGTTGTCGTAACCAGTGTAGTTGTTGTAGCCACTCTGCGACCCCAGGAAGGTGTTATCGCGACCATTATTAATGATACCCGCGTGTGACCCTAGGAAGGTATTATTATCTCCGATAACGTTATTGTATCCCGCACTCCCCCCAACAAAGGTGTTATTAACTCCGCTGGCGTCATTTAAGACCCCCGCGTTGGCGCCAATAAAGGTACTGTAGGTGCTATTGCCCGCACTGGCTCCGGCATTTTGGCCGAGCCTAGTGGTGGCGCTGCCTTCAAACCCTGCGGCCCAGGCGTGACTGGTCGCGAAGAGCAAAACCGCTAGGGCGCTGTAGCGTTGTTTTATTTTCTGCTCTTTAGTTAACATTAATTTGCTCATGATCCTCTCCATATTTAACGCAGCTTAAATGGGCTGTCAGATAACTTTACAGTGATGGCTGGGCGAATTCTGTGCGGCGTTACACAAGAATTTTGTGGAAAATTTACGCTGTTGTCGGCCAACGGAAAGCGCGAAGAGGCGAGAACCGCGACCCGATGCATTGCCCCTTAGATGAAACAAGTGTTGGGCCAAGAGCGGCTAGCTCGTTGAGGGTCTCGCACCCATCGCGCTGCTGCGTCTGATTTATCACCGCCCATTAGACTAGCGGTTAGCGCGGCCGACGAGACTACCGTCAAGAAGCGTAAATACTCCACAAAACGCCGGCGCAATACCTCACAGCATTTTCCTATCCTCGCGCGCTACAGTGGACGTGAAAAAAATGGTTTAACACTTATGAAAGTGTTTGGATTCGGCTCCGTCGAATCTGCTGATAAACAAACTAAGGAGTTGTCATGAAATCAAAGCTCGCAGTGTTTTTTACTTACACCACCTTTGCCACCGCCGCGTTTGTTGCACCGCTACAGGCTAGTCAAGCGGATGTCTCCGAGCGTCCCGCCGCCACCACGTCGATGGACGTCGCAGGTTGCGGTGATGTGAGTGCTAGCGGCATGACAGATAAGATCATACCGTCGATCTCGGTCAAGATATGTAACGATTGCCGTTTCGCTGAAGCCGACCGCCATGCCCTGCTGTTGAGCTATGGCGATGCCGCTCGGCGCGCGGGATACATTGTCAATCCATTGAAAAGCAGTATGTTCGTCATCACCGAAACTGGCGTGTTAGCTAATGGCAGTCCGTTTTTAAAGGGTACCATCGGCAATAAGCAGTTCTCCGTCGGCGATCCAGTCCCCGGGGAAACATTAGCCAGTGTCGCCGGAAAAATGGCGCTAATTGCCGTCACTGGTAATAGGTGAGCGTGATAAGCCGAATGCTAGGTAATCGTCGAAACATAGACAGGCTAAAAACCGCCTATCTCCTTGCTGGAACGCCTAAGCTCAATCCGCACGCGCTCAGGCGCGCCTACCGGCCCGCGACCCTACCTAAACTGCTATGGCTTTAGGGACATGATATTGAAGACAGCAATGGGGTGGGCAAAACCTTTTAGGGACATCCGCCCACGGGGTTGCGCTTCCGTAAAACTCTCGGCGGCTGTGAACACCTTCTGTTCGACCAGTATCTCACCGCCCTGGGCTTCGCCGCACAGTCTGGCGGCAAGGTTAGAGACCGTGCCAATGGCCCCATAATCGTAGCGTCCCTCGAACCCGATGGTTCCAATGGTGGCGTAACCTTGAGCGATGCCTATCGCTAAATCCAACTCGTAGCGGCGTTTACGCCATTCGATGGCAAGATCGCAGATCCGATCGCGGATCGCCAGTGCCATACGCACGGCGCGTTCTACCGGATTCTCAATCACAACTGGATCATTGAAAAAAATCATCATGCCGTCACCGGTAAAGCGCTCAAGTGTGCCCTCATGAGTTAATATTATTCTCCCCGCTGCGGCATGGTACTCACGTAAAACCCCCATCACTTCTTCCGGCTCGGATACTTCAGCAAAGGAGGTAAATCCACGCAGGTCGAGAAACACCACGACCACTTCGCGCCGATGACTTTTGAGTGGGTCATCTGTGCCGCCCGCCAGGATCAACTCAGCAAGCTGTGGGGAGAAAAAGCGCTTAAGCCGTCCGAGCCGCCCCAGTTGCGTTACTTGCTCCTGCACCCGTTGTTCCAGAGTCCGATTCCATTCCAGAAGCTGGGCCGCCTGCGCCTGAACGGTATCGTGGTATTGTTTAATGCGCAACAGCGAGCGCACGCGCGCCAGCAATTCCGGTTGGTTGATTGGTTTGGTGAGAAAATCATCGGCTCCCGCCTCGATCCCCTTGATGCGTTCCTCGTTCGGATCGAGGGAGGTTACCATCACTACCGGTAATACTTCGGTTGCTGGGTTCGCCCGCAGCGCACGGCAAACCTCGTAGCCGCTCATGCCCGGCATCATAATGTCGAGCAGTATCAAATCCGGATGCGTTTGCGCCACTTGCTGTAAAGCCTCGGCCCCGGAGGTGGCAGTGATCACTGCGTAACCCTTGAACGCGAGAAGATCGGCCAGCAATTTGACGTTTTGCGAAACGTCATCCACGACAAGAATTTTTGCCGGGGCCGTCATCACGCGGGTCCATCAATTTTGTTTTGCATATGCTTCGACCGCGACTAAGGATGCGGGGTTGATTGGTCCAGCACGCCGCGCATGACAGCAAGAAACTCCTTGATGTCTATGGGTTTGCGTTGATAAGCCTCGAATCCCGCCGCCATGATTTTTTCCCGGTCTTGGCTCATAGCTGAAGCGGTCACGGCGATCACCGGAATGGCGCGAGTGGCGGGAACCGCGCGCAGCTGCCCCAGAGCCTCGACACCGCTCATACCCGGAAGCTGAATATCCATTAATATCAGCGCCGGATGGCGCTCGAGTGCTAATGTAATTCCATTCTCGGCGGTTTCCGTCTCCAGCGTTTTGTAGCCTGCGAATTGCAGCACATCCCGAAGTAGTTTACGGTTTTTCTCGTTGTCTTCGATGATTAAGATCAATTCGTTGGCCATGGTCTCTCCGGTAGTGTGAAAATGAAGGTCGCACCTTTGCCGATTTCGCTGTTAACGCGGATCCAGCCGCCGTGTAGCTCGATAAATTTTTTAGCCAGCGTTAGCCCCAACCCAGTCCCCTCGCGTTTGTGGGCATAGTCCGTACCGACTTGACGAAATTCCTCGAAGACCACCGCCTGGTCCTCGCGTGCGATACCAACTCCGGTGTCCGCAACCGAGATTTCCACGGCACTCTCCAGTGGCACGGCTTTGACGTTGACGCGCCCTCCCTGTGGGGTGAATTTGACCGCATTCGACAACAGGTTGAGGAGAATTTGTTTAAACTTTCGCTCGTCGCCGACGAAGCTATTTAAACGCCGGTCCACGTCGAGCGCTAGCGCGATGCCATGCTGCTCGGCACGCCCCTTAACTAAGGTCAATGCATTTTCGAGCGCCAGCCTTAAGTCGAACCGGGACAATTCCAAGTCCATGTGACCCGCTTCGATCTTCGAGAGATCGAGGATATCGTTGATGAGCGACAGCAGATGCTTGCCGGACGCGTGGATGTCCTGAAAATATTCCATCTGCTTCTCGTTTGCGTCGCCGAACATGCGCTCGTGTAGTACTTCGGAAAATCCGATGATAGCATTTAACGGTGTGCGCAATTCGTGTGACATATTGGCCAAAAACTCCGATTTGTGGCGATTGGCGATTTCTAATTGCTCGGTTCGCTCCTCAACTTTGCGCTCCAGACCGCCGTAAGATCCCTGCAACTGCTCGGCCATGCGATTGAACTGATCTGCCAGCGCCTCCAGTTCGTCGCCAGTATGCACTTCGATACGATGCTCCAGCGCGCCAGCACCGATTTGGGCCGCGCCGGATTGCAATGCCCGAATCGGCGTGACCATTTTTCGCGCAAGCACCATCGAAGCCAAAACTGACAAGACGATGCCTACCAGCAACAACAATCCGGTGCGCAGCATGGATGCGTAAAGTGGCGCGAAGGCCTCGGCGCGCGGCTGCTCCACTAGCACCGCCCAACCCAATGGTGCGATCGCGGCATACGAAACTAACACTGGCTCGCCGCGCACATTATCCGCGAGGCTGATTTTTTGCTGCCCATTAGGAGACGACGTCGCGATTAAAGCGGCTCGTACCTGCGGCAGCTTAAAAAAGTCAGTCTTCTGCAGCACCAGGCTAATGTCGGGGTGCGAAATCAGGCGTCCGCTTTCGTCGACGACGTAGGCGTAGCCGGCCTTGCCAATCTGAATTTGAGTGATCACATCCCAAATGAACTTAAGATTAACCTCGATCACCGTCACGCCGGCGTCGTCCCCTCCCGCTGTCCTGGCTAGAGTTATGTAGGGCTCGGTTTCCTTGCGGAAATAGACCGGGCCGAAGTAGGTGGTACCGGACTTAGCTTGCATGAAGTGGGGCTCGCGGGAGAAATCCTTGCCGCTATCCATCACGTCCAACGCCAGCCGGGAGACTTTCATCCGCTCTATCCCGGAAGGATCGAGATAGCTGATCTCGGTAATCGCAGGCACCTGGCGCAACAGCTTCAGGTAGTCGAGACGTCGCTGATCGAGGGCCGAGATGCTAGGTGAGAGATTCGGCAAGGCAGTCCAACCGATCTGGTGTTCAATTTCTTTCAGGTACTGTTCGATCTTATAGGCGGAGCCCAGCGCCTTTTCGCGCTGCAAACCGACCAGCGAATCGATGTTTTCCCGATACGAGAAATACGCGCCGGTAACACCGCTCGTCACCAGTGCTACCGTAACCAGGATCACGAAATAGACGACATACTTGCGGAATAAATAACCAGGGGTTTTACGCAGCGGCGTCGTCAGGGCCTGCATGCGCAATCAGCCGCTGACGGATGTCCATTGCGTATCCGATTTATCATTGAATCACCTCGGAGGCACGCAGCAGGATGGATTTGGGGATGGTGATACCCAGTGCCTTAGCGCTTTTGAGGTTCACGACCAATTCAAATTTCGTGGGCTGCTCTACCGGCAGCTCGGCGGGCGAAGCGCCCCTGAGAATCCTATCCACATATTTGGCCGCACGGCGGAACTGCTCAATCCAGTTCACTGTGAACGCCACCAGCGCGCCCAATTCGGTCCCTTCGCGAAAACCACACATGGTTGGCAACCGAAGTCGGACAACGTGATCGAGAATAAGCCGGCGGTTATTGAACAGTACCGGCGCGTCCGGTAGAAGTAGTGCATCGATACGATCGCGCGCGATGGAGGCAAATGCCTCGCCGATCGCCTCTAGTGTCTGCACGCCGTATCCTACCAAAGTGACATTCAGCGCCTTGGCAGCCCCCTGCGTATCCTGAAACACCAGGACGTTGGCGGAATCTAGCGGGTTATAGAGCATGGCCACGCGCCGAATTCCGGGGATGATGTCTTTCAATAATTCAAGTCGTTTCGGGCCCAGCTCGACGTTAATGGTTGAATAGCCGGTGACGTTCCCGCCAGGCCGAGGGAGGCTGGCAACGAGACCTGTGCCTACCGGGTCCGAGGCAATCACGAAGACGATCGGAATTGAATTCGTCGCACGCCGTGCCGCGAGCGCCGCGGGCGTCGTCGGCGCCACGATGACATCGACTTTGAGCTTTACGAGCTCGTCCGCTAGGGCGGGTAGTCGCTCGATCTGGCCCTCGGCCCAACGGCGTTCAATCAGAATATTCTGACCCTCCCCGTACCCAATCTCGCGTAAACCCTGAAGGAAGGATTGATGCAAGTGGCGGGCCGCAGCCTCGGAGTTGGCTCCGAGCCAACCGATGCTTGGAATCTTCGTCAATGATTGGGCAAATACGGTAGGTCGCGTGCCGAAACTGAGATAACCCAGGGCCGCGAGAAAGCCACGGCGATTCACCGCATCACCTCGTCTGCAAGAGGCAGCAGCGCTGGCGGGACTGTAACCCCGCCAGACACGGGCACCCAGGCAAACATGCACGGCATGACAACGATACGGGTTTTCATTGAGTTTCTCCTTGCCGTGAAAAAGGCGTCTTATATGGATTCTTCTTTATCGTAGCACCTCGTCCGCGCGCAACATTAGTTCCGGTGGAATCGTAACCCCGAGCGCCTTAGCGGTCTTGAGATTAATCACAAGCTCGAACTTTGTCGGCTGCTCCACCGAAAGATTTCCGGGTTTCGCGCCCTTCAGAATCTTGTCCACGTAGGTCGCTGCGCGCCCGTAGTTGTCCTGTAAACTGACGCCATAGCTCATCAGGCCACCGACCTCGACGAACTCGCGAAACGGGTACACCACGGGCAAGCGATGTTTGGCCGCCAGATCTACAATGCGCTGACGCTGGCTGACCAGCATTGCGTCCACCATCACCAGGAGCGCGCCCGGATGTTGCTTCGCGATGGCGACAAAAGCAGCCTCAATCTCGTCTGGACCCCCGGCCTCAGTAAATTGGACGCGCACCCCCAACATCTTGGCAGCGTCCTGTGCAATTAGCCAACTTTGTTGGGTCGCCGGGTTTTCCCGATTGCCTAGCACCCCCACGTATTTGGCACGTGGCAACGCAACGCGAAGCACCTCCAGCATCTTTGGCGCTAAGTCCTCCGACTGACCAGACATGCCGGTGATATTGCGGCTGGGATGCGCGAAGCTGGCTATGAAGCCAAGCCCAACGGGGTTTGGGCTGGTTGCCATTACAATAGGAATTGTCTGGGTGGCTGCCCTGGCCGCCTGGACGGCATCCGCCCCGGCCACGACGATCACGTCAGGCTTTAGCTGCACTAAATCTGCTGCCACTATCGGCAGACGGTCAAGTTTTCCTTCTACCCAGCGCTGCTCGATGACGATGTTCTGACCCTCGATGTAGCCCCGCTCGCGCAGGCCCTGTTTGAAGGCCGCGTACAGTGCGCCCTGCGAGGCCACCGAACCTGGGTTGAGCCAACCTATACGCGGCACTTTATCCCCAGCCTGCATGGCGGGTATAAATAATCCGGCCAGACTTGTTACAACCAGGACAATTGCGATCGCGAAAGCTCTCATGTAATCACTTCGTCTGGGCGAAAAATAGTGCGGATGGGTCGCGCCGCCCAGCGTCTTAGTAGATTTCAGATTGATTGTTAGCGCTTTTTCCATTTAGTTGCTTTACGGCGCATGTTAGACATTCCGAGGGCCGATTGCGGGTAAACGCAGATCTTAGACCGACGTATCTCCGGCGTTAACCCGCAACGGCATTTGCACGCTGCCGGACATAAGAGACTATGCCCGATATAAGTAATAGTATCTGTGCGGTGTTACGGGCGGGATTTGTGAAATATTAACGTTTCTCTCTTGGCGGGGCTCGGAATTACCAATCTAGCGGCGGTTTTTTAAGTATCGTAGTTTTCCTACCTTCAATACTGATATAGCCCCCTACCGATAAATCCTTAAGGATTAAGCTCACCATTTCCCGTGAGGCGCCGACCCGGCTTGCGATATCCTGGTGGGTAAGTTTCTCCGCTATTACCAGCTTACCGGCTTCTTCCTTGGCCAGACTTAGGAACAGGCTTATGATCCGACCATAAACATTAAGCATGGCGAAGCCTTTGACGCTCCCTGTGAGCCGCCGCACTCTTTGTGACAATAAACGGATCAGTGAGAAGGCGATCCCGGGATTTTTGGCCAATACTGATTTAAAATCAGGTCTGGAAATAACAGCGAAGCGCGAAGCTTCGAGGGTCATAATGGAAGCGGATCGCGGTGCATCATCAAGCAGCGCCATTTCGCCGAATATCGCGCCCGGCCCCTCCACTGCAAGAACAATTTCTTTGCCGCTTTCGTTGCTCAAAAAGATTTTTACTTTGCCATCAAGAATCGCATATAAAGAATCGGTGAGGTCACCCTCGTTAAGAATGATGGCGTTTTTTTGGAAGGATTTAATCGTTACATACTGCCATATGACGCTAAGATCCTCCTCTGAAAGCCCCTGGAAAAAAGGGACAGATTTTAACGCACTTGGATTGGGAGCTTCTACCGCGGACATATTACCTCCACTTTAGCGTTTGTTTGTGTGTATTTTCGCTAGCATCCGTAGGACGGTGAAACCGGCCTTGAGCCGTATCCTCTCGGCACCAAGCGCTAGCCACTCGGATGCGAGGGAAAGTAATTGTAGATTTTACGACATTGTCGATGTTGCATAAACGTGTTCGGTTGGTCGTGAGAAAACGTCCTCCTGGTCGCACTCCGCGAGATCGGGCGATTCTGACTTCCACCAGCTAAATCTAAATTTGTTTGTGCCGTACAGGGGCATGGTATGCTCATCCTAGCCCGTTGTATCGATTTCGTATCTCAAACGCCGGAAAGCTGACGGTTTCGATTAGGCGGGGCGAGAGTTCCCCAATCAGTGGTTTAATTGACAAGACTACGAACCACAATCGAGCGAAAGGTACGCCTTTTTTGTTTTTACCTAAAAAATTTCTCCTCCTTCTAATTTTTGTGCCCCTGGTTACGCACGCAGGGTCGCTATATAAATCCATCGGCCCCGATGGCGGTGTTGTTTATAGCGACCAACCTCCTACCACCGGTAAAATTGAAAAAACGTTTACCTATACCAATTTGCCCGCGACGCCCTTGCCCGAATCTGTCATCCGCTATCGCGATGAATTACAAAAAAGCATGAAAGCCAGGTTGGCTGGGCTCGACAAACCCTCAGCTGGTAGCGGTCCGGTATTATTCACCGCGGTTTGGTGCGGCTATTGCCGGCACGCTAAGACCTACCTTAATGAAAAATCAATAAGCTTTAAGGAGCATGACATAGACACGCCCTCGGGAATGAGCGCTTTTGCGGCGGCTGAGGGTGGGAAGGGTATACCGTTGTTGGTGTTAAATGGAAAAAAGATCAGCGGGTTTTCCAAGGCATCGTATGATTCACTTTTTTCGGCAACTCGATGATGATTGGCGCAAAGATTAGCATAATTTTACTGTAGGACCGAAAACAATGACGACAGAAAAAGAGGCCATGGGGATCACATTACCCATTATCCCCATTAATGTCATTCCTTATTAGCAGTCGCTGCGCTAGACACTCCTCTTTCCTTAACGAGCCAGTATGCAACGGCCAGTCCCACTACTGACGCCGCTAACGCCAATATCATCTCCGCCTCAAATTCATCCAGGTCAAGCACAATGAACTTGCGTGAAATAACCAGTAGCCCGATTAATAATATTGTTTTGACCTGAATGATACTTTCCTTCCTCGCGACCACCTTTAGAATGGAGTGCTTGAATTCAAGCGCGATTAGCACCGTCATCACTTGACCAAACAGGGTCTGAAATAGGCGGTGATCAAGCGGCTTCATTTTGTTAATAAGCAGCAGTTGGAGGACCTCTTTGGCAAGCTCCAGCGTTGCAACCACAATAACGACCGCGATCAAGCCCGTTAGGATCAAGGCTATACCCTGCTCAAACCTTTCGTACACGGTCATGATATTCCACGCATTCCAGAAACGCGAACAGGAAGACCGAGGTGATTTCAAGCCCATATTTAACTTTTAATAGACTAAGAAATTATTTGCTTACATTTGGGCAACTAAACAAATTTCAATGTCTAGCTGAATCCCGCTTACAGCCCGTTGCGGCTGATGAGACTGATCCCCAGCTTTTCCCTAGCTACCCGCTTTTGGGTTCTTGAAACCTTCCGATTAACACATATATTGGGTTAAAAAGACGCCTATTTTGGGTTTTTTCTTACCAGCCAAATAGGCTGTAGACCAGTACAGATTTATGAAAGGAGATTGAAAATGAAAATGGAAGACTTGAAAGAAAATATTGAATCTGTCTTGGAAAACGTGACGGAGAGCGGGCGTAATCTGTGGCAATCTGCCACTGGTGCGTTTACGCGTTTTAAGTCCGGCGAAAAAACGGATATGCCTGCTGCCAGTAAGATAGACGACGCCTCCTATGTACCCAGCCGTAGTTGGGCCATGTTGGGTGGAGACGTCTTTGAAGACGAACGGCGCTTGGTCATTCGTGTCGAAATTCCCGGCATGACAAAAGAGGATATCAACATAGATGTACTCAACGATGCGCTCATCGTCAGCGGAGAAAAACGCTTCGAAAGAGAGAGCCAAGAGGGTCGCTGGAGAATGATGCAGTGCGCCTACGGAAGCTTTCGCCGGGTGGTGCCCCTACCAGTAGCAGTGAAGGCCGAGGGCGCAGTGGCGTCCTATAAGAATGGTGTGCTGCGGGTAGAAATCCCTAAGGCGGAGCCCGGGAAACCCAAGGTCTTTCTATCAAGGTCGAATAACGCAAGGAGCGATATTAACCCTTGTTTTTGTAATCAGATTGGCTATTTAGGACAACCAGAAAGGAGATATGAACATGTATCACTTTAGATCCAAAATGCTGGTAAGCACTTTACTTGGTGCGGGTCTAATGCTTTCAGGCCCGGTTTTCGCTGCCGACCCGGCGCAACAAAAAAATCCAGAGTCGCCGCCGGCCACTAGCCAGTCGGTCCAGCCGCAGGTTAATGCACAGGTAGCCGACGCTGCCGCTAAAAAACGCCAGCAACTGATGGGCGATGCAGCAGGCGCGGTCGCCGAAACAGAAAAGGCAATCACCGCCTTGGAAAAAAAGCAAAAGGATGAGGCGCTGAAATCACTGGCTGCCGCCACGGGCAAGCTCGAGCTTATTTTGGCACGTGACCCCAAACTCGCGCTCGCTCCTACGGCAATGCAGGTCCAGACTATAGACATACTGGGCACGCCTGACGCCGTCAAAGCCGCAGTCAAGCAAGCCAAAGAGTTGGTAGATGATGGTGAGATACAGAAAGCGCGGCCCATAATTGCCACCTTGGCCAGCGAGATAAACTTCCATACTACAAACATTCCATTGGGAACTTACCCCGCTGCGATCAAGGCCGTCACGCCACTCATAGACGCTGGTAAGTTAGAGGAAGCGAAAGCGAGGTTACAGGCGGCGCTGAATACCCTCGTGATCACCACAGAGGCAATCCCCCTCCCCAAGTTGCGTGCCGAGCTTCTGCTTAAAGAAGCACAAACGCTCGCAGAAAAGAAAGGTCGAAGTAAGGAGGAGAACGATAAGCTGGCACGAAACCTTCAAACTTCTCGAGAGCAATTGCAGATCGCCGAAATGCTAGGTTATGCAAAGAAAAAGGACTATAAACCCTTATACAAAGAGCTTGATGACATCGAGAAAAAATCGTCTGATGGGAGAAGCGGTGTGGGATGGTTCGATCGGATTAAAAAACAATTATCCGACTGGTTCTAAAAACGCATGAGTGCAGCGGCCGCTATTGTCGCTGCACATTAGCTTCGAAACCCGGTGTTAGCCTCACTTTACGCTCCATTTTATATCCCGGCGTACCATTCGTATCCGGTATCTTCCCAATAGCCGCCTCTGC
>CAYYOS010000080.1:0-11697 GCA_964473355.1 uncultured Burkholderiales bacterium | reverse complement strand
GGCGATTGGAAAAAACATCGCCGTCAAGAAAAGCATCCGGCATCACTCCCCGATAAGTTTGCTGCCAGCTCGTTGCGTGTAGCGTTGCAATTTGCTCAGCGTCACTTCGTCGCGCTTTTCTAAATTCCAACGGCCTTACTACCCCGCCTTGGAAACCATCAAATAGATGGCGGGCAGCGGCAAAACTGTAGCAAGCGTTCCGGCCACCCACCAGAGTTTCGCTAGGCTTTGATATTCCTCGGGGACTTGTTGCGCCTGTGTCGCCCGCAACAAACGGGCTTGCTTAAATTGTATAGGCACTAACACCGCCACCCAAATGAGCCCAGACAATCCAAATAAGATATAGCTCCAAAGTATCCAACTGTTTACCAAAACGCCGCCATGGCTAGTCGCGAGAAGATGGCCGGTAGCCAGTAAAAGCGTCGCCCCTAAGCCCGTAAATATCAAATCTGTTAGGTTGACGAGGCGCGTGGCAAAGCGAAGAACCGCAATATCGCCAGTGCGGTCTGCCGCCACTTTCCAGAACGCGCTAACAATAATGTTGCCTAAAAAAAGGCAGGCACCGAGTATGTGTAGGGATTTCAAAGCTACGGACATGAGTACTCCTGTTGGTGAGCCGGGGGAAGCGCTAAGATGCCTGCAAATATCTCCGCAGGAAGAATTTTATACGATAAAGCGGTTCGCTTGATAGCGCGTCCACTTAAAGTGATTAACGATGGTCGTGAGGGTGCGTAAACCCCGCGAACCTGATCTGTTAATAGCCTCACACGGGGCGCGGCGTTCCCCATTTAGCAAATCCTAAAGCGGGAATGTTTTTTCGCGCAAAAATACGCCGCCGGGTTTAGAACTTAGGCGTCGGCGCCCACTAAAAACGTGTCACCGGTATCCACCGTTACACTGAGTGTTGCCCAGGTGCCGGTAATAGCGCTAAATGCGCGCAAGCGATTTTGCGTGGGCTGGCTTACCAGGGCGACGTTTCCTCCGACGGTAAAAGTATCCCCCGTGTCGACTGTGACGCTGAGTGTTGCCCAGGTGCCGGTAATGGCACTATAAGCACGCAATTGATTCTGAGTGGGTTGTGCAACCAGCGCCACGTTGGTGTCTACCAGAAATGTATCCCCCGCATCCACCGTCACGCTGAGCGAGTCCCACGCACCCCCGGTTATGGCGCTAAACGCGCGCAACTGGTTCTGAGTTGGCTGCGCCACCAGCGCAACGTTGCCGGCGACTCGAAACGTATCGCCGGTGTCGACCGTTACCGCCAAGCTAGTCCAGGTTCCTGTATGGGCACTATAAGCACGCAACTGATTTTGGGTTGGCTGGGCAACAAGGGCGACGTTGGTATCCGCTAGAAAGGTGTCGCCGGTATCCACCGTCACGCTTAGCGAGTCCCACGCACCCCCGGTTATCGCGCTAAACGCGCGCAACTGGTTCTGGGTGGGTTGTGCCGCCAACGCCACATTTCCGGCGACCCGAAACGTATCGCCGGTGTCAACTGTTACGGCCAAGCTGGTCCAGGTGCTGGTGAGCGCACTAAACGCGCGTAATTGGTTTTGCGTCGCTTGCGCAATGAAAGCTACATTGGTGCCTATTAGCGCCGTGTCGCCGGTATCCACCGTCACGCTAAGCGACGCCCATGTTCCCGTAACGGCACTATAGGCACGCAATTGATTTTGTGTGGGTTGAACCACCAGGGCTACCCTAGCGAGATAAAAGTCTGGATTCTGTTCTGACATGGTGAACTCCTAAAGTGGTCACATCTTTTTTACAAGTTATGAAGGCAGCCCAGCTCGATAACGCAATACTATGGCCGCACGTTACCCGATCCCGTCCCGGTCACGACGCCTGGGGCGGTAAACTCCAACACATACAAACCGAGTACATCGCCCTGAATCAGAAAATCGGCTTTCGTGGTGTTAGCGGGGACAGTTAGAGTGATGGGGCTGCCCGGAGATTGAAACTGGCCCCCCGGCGCGGCAAGCTTTACCCGTTTCGGCGAGGATTTTTCAACGACTGTTACGGTGATCGGCACCGTGCGGAAATTCTGCACGCCCACGAACGCGGAGGCAGGCTGAAACTGCGTTAGATCCTTTTTGACGCTGACGTAGGTAGTGCTGTTATACATTAAGGCGGGCGGCCAGAAGTCGAACTCGTCGCTGTTATAAACACAAAACGTACCGCAAGTCGCGGTTGCCTTAATCGTGTGTACGCTTGCACCGGTGATCACGATCGGCACACTCGAGATCTTTCCGGGCGCGGGTGCGGGCGAGAATCCGCTGAGATTGATGCCGTCGAGCTCCACGTGCCAAGGCAGGCTAGGATTGAATTTTGTTTCGAAAGCCACTTCCACTCGTGTAACGGGATCGAAAGGATTGTTACGGTCGGGCTTTAAGATGCGGATGGGCGATGTGCAGCCCGAGCTCACAAACGCGGCAACGACCAGAGCCGCCAACGCGCCGTGCTTTAATACTCTATAGTTTAGCAAGTTCAACATTTGACCCTCCCCATTTCCGATGGATGCCGCTAACCCGGTGCCTGGCTTAGATTCGGCCAAGCTGGTGCCGCGGCCAGCCTACATGACTTCACTATGATGAAGGAAAGCTAAGGTGTAAATATGGCAAAAGGTATAAGCCGAAAGTTATAGGGCTTACAGCTAAATCAAGAATTGGAACCGAATGCCGATTGAATCTTTTGGGGGTACACGGATTGGAATTAGCCGCTGCTGCGATCAGCAGGCAAGATCGGAAATCGATAGCCGCGTCATCATATAGCTTCCCTTCGTTTGGGAAGCCGAATCCCGTAGGACGCTGACTTCTAAACTAAGCTTGCCAGGTTACTTCCCATCGCGTACACACAGCGCCACACCTTCCCCTATCCATCCCTGGGCGATCATCTGTTGGTAGATGTCGGATTTAATTGTGTAACGATGGTTGGAGTCATTAAACATCCAGCGGTTGTTATACCACCGATAGACCGGTGTGTAGAGGGCGCTAGGACATAATCCATTCTGCGGGAGCTTAGCGCCGAACGCAACGCCCTCGGCGTTCCAGCCGGATTTCTGTGTGCGCAAGCCGCCGCATTCATTGGGGTCTGCGGTATAAAAATGCGAGTTTGGCCCCGGGCCATAAAAACGGAATACCCTGTCGCTCTGATCACAACTATTAGGTGGGATAGTCTGAAATGATTCGCCAGTTTTTACCCAGCCAGGGCCCGCCCTACCCGAATCGATACTCGCATTCTCTTCTGCGGAACTCGAAAGAAAGTAGTGTTTAAGGCTGGTGTTGTAGTATTCGGTGGCGCGCTGAAAAGAAGGTGGCAAAAACGCGGCTAAACATATCCCCCCGTTATCGTGCACCGAGGAAAACCCCAGCGCGGTAACCAATGGGTCGGCGCGGATCGCGGTAACCATTTCCGGTATATCCTGGAGCGGATCCATGGACAGAATCACCTTAGAAAAGTTTTGTGTCCTGGCCTGACGTGGCGCCCATAGCCGTGAATATAAACTGGGGTCCTTCTCGGGCTGTTCCACCGCTCGTAGAATTCGCCCCATAGTTTCACCGCTTAAGCCCGAGAGAACAATTTCGCTAGAAGCTCCCGTATTGCAACGTTGGGTAGGCCCCACTGCGGGGCCGGAGGAGAGATCAATGATGGCTAGTGGCGCATCCAATACTTGGGTGATTTGGAATGAGGCGCTAGGACCGGGGGGCTCCCCCAACACCTGGTTTGCCGGATAAAAGGAGACATAAACCCCCACATGAACTCGATAGGAGCCACTCAAAGTACCGCTGATAAATGGGCCAGATCGCGCGATTCCCTCTTCATCCGTATATGCCCGCACCCAACCATTAGGTGCGGCGAAGCGCCCATACAATGCGTCAGGAGGGATGACTTGTGGCAAACCTCCTATTTGCAACGGTCTACTAACTAAAAATTCCACCTCCAGTCCCCGCAAGGGTTGTCCTGAGGGGGATACAAGCTTGATCGCGAAGCCCTCTTCCAGGACCTGCCCCGGCGTGCGAAACAAAATCCAGTTGTTAGGGTTACCGACAACGGAGAGCGTGACGTTGGGGTTGGGATTCCACACTTCAGCTGCAGCCCCGGACGTGGTCAGCGTACAAAACACAATTAGGAAAGTAAATCGCAAATAGATCATCGCCCTATGCCTCTAAAGAAAAAACGCGAGAGAAGGAATGCCACTATCATACCAAAAATAAGAAAAAAACTGACTTCTCCAAAACCTCTGGCTTGACGTGAAACATCATCTGCGCGCCAAATAGGCCATGGGCGGTGCTCGTGAATTCAATCCACGGGATTGATTAACTTTATACTTTATCACACGGCAAGCCCATTCACGTGTCCTCGAGCAATACTCAAAGCTCCGAAAACATTGACGCCGCCCCGCTCCTATATTAGAATCCTCTGATTTCACGCGGCGTGGCTACACAAGTTCGGACAGACGGCACCGGCATCATCAGACTGCAACTTTTTGCTGCGCTGATAGTTGGTGTTGCCAGCTTATCCCTAGCCGACGAATCAGCCGCGCTAGCCACGTTGTACGGGGCTGGTGTCGCGCTTATCAATACATTGCTTATGGTTTGGCGGGCGGCGCGGCGGCCGCATCTTGATGCGCATCGTGAGTTGCGCTCGTTTTTTCTCTCCGGCCTGGAGCGGTTTATCGCCGTTGCACTACTGTTGGCGGCGGGCATGGGGCCGCTGGAGTTGGATCCGTTGGGCGTGGTGGGCGGATTCGTGGCAGGTCAATTAATTTGGTTACTATACGCGGTTACGCAAAAGAAGCGACACGAGCATGGCTGAAGAAACACTTACTTCCTCGGAATACATTAAGCACCATCTGCAAAACCTGACCTACGGCCGCAAAGCCGATGGCACCTTAGGTATCGCGCAAAGCCCGGCGGAAGCGAAAGAAATGGGGTTTTGGGCAATCAATGTCGATACCATGGCGTTTTCTTTGGGACTCGGGCTGTTATTCATCTTTCTGTTTTCGCGCATCGCTAAGCGTGCCACGGCGGGTGTGCCCAGTGGTGCGCAGAATTTTGTTGAATGGATAGTCGATTTTATTAACTCCAGCGTGCGCGGTTCATTTTCCGGCAAGAACCTATGGATCGGCCCTTTGTCGCTGACGATTTTTGTCTGGATCTTGCTCATGAATCTGATGGATCTGGTGCCCATCGATTTGCTGCCTTTTGTTGCCCACTTGGGTGGGGCGCCGTATTTTAAGGTTGTGCCTACAACTGATCCGAACGCCACCTTCGGCATGGCGACCGCAGTGTTCCTTATGATTATTTATTACAGCATTAAGTCCAAAGGTGTTGGCGGTTTTGCCCGCGAGCTTACCCTGCAGCCTTTCGGCAAATGGGGTTTGCCGGCAAACATCTTTTTGGAAGGCGTTAACCTTATCGCCAAGCCCGTTTCATTGGCCTTGCGTTTGTTTGGCAATCTTTATGCAGGCGAAATGATTTTTATCTTAATTGCCCTGATGTACGGCGCGGGATTAGTGCTGGGAACGTTTGCCGGCGTGCTGCAGTTGGCCTGGGCGATTTTTCACATCTTGATTGTGACGCTGCAAGCCTTTATTTTCATGACGCTCACCATCGTGTACCTCGACATGGCACACCAGGAACACCACTAAAGAATTATTAATTTATAAACCAGGAGATTTACATGGAACAAGCATTGTTGTACATAGCCGGCGCGATCATGATGGGCTTAGGCGCGTTAGGTGCCGCGGTGGGCATCGGCATTTTAGGTGGCCGCTTTTTGGAAGGTGCGGCGCGCCAGCCTGAATTAATCCCGATGTTGCGCACCCAATTTTTTATCGTTATGGGCTTGGTTGACGCGGTCCCGATGATTGCTGTGGGTATCTCGATGTATATTCTATTCGCGGTCGTCGGCGGCTAATTCCAGCTTGCAATTAAACCGACAACTTTGTCAGCTTCGTCAGGCCCATCTTGCCGCACTTACATGTGCTGTCTTCGCCGGGCCTCTCCTCGCTTTCGCGTTCTCGGCTCAATTGCTTTCTGGAATGGAGCGCACTCTTAAGAGATAGTAACAAATGGTAATAAGCGAAATAAAAGGGTAAGACGATGAACATTAATGCAACTTACTTTGGACAGGCGATCGCATTCTTCTTATTTGTTTGGTTTTGTATGCGTTTTGTATGGCCGCCAATTACGGCAGCATTGGCCGAGCGTAAAAAGCAAATTGCCGACGGCTTGGCGGCGGGCGAACGGGGCCGGCATGAGCTGGAATTGGCTTCGAAACGAGCCGTAGAGCAGCTTAAAGAAGCCAAGCAAAAGGCTGCCGACATCATTGCGCAGGCAGACAAGCGTAGTGCGGAAATTGTTGAGGAGGCGAAGTCCTCAGCGCGCGTCGAAGCAGAACGTTTGGTAACGGGTGCTAAAGCTGAAATTGAACAAGAAACCTTTCGCGCTAAAGAAGCGCTACGCGAAGAGGTGGCGAAATTAGCCGTCGCCGGTGCCGAGAAAATTTTGCGCCGAGAAGTCGACGCCAAAGCCCACGCCGATATTTTAACCGCACTTAAAACCGAATTTTAAGTTATGGAATACGCTACCATCGCTAGACCCTATGCCGAGGCCATTTTTCGATTATCGGAAGAAGGCAATAGCGGCAAGCTATGGTCAGACATGCTGGAATTTATCGCGCAACTGGCTAAGCACCCGCAAGTGCAAAGCTTAATCAGCAACCCGCAACTGACAACCAAAGAAGTGGAAGGCGCGCTCTCAGCCATCGCCGAATCGCGTTTGAACGATGCCGGAAAAAAGTTAGTAAGCCTTTTGTTGGAAAATGGACGCATGGTGGTGGCGCCACAAATTCAAGAAATTTTTGAAACCTTGCGCGCGGCGCGCTTAGGGGAAATTGATGCCCACATCGTTTCGGCTTACGCCCTAAATGATAATCAACTTGCAGAACTGGTAACGCATCTGGAGCGTCGTTTCAAACGCAAAATTAAAGCGCAAGTGGTGCTTGATCCGGAAATGATCGGCGGCATTAAAGTACAAGTGGGCGACGTGGTGATAGACGGCACCGTCCGCTCCAAGCTCGACAATATGGCGACAACGCTAAAACTGTAAAGGAAAAACGTGCAACTAAACCCAGCCGAGATCAGCGATCTCATTAAAAACAAAATCGAGAATTTAACTTTGGCGGCGCAAACGCGCACCCAAGGGTCGGTGGTATCAGTTACCGACGGTATCGTGCGCATTTATGGTTTGTCGGATGTAATGCAAGGCGAGATGTTGGAGTTTCCCGGCAACACCTTTGGGCTCGCATTAAATCTAGAGCGTGATTCGGTGGGCGCGGTGGTGCTTGGCGATTACGAGCATATTTCCGAAGGCGATACGGTTAAATGTACGGGCAGAATTTTAGAAGTGCCGGTGGGCGAAGGGCTAACCGGCCGCGTGCTAGATGCTTTGGGCCAACCAATAGACGGTAAAGGGCCAATTGCCACCACGCTGACGTCGCCTATTGAAAAAGTTGCGCCGGGCGTTATCAGCCGGCAATCGGTTTCACAACCTTTGCAAACCGGTTTAAAAGCGGTGGACGCGATGGTGCCCATTGGCCGCGGTCAGCGCGAGCTTATTATTGGCGATAGGCAAACCGGCAAAACCGCCGTGGCCATCGACGCGATCATCAACCAGCGGGGCACGGGCGTCACTTGTATTTATGTTGCCATAGGGCAAAAGGCTTCGTCGATTGCCAACGTCGTGCGTAAATTAGAAGAGCATGGCGCCATGGGCCACACCATTGTGGTGGCGGCAACCTCCTCGGATTCGGCGGCGATGCAATATATTGCGCCCTATTCCGGCTGCGCCATGGGTGAATATTTTCGCGATAGCGGGCGCGACGCCCTAATTGTTTATGATGATTTAACTAAGCAGGCGTGGGCTTACCGCCAGATCTCTCTATTGCTACGCCGCCCGCCGGGCCGCGAAGCTTATCCCGGTGACGTGTTTTATTTGCATTCGCGTTTGCTGGAACGCGCCGCGCGCGTCAATGCTGCGCATATTGAAAAAATTACCAACGGCGCGGTTAAAGGCAAAACGGGCTCCTTAACGGCGCTGCCCATTATTGAGACCCAAGCGGGCGACGTTTCCGCGTTTGTGCCTACCAACGTGATTTCCATTACTGACGGACAAATCTTTTTGGAAACCGATTTGTTTAACGCTGGCATACGCCCGGCGATTAACGCGGGCTTGTCGGTGTCCCGGGTTGGTGGCGCGGCGCAAACCAAAGTAATTAAAAAACTGGGCGGCGGTATTCGTTTAGCCTTGGCGCAATATCGCGAACTGGCGGCATTTGCGCAGTTTGCTTCGGACTTGGATGAAGCCACCCGCAAACAATTAGAGCGCGGCCGCTTGGTGACCGAACTCATGAAACAAGTGCAGTATTCGCCCATGAGCATTTCGGAAATGGCCATGACCTTGTTTGCCGTAAACAAGGGTTACCTGGATAAAGTGGATGTTAAAAAAGCGCTGGCTTTTGAATCCGCCCTGCGCGCCTTTATGAAAAGCAAGCACGCTGCCGTCATGGAAAAAATTGAAACCAGCCAAGACATCGACGCGGATACGGAAAAATTATTGGCTGCCGCCATGGAAGATTTCACGTCCACTGCGGTTTATTAGGGAACTAAAAAATGGCCGGCGGCAAAGAAATTCGCACCAAAATTCGCAGCGTGCAAAATACGCAGAAAATTACGCGCGCCATGGAAATGGTGGCAGCGTCGAAAATGCGTAAAGCTCAAGAGCGCATGCGTGCCGCCCGGCCTTATGCCGAAAAAATGCGCAATGTGGCAGCGCACATGAGCCAAGCAAACCTAGAATACCGCCATCCTTTTTTAAGCTCGCGCGAGCAAATTAAGCGGGCCGGTATCATCGTTGTGACTTCCGATAAGGGTCTGTGCGGCGGACTCAATACCAACGTGCTGCGCTTAGCGCTAAACCAGTTGAAAGAATGGCAGGGGCAAAGCGTGGAGGTGGAGGTAGCCGCCTTAGGCGGCAAAGGCTTGGGATTCATGCAGCGCTTGGGCGCATCGATCGCCTCGCAGATTACCGGGCTGGGGGACACGCCGCATATGGAGCGTTTAATCGGCCCCGTGAAAATCATGCTGGACGCCTATAGTGCCGGCACCATCGACGTTTTATACATCGCTTATACACGTTTTATTAACACCATGAAGCAAGAGCCGGTGCTGCAACAATTGTTGCCGCTGACCGGCGAAACCTTAGGCGCGGCGACGGGCCACTGGGATTATATTTACGAGCCCGACGCCAAAACGGTAATCGACGAACTCATGGTGCGCTATATCGAATCCCTAATTTATCAAGGCGTCGCAGAAAACATGGCGTCCGAGCAAAGCTCACGTATGGTGGCGATGAAGTCTGCCTCAGACAATGCAGGCAACGTTATCGATGAACTGAAATTGATTTACAACAAAACTCGCCAGGCGGCGATCACCAAAGAGTTGTCAGAAATCGTGGCGGGTGCCGCCGCAGTATAACGAATTTTATTAAGCAAGGATGGGTATGAGTGACGGAAAAATAGTCCAAATTATTGGGCCGGTGGTGGACGTAGAATTTTCCCGCGAGGGTATGCCGAAAATTTATGACGCCCTAAAAATGGCGGACCCCGATTTAACCTTAGAAGTGCAGCAGCAGCTTGGCGACGGCGTGGTGCGTACCATTGCCATGGGGTCCACGGATGGCCTGCGTCGTGGAATGATCGCGTCCGGGACCGGCCAACCAATTTCTGTTCCAGTGGGGCCGAAAACCTTGGGCCGCATTATGGATGTCCTTGGCCGGCCCATTGATGACCAGGGCGACATTGGCAACGAAGCCGTGTGGCCTATACACCGCAAACCGCCCGCGTTTGATGAGCTAAGTGCCTCGACCGAGTTATTAGAAACCGGCATCAAGGTGATTGATCTTATTTGCCCGTTCGCTAAAGGCGGCAAAGTGGGTTTATTTGGTGGTGCCGGCGTGGGAAAAACGGTGAACATGATGGAATTAATTCGTAATATTGCCGCTGAGCACAGCGGCTTTTCCGTGTTCGCGGGCGTCGGCGAGCGCACCCGCGAAGGCAATGACTTCTATCATGAAATGAAAGATTCCAACGTGCTGGATAAAGTCGCGTTGGTGTATGGACAAATGAATGAGCCACCGGGCAATCGTCTGCGCGTCGGCTTAACTGGCTTGACCATGGCAGAATTTTTTCGCGATGAAGGCCGCGACGTTTTGCTCTTTATCGATAACATTTATCGTTATACCTTGGCGGGGACTGAAGTCTCTGCGCTCTTGGGGCGTATGCCCTCTGCGGTGGGCTATCAACCTACCTTGGCCGAAGAAATGGGGCGTTTACAAGAGCGCATTACTTCGACAAAAACGGGCTCCATCACTAGTATTCAAGCGGTGTACGTTCCCGCCGATGACTTAACTGACCCGTCGCCGGCTACGACATTTGCGCACTTAGACGCGACCGTGGTGTTATCGCGACAAGTGGCCGAGCTCGGCATTTATCCCGCAGTGGACCCCTTGGATTCAACCTCGCGCCAGCTGGACCCTTTAGTGGTGGGCGAGGAACACTACACGGTAGCCCGGTCCGTGCAAAGCACGTTGCAACGATATAAAGAATTGCGCGACATCATCGCCATTTTAGGGATGGACGAACTTTCGCCCGAAGATAAATTAATCGTCGCGCGTGCCCGAAAGATTCAGCGCTTTTTGTCGCAGCCGTTTTTTGTGGCGGAAGTGTTTACCGGCAGCCCCGGTAAGTATGTGCCGCTGAAAGATACGCTCGCCGGGTTCAAGGGCATCGTCGCGGGTGAATACGACAGCTTGCCGGAACAAGCGTTTTATATGGTGGGGTCTATTGCCGAAGCCGTAGAGAAGGCTAAAACAATTCAATAATGGCCATGACACTACACGTTGATATCGTCAGCGCCGAACACGCTATTTTTTCCGGAATAGCGGAATTTGTCGTGGTACCCGCAGCAATGGGCGAAGTGGGGATTTATCCGCGCCACGCGCCGCTTTTAACGCGCATCAAACCCGGCACAATTAGAATTAAAATCCCCAATCAAAACGCTGAGGAACTAATTTATGTTTCCGGCGGCATTTTAGAAGTGCAACCGCAAGTGGTCACCGTGCTTTCTGATACGGCAATACGCGGTAAAGATTTGGACGAAGAAAAAGCCTTGGCGGCAAAAGAAAAAGCCGAGGAAGCGATGAAAGATCGCAGTTCGTCTATGGATTATGCGCGAGCACAGGCGGAACTTGCGCAAGCGGTGGCGCAGATTCAGGCGATACAGAAATTAAGAAATAGACAACGGTAATTTCAATCCGAATAAAACGATAACTGCGTTGGCTTCGTCCTCGGCTCCTAGCCGTACTACGTGTACTGTCTTCGTCGCCTCGTCCTTGCCGCCTTGTTCTCCCTTTATTGCGAATTGAAATAAGTCTGGCTTTATTACCGACCAAAAATCTTCAGTTCCCAGCCTATTTGTAACACAACCCGCGTAACCTACATTTCCTAAATTTATTCGCGCTCGGTATACTGCTCCCATGTCGTCTTTAAATGTTGTTATTCTCGCTGCCGGGCGCGGCACACGCATGCATTCCGACCAGCCTAAGGTATTGCAGCGCTTAGCCGGACAAAGTTTGT
>CAYYOS010000079.1:0-11830 GCA_964473355.1 uncultured Burkholderiales bacterium | reverse complement strand
ATTTTTTATTTAACACGCGCCGTGGCTTCTGCGAGCACTACGCCAGTAGTTTTGTGGTACTGATGCGCGCGGCGGGTATTCCGGCACGCGTGGTGACCGGGTATCAGGGCGGCGAGATAAATCCGGTGGACAACTATATGCTGGTGCGGCAGTCCGACGCGCATGCTTGGAGCGAGGTATGGCTGGCGGGAGCGGGATGGATACGCGTAGATCCCACTGCGGCCGTGTCACCACTACGCATAGAAAGCGGCTTGGGTAGCGCCCTACCGGATGATGCGTTTGTCCCGTTTATGATAAGACCAGAAAATGACTGGGCGCGGCAGCTGCGTTTTTCCTGGGACGCCGTTAATAATCGCTGGAACCAATGGGTGTTGGGCTACGGGACGGAGCGGCAAAAACAGTTCTTGTCGCAATTTGGCCTGTTCTCATGGCGCGATATGACAATAGGTCTGGCACTGACTATGGGCATCGCCACCTTATTTATAGCGTTATTTATGTTACGTCTGCCAGGCAAAGTTAGGGCCGACCCGGCGCTACGGGCATATCAACTGCTTTGCAGGAAGCTGGCAAAAAAAGGTATCGTACGCGCGCCCAGCGAAGGTCCGCTGGATTTTTTACGCCGCGTTAACCTTCACCGCCCCCGCTTGGGGGGTAAAGTTGCGCCCATCATCGCGCTATATGCCGAGCTTCGTTATGGGCGGCATAGTCCCCCCGCTGATGTACGGTTGCTGCTCCGCCGGGTACGCCGTCTGCGGATTAATGAGTAATTTTAAGGTTGGCCGGTCTAACTAAGGTGTGGCGGCTGCAGTAGCGCAAACAAGTTCGCGCTCGGCTTCCGCTAACGTACCCGTAGGAATAGCCTGCATACTAACTTTAGATTCTGCAAACGTGACCGATTCGATAAGACTTGAATTCTCCCCATAGAGGGTGCCTTGTAACACGCCTTGGGTTTTTTGCGTGCAATGGATAAGGCGAATAACTTTTTTTTCGTAAATAATTTTTCCGGAAACAATGTCGGCTTGATGAGGTTTTAAGTAGGTTAATTTTTCTACGAACTTAAGCAGGTCGCCCTGTTTGCTAATGCTTTTCTCATCAATTTCGAAAAGAATGTTGGGATCATTGGTTGGAATGGTTACCCAAGCAAGCGCAAACGGTGCCCATGTTAAGGTTACAATGAAAGACAAAAAAATTTTCATACGTTTACCGGCTGTCAACCTCAGAAGGAGAAGCTATGCAAACAACGGAACGCGATAATCAGGTTCGCGGGCTGCTCAAGCAAGAACATGCGCTGCCTGCCGATCCAAAAAAAGATCGGGTGGTACTCTGGAAAATATTTCGCAGCCCCGACGAAGCACTGGAATACTCTCATCATATCTTACTTGAGCCCGATCAAAAACTCGTAGGCGGGTGCGCCGCGGACACCGTCGGAAAGCTTTGGTGGCTGGGGGTGGAAGTGGCAGATTTAGAGGCATGGGGTAACTCTCAGGCAATTCAACTAACGGACCCCTTTGATGCCAACGACCCTAAGGGCAAAGGCCAAGGGATGAGTTCTTAGAACATTATGCGGGTACTGAGCGGCGATATCGGCGCAACAAAAACGCGCTTGGCTATTATTGAGGTAATCGGTACTGCGCTAACCGTGAAACATGAGCGGAGCTACCCCAGCCCAGCGTATGAAAACTTTGCCGCCGTGCTGGACGAATTTCTTCATGGTATTGCAGTCCCCAGACATGCTGCGTTCGGCATTGCCGGACCTATTCAGGGCCGTACCGTGCAAACGACTAACCTGCCCTGGCATATCGATGCCGACGCCTTGCAAAAACAATTTAATTTAAGCCGTTGTACATTCCTCAATGACCTCGAGGCAATGGCGTACGGTTTGCCCGCGTTAAACCCGGAAGACTTTTATACTTTGCAGACGGGTGTTAGCCATGCAATCGGCAATATGGCCATAGTCGCGGTGGGCACCGGTTTAGGTGAGGCGGGGCTGTATTGGGATGGCGCCCGGCACCGGCCTTTTGCAACAGAAGGCGGTCATGCTAGCTTTAGCCCCGGTAGTGAATTAGAGATGGCGTTGTTAACGCATTTGCAAAAAGAACATGAGCATGTAAGTTGGGAGCGGGTGGTATCAGGGATAGGGCTACGTAACCTGCACGACTTTCTACGCTATTATCATAAAGTCCCAGCGCCCGATTGGCTAGCGGCAGAGATATCAGCGGGAGATGCCGGGGCCGCGATTTCTAGTGCCGCCATATCGGGCCGCGACGAAATTTGCAGGGAAGCCCTAGGGATGTTTCTCCGCCTCTATGGCGCTGAAGCAAGCAATTTCGCGCTGAAAATAATGAGCAAAGGCGGTGTGTTACTCGGTGGTGGCATCGCGCCAAAAATTTTGCCGGAGTTGGACAATGGCATATTTCTTAAGGCCTTTCTTAATAAGGGCCGGATGCGACCCTTGTTAGCAGCCATGCCAGTTAGAGTAATATTGAACGATAGGGCCGGGTTGCTTGGCCCAGCATTGCTTGCAGCACAAACGGCTTCTGATTAAACATTGAATAAATTACCGACGCCTGGCTAGTTGCCGCTGCTCGAGGTGTTGTTTGCCTAAAAGACCCCCTATAAGTGTGCGGTCATCGGCGTCCTAGACTCAGGCTCCTTAAAAATGTTTTTCCTGAGATAATTTTCCACGGCCGCCTGGGTAGTGACAGCTATTTCTTCTTCGCTCGCCCCAGGGAGAATATTCACGACGACGTCAAAGATCTCTTTATGAACTTGACCTTGAAACTCTGCCGTTATTGCTTCAACGGTAAATAGAGCGGCGCCGGATCGCGACGCCACCTTAATAATATGAAAATCCCCTAGCATAGATCCCCCTTTAGCCAAGTTGGAAGACGGCCAGCAATACCAGACTCGCTGGCCGTTGCCTACCCTACTTCTTCTTTGGTGCTGGTTTCTTTGCTGCTGGCTTTTTAGCTTTTGAAGGCATGTGCAACTCCTTTCATTTTTGACACGACAAAATGCTTCAAGGCGTAGCCTCGAAGCCCCAAATCAATCCCAGACTAAGGCACCGCCTGTTTGATATTCCGTGACGCGGGTCTCGAAAAAATTCTTTTCCTTTTTTAAATCCATCATCTCGCTCATCCAAGGAAAGGGGTTATTGGCGCCCGGATACAATTCGTCCAAGCCAATTTGTTGGCAGCGGCGATTCGCGATAAAGCGCAAATATTCCTTAAACATGGCCGCATTCAACCCCAATACGCCACGTGGCATCGTATCTTCCGCATAACGGTATTCTAGTTCCACACCTTTTTTGATAAGACCGCGCACGTCCTCTTTAAATTCCACGGTCCATAGATGGGGATTTTCCATTTTTATTTGGTTGATGACGTCAATGCCAAAATTGCAATGCATGGACTCATCGCGAAGAATGTACTGATACTGTTCTGCCGCGCCGGTCATTTTATTTTGCCGGCCCAAGGCTAAAATTTGCACAAAACCCACGTAGAAGAAAATCCCTTCCATGATGACGGCAAAACCAATTAGGGCGCGCAGAAGTTTTTGGTCTGCCTCCGGCGTGCCGGTAGTAAAGTGGGGGTCGGTCAAGGTATCAATGAACTGCAATAAAAATTCATCCTTTTCGCGAATGCTGGAGATTTCGTGATAGCTATTAAATATCTCGCCTTCGTCTAGGCCTAAGCTTTCCACAATGTATTGATAAGCGTGGGTATGGATAGCTTCCTCGAAGGCTTGGCGCAATAAATATTGACGGCATTCCGGGTTGGTAATATGACGGTAAGTACCTAAAACGATATTATTCGCCGCCAAGGAATCAGCCGTGACAAAGAAGCCTAGATTGCGTTTAACAATGCGCCGCTCATCTTCGGTTAAGCCGTTAGGGTCTTTCCATAAGGCGATATCCCGGCTCATATTTACTTCCTGCGGCATCCAATGATTAGCGCAAGCCGCCAAATACTTTTCCCAAGCCCACTTATATTTAAACGGCACGAGTTGATTAACGTCCGCACGGCTGTTAATGATGCTTTTATCTTCCACGCGCACCCGAGCCGACGCGTCTGGCTTTTCGCTGGGGGTCTCGCTATAGGCACCGCTATTAAATAGCGCCGGTTCGCTGGTTTCTTCTTCAAAACTTAACATTTTCTCTCCTCTCACCTATTGGCAAGACTCACATTCAGGATTATCTATAGAACATAGCTTGACATTATCGTCACTGACACCCGAGGGCACCGCGTTAAGGGTGCCCACTTTACCGGTAGATTTCTCCGCATGGCTGGCACCCAGGGTACGCAAGTAATAAGTGGTTTTGAGTCCTCTTACCCAAGCAAGTTTATAGGTTTCATCTAATTTTTTTCCCGACGCACCGGCCATATATATGTTTAAACTCTGCGCCTGATCTATCCATTTTTGGCGGCGGGATGCGGCCTCCACTATCCATTTCGGGCTAATTTCAAAAGCACTGGCATAAAGTTCGCGGATTTCCTGGGGCACGCGGTCGATTTTTGCCAGCGCGCCATCAAAATATTTGAGGTCCGCAATCATGACTTCATCCCATAATCCCAATGCTTTAAGGTCGCGCACTAAATAACTATTGGCGACCGTAAATTCCCCGGAAAGATTGGATTTCACATAGAGATTTTGATAGGTGGGTTCTATGCTCGCCGATACGCCAATAATATTAGCGATGGTGGCGGTAGGCGCGATTGCCACGCAGTTGGAATTGCGCATCCCGTATTGCTTAATTCGCTCGCGTAAGGCATCCCAATCTAAGGTCGCGGAAGAATCTACCTCCACATATCCGCCGCGCTCTGCGGTTAAGAGAGCAAGGCTATCCTGCGGCAAGATCCCCCGAGACCATAAAGATCCTTCGAAGCTTGAGTATTTCCCGCGCTCTTTAGCCAACTCGGTGGACGCCCAGTAAGCCGCGTAAGTGACAGCTTCCATGGAACGGTCAGCGAATTCCACGGCGGCGTCCGACGCATAGGGAATCCGCATTTGGTGCAAGCAATCCTGGAAACCCATAATGCCTAAGCCTACAGGCCGATGTTTTAAATTGGAGTTACGCGCCTTTGCTACCGCGTAATAATTAATGTCGATAACGTTATCTAGCATACGCATGGCGGTCGCCACGGTACGCGACAGTTTGGCAGAATCCAAGCTGCCATCTTTTAAGTGAGCGACCAGATTTACCGAACCCAAATTACATACCGCGATTTCATCCGGGCCGGTATTCAGCGTAATTTCCGTGCATAAATTTGAGCTGTGGACCACGCCCACATGGTTTTGTGGCGAGCGGATGTTGCACGGATCCTTAAACGTGATCCAAGGGTGGCCAGTTTCAAAAAGCATGGAAAGCATCTTGCGCCAGAGTTGCAAAGCGGGGATCTTCTTAAATAGCTTGAGCTCGCCTCTTGCCGCTGCGGCTTCGTGGGCGATATAAGCTTCTTCAAATTTCTTGCCCCATTTATCGTGTAAATCCGGGACGTCCGAGGGCGAGAAAAGCGTCCATTCGCCGCCCTCCATCACGCGCTTCATAAAAAGATCGGGTATCCAATTGGCGGAATTCATATCATGGGTACGGCGGCGATCATCGCCGGTATTTTTCCGCAACTCCAAAAATTCCTCGATATCCAAATGCCAAGTTTCCAAGTAGGCGCACACGGCGCCCTTGCGCTTGCCGCCTTGGTTCACGGCGACGGCGGTATCGTTCACCACTTTTAGAAAAGGCACCACACCTTGCGATTTACCGTTAGTACCCTTAATATGCGAGCCCATAGCCCGGACAGGCGTCCAGTCATTGCCCAAGCCCCCGGCAAATTTAGAGAGTAAGGCATTTTCTTTGAGCGCTTCGTAAATTCCGTCTAAATCGTCAGCCACCGTAGTGAGATAGCAACTGGATAATTGCGAGCGCCGCGTACCGGAATTAAAGAGTGTCGGGGTAGAGCTTAGAAAATCGAAGCTAGAAAGCACGTTGTAAAATTCAATAGCTCGCTCTTCGCGTTTTACTTCATTCAATGCCAGCCCCATGGCAACACGCATAAAGAAGGCTTGCGGCAGCTCAATGCGGCGGCCGTCTATATGTAAAAAATATCGATCGTATAGGGTTTGCAGTCCTAAGTAGCCAAACTGCAAATCGCGTTCGGGTTTAAGGGCAAGCGCTAGCTGCTTTAAGTTGAATTGACCCAGGCGTTCATCGAGTAACTCTGCTTGTATGCCTTGGGTAATAAAACCCGGAAAATACTCAGCGTAACGGGTTGCCATCGCTGCGTGGGTAGTTTCGTCACCCAGCACTTCGCGGCGAACATTGTGCAAAAGTAGTCGCGCACTGACAAAACTATAAGCCGGGTCCTGCTCGATGAGGGCGCGCGCAGATAACACCAGAGAACGAAATACTTCGTCAGCTGGCACCCCGTCATACAGGTCTTTTAAGGTGGGGGTTAAAATAGCTTGGGGGTTGACCGATTTGCCCAAATCCTGGCAACACGCTTCCACTAGGGTTTTTAATTTTCCTAAATCCAGCGGAACCCGCTGGCCATTTTTGAGAATATGCAAGGGCGTGTCCGCGGTGATGACCGCTTGCTTCGCCCGCTCTCGGGTGCGCTCCTCCCGATACAATACATAGGAACGGGCTACATCGTGCTCCCCGGACCGCATTAGGGCCAATTCCACCTGGTCTTGGATATCTTCTATATGGAAAGTGCCGCTGTGCGGCTGGCGTCGCAATAGCGCATTGACTACCGCCTCGGTCAGAGTCGTAACCATCTCCCTAATACGTGCCGACGCGGCACCCTGACCGCCGTTTACCGCGATAAAGGCTTTAGTGAGCGCGATGGAAATTTTGCTTGGTTCAAAGGCAACCACCGAACCATTGCGGCGGATTATTTTGTATTGAGCGTAGGGGTTTTCGGCGGCGGCGGGCATATCGGCAAAACTAAAATTGGTAAAATTGGGGGTAGCGTCTTCGGTCGCTATGCGCATAATTAAGGGTGCTCCCGTTTTTAGGGTAAATCGACTCAACCACTATATATTGTGTTGAGACTTAAGGATAGGAACTAATTCTAGTGACTTAATCGAGCGTGTCAAGAGAATTTTGATTTTTTTTATGGGCCAATATTATTTGCATATGCCTAGGCGCTGCCAATTGAAATGGGGACCGGGGTCGGTCTTCCGCCCGGGTGCAATGTCGCTGTGCCCCGTGACTTCTTGGATGGGGAAAATCCGCTGCAGAGAGAAAATTAACTGACTAAGCGCGGCATACTGCGCGTCTTCAAAGGGTAGTTCATCGCTACCTTCGAGTTCGATACCGATGGAAAAATCGTTACAATTGCTCCGGCCCCGCCACTCGGATTGACCAGCATGCCAAGCGCGTTGCAAGCACGAAACAAACTGCATGGTTGCGCCGTCACGGCGAATAAAAAAATGTGCGGAGACATGCAGTTGGGCGATGCTGGCATAGTAAGGATGGTCATCGGGGTCCAAGTGGTTGGTAAATAATTCGATTACGCCGGGGCCGCCAAATTCGCCAGGGGGCAAACTAATCGCGTGCACCACAATCAGTTCGATTACGCAGCCGGGCGGACGAGCATCGCAGTTGGGCGACGGGATTTGTTGTATCCCCTCACCGTAGCCCTCCGCGGTAAATTCGCCGGTAAACAGGCTATTCATTGCATGCGCGCCACTATGCGCGCACTTGCGCCAGCTTGTCCCCGTAGCCATGCCCGAGCCAACTCAGCTTTATCTTTGGCAGCCTCGGGATATTGCAAAATGGCTAAGGCATGTTGCACGATTTGTTTCGCATCCTCCGCAGCCCATACTATGTTCGCCTGGATCGCAGCCTGTATGAGGCGACTCTGTCTGCCCTCGGGACCGATGATAAGCGGTCGAGCGCTGAGCAAGGGCGTGACGATATCCGGCTCCCCCACGCCGGCGTTAAGGCTACCTCCGGCCACCACAAAATCCGCACATCCATACAAATCACGACGCGCGTTCTCTTCCTCAATGTAGTAAACCCGAGTTTTAAGCGGGACAAAAGACGTGCTTAATCGGTTGTGACGAATCGTTTGCAAGCGATATTTAAGCCCCTCCCGATAGACCGGCTCCGCTCGTGCGACATCGTAGGGGGCTAACAACATCAGACCCATGCGCTCTCGTATTAGACGGCTAAATATTTGGTATGCCATGTCTTCTTCACCTTGGCGGGTAGCGGCAAAATAACCCAGCCACCGCCCTTCGGTACGCTGCTCTTGAAAGCGCGCGCAGTCCGGGTCGGCTATCTCCGGCAAGTGCGTGATGTTTAACAAGGGGTCGCCAGTAAAAATCGCGCCAGGGATGGTCGCTAGTAATGCCGGGCTACTGACAAAAATGTGGCCGCCCGGAGGAGAGGCAAGGGCGGGATCCCGGGCGTTGATCCAGCAAACTATTTTTCCTTGTGGCGCCACGCTGTACGTGGGACCCATATTGAGGAAAATGAGTCGTTGCGCCGCGCTGCTCGCCAGCCAGTCTATGGCCTGCGCGGGTTCATCGGGCAGGTGTATCCAGGGGAATGCCCCGGCGTAATCGCCCGTGGTGATGGCTAGCCCCAGCTCGCCAAATTTTTTCTGAAGTTCAGCCAGAAAATCTTCCGCCGCGAGCGCATCCGCAGCGCTGGCCATCACCACTGTAGAATAACTAAACGGTGAGTGGCGCGGCTTGTGAAGAAAAGAAAGCAATCCCATAACGCTAGCACTGTAAGGGAAAGCCTAGTCGGACTCAAGCCAAGTTTGACATCGTTGAGCCAGGCCCCTACCATGCAACGTTCTACGCCCCTACAAAATTCTCATGCTGGAAACGACATTTACGCCCGGTTTTTGGATTTCTCTGTTGCAAATTATCGGCATTGATATCGTATTGAGCGGCGATAACGCGGTGGTAATCGCGTTGGCCGCACGTTCCTTACACCCCGCGGAACAAAAGAAAGCGGTATTCTTTGGAAGCTTAGGCGCGATTATTTTGCGCGTGATTTTGATTTTTTTTGCGGTTCTGTTATTAGAATTACCTTATTTAAAGTTAGTGGGCGGAATACTATTGCTCGGCATTGGCATTAGGCTACTGCTGCCAGAAGACAAGGACTATGTCACCCGCCCGCCAAAAGAAAACCTAATGGCCGCGATTAAAACCATTATTCTTGCTGATTTCGTAATGAGCTTAGACAATGTAGTGGGGATTGCCGCGGCGGCCAAGGGGAACACTTTATTATTGGCCTTAGGCTTGCTCATTAGCATACCGTTAATTATGTATGGCAGTACGGTCATACTAAAATTAATGCAGCGTTTTCCCATCATCATCACGTTAGGCGCGGCCTTATTAGGGTATGTCGCCGGTGAAATGGCGGTAACGGATGGCGCCATTATTGGCTGGGTAGAGGCGCAGGGACGCGCGTTGCATTATGTGGCGCCAATTGCTTGCGCCCTTCTAGTGGTCACTGCCGGTAAAATGCTGGCGGCTCGCATGCATCGGAAACAGGCTGAATTTGTTGATCTCGCGCGATCCGACGAGCAACCTCTACATAAAAACTCAGGCGGCTAATATGCTAAAAATACTCCTCGCTGTTGATGGGTCGCCCAACGCCTTACGTGCCACGCAGTATGTAGTCACGCTTAGCTCACACTTAAAGGCAATGGATCTTCATTTGTTAAATGTTCAGGTGCCCGTATCCGGCGACGTTAAAAGGTTTATTAACGCCGCCGATATCTCGCGGTATCACCGCGATGAAGGCATTAAAGCCCTCGCGGGTGCTCGGCAAGCGTTGGAAGGCGCCGGTGTTCCTTACAATTTTCACATCGGCGTCGGCGCGGTGGCACAGACACTTGGTCAATACGCTAAACAAGAAAGTATCGCGCAAATTGTCCTGGGCACACACGGACAGAGCGCCCTCAGTAATTTAATTCTAGGTTCGGTAACGCAATCCTTGATTAAACTATTGGACATACCCATTACCTTAGTCAAGTAGGGGGGTACGCTGCGGGAGCCAAACGCTCGCTTATTCGATATTTAAACGTTCCAGCCGGTAGCGCATCGCGCGAAACGTAATACCCAATAGTTTCGCCGCAGCGGTTTTGTTGTAGCGGGTTCTTTCCAGGGCTTCAATAATCGCCTCTTTCTCTATACGATCCAAGTAGTCCTGCAGCGGCCATTTGGCGCCGGGCTCGGCCGCAGCTGAAGTCTCCGTGCTAGGGATCGTTAGATACAAATCTTCTTGGAGAATGACTGCGTTAGAACACAGCGCCAAGGCCCGCTCTAGAATGTTTTCCAGCTCGCGCACATTTCCAGGGAAATCGTAACCTTCCAGCGCGCGCATGGCCTCATCGCTAATAGTGGGTAAAGGCACACCCACCTGTTTGGCCTGTTTCACTAAAATTTCTTGCGTGATGCGCGGAATATCCTCACGCATCTCGCGTAACGCCGGCATGTTAAGTTCGATGACGTGTAGCCGATAATATAAATCTTGGCGAAATTGACCCTGCTCTACGCATTCGTTTAGGTTGCGATGAGTGGCACTGATAATACGCACATCAATAGGTTCCTCCGCGGTGGCGCCGACTTTGCGAACCTTTTTCTCTTGAATCACCCGTAGTAACTTCACTTGCATGGTCAGCGGTAAATCCGCGACTTCGTCTAGAAATAAGGTTCCGCCATCGGCGGCTTGAAAAAATCCGTTTTTATCTTGATCCGCGCCTGTAAACGCCCCTTTTTTGTAGCCGAAGAATTCACTTTCCATGAGGTTCTCGGGGATCGCACCACAGTTGACCGGAACAAATAAAGCTTTAGCGCGCGCACTGCTTTGGTGAATTAATCGGGCGGCGAGTTCTTTACCGCTGCCCGATTCGCCAGATATGAACACCGGGGCTTGGTTTCGACTCAGTTTTTCTATTAAGGCGCGGACTTGAACAATCGGTGCCGAGTCGCCCAGTAATTGCCGTGACGAAGGTTTTGCCTCAAATTCTTTAGGAAGGTTTAATGCGGCTTTCACGACTGCGCGCAGTTGTTCCAAACCCACCGGCTTAGCAAGGTAATCGAAGGCACCCGCCTTGAGTGCGGCGACCGCGTTCTCCGTGTTACCGTGGGCGGTGATCACTGCTACCGGCAGATTGGGGCAATGCTGGCTGATGAACTGGACTACTTCCAGGCCCTCGCCATCCGGTAAACGCATATCGGTTAAACATAAAGTATACGTCTTGGCTTGCAGCAACTCCCGAGCCCGCGCCACGCTGTCCGCACTATCTACTTCTAGCCCCATGCGCAAAAGCGTGATTTCCAGCAATTCCCGTATATCGGCCTCATCATCCACGATCAAAGCTTGCGGCGCACCTTGCGCGCGAGTAACGGGCCGGTCTCCATTACGTTTTAACATTTTCCCGCCCGACAACAAATCCTAAACTGGCCGCCGGGCGCCACTTCGATGTAATCCAAGCTGGCGCCGTTTGCCTCACACACTTCGCGGGCAATGAAAAGCCCCAAGCCTGTTCCGGATGGCGAGGTAGTGAAAAAAGGCTCAAACAACTGATGTTGTAAGGCCGGCTCCACGCCCGCGCCATCATCAATCACGTCAATCTGTAAGGTGTTTAAAAGATGGGCCGGAGCCCCATATAAGCGCACCGAGCCCTCGCCTTGCTTGCTGTGGCGCCAGGCATTTCGACAAAGATTCCATAGCACCTGATTTAAATGGTTGCGGTCGAAACAAGTCGTTAAGGTGCCATCCAGCTCAATCGATATTGCATTGCGCGGAATTTTTTCAAACTGACAAAATTGATCGGCAAAATTATATAAAAACTGGTCCAAA
>CAYYOS010000078.1:0-12022 GCA_964473355.1 uncultured Burkholderiales bacterium | reverse complement strand
TGCAGTTTCGGCATAAAGGTTTTTTGGAGAGTGTGGCGAGTATATTAAACGAGTCGCGTTTGGCGCCGCGCTTTCTCGAGCTAGAGCTAACGGAAAGCGTGCTTATGCATGATGTCGACGCGACTACTCAGGTGCTGGCGTCACTTAAGGCGATGGGTGTAAAACTGGCTATTGATGATTTCGGTACGGGCTACTCTAGCTTAAGCTATCTGAAGCGTTTCCCTATTGATACCTTAAAGATTGATCAATCGTTCCTCCGCGACATCACCAGCTCCGCGTCTAACTCCGACGACGCTACTATTGTGGTTGCCGTTGTGAATATGGGAAAAAGCTTAAATCAACGCGTCATCGCGGAGGGCGTGGAGACATGCGAGCAATTGGCGTTCTTACAGGCTAACGGTTGTGGTGAAGGTCAAGGCTTCTATTTTAGCGGGCCGCTGGCCGCAGAAGAACTCGCTGCCTTGCTTCGAACGGGCTTGGCTACCCCTAGTCTTGGTTCCCAATAAGTCAGATTAAGCGCCATTGCTTAGGGCTGCGTGCGCGCTAAGCTCTACCCAATTAAACTTAAGATCGGCCGTATGACTTCACCAATAACACTTCTATGCTTACAGCTCATTCGCCCTGGGCTACGTCAGCTCTCCGCCTACGACGCCACCATCGTTCTTGGTAATCACAATGGTCGCCGAGCGAGGCCGCGTGTTACCGCCATCGGGCCAGTGACTACCGAAGCTGGCGGGGCTAGCAAAGTTAGGTGACGTATCTTCGCCGGGGTGCTGAATGTTGACAAACAATGCTTTGCCATCCGGCGTTTCCATAACACCTGTAATCTCCGCCTCTTTCGGACCCACTAGGAAGCGACGTAAGTTTGCATCATTTAAAGGTGCGCCGACATAGGTGTCTACGATCTTGGTATTGGCGCCATCCCCGTTATTAATAGTCCTTTTGCTGCCATCCCCCACTTTGCCAGTGACAGCCGCGAGCATCATGCAGTTGGTCACATCGGTGTACGCGCCGTCATCGGTTTGTATCCAAAGCAAGCCGCTTTTGGCGAACCATAGGCCATCGGGGCTGGAAAAATCGTTGGCTGCGGTGAGATTGGAAACATTAACGTTGCTAGCGTTCGCCGTGGAACGCGCGCCGAAAAGAAATACATCCCATTTAAATGTTGTCGCCGTGACGTCATTACCGGTTTCAGCCCAACGTATGATATGGCCGTTGGGGTTACCGGTTTGCGCGGTAGCGGCAGCTCCCTTGGGGTCATTGTAAAAACGCGGGTTGGCTGCATCGACAGCAGACACCGGGCGGCTAGCCGCATTGGTATTAGTCAATGTCATATAGACCTCACCGTTCAAGGGATTCACCGCGCCCCACTCTGGCCTATCCATTTTGGTCGCACCCGCGGCATCGGCGGCAAGACGCGTGTTAATTAATACGTCGGCTTGATTGCTAAATGCGTATACGGCATTGCTAGCGGTAATATTGTTGCTGCCAAATTTGAGTTCTATCCAATTACCGGTGCCATCGGCGTTGAACTTGGCCACGTATAATTTTCCATCATCCAGATATTTGTCACCGGCCGCCAAGCCCCGGTTCGCGTCGGCCGGATCCCACACGGCGGTCGATACATATTTATAAATATATTCATTGCGCGAATCACAGCCTTGATACCAAACCAGTGGTTTGCCCGCAACCACCAAGCCCGGCCATGCGCCTTCATGCGCAAAACGGCCCATGGCGGTGCGTTTTTTTGGCGCGGCAGTAGGGTTAAACGGATCGATCTCGACGTTATACCCGTAGGTATTAACCACATTGCGAAAGTCATCGCTGCCATCCAGCGACGTCCCCAATTTCATGGTATTCCAGCGCGCGAACGAAGTGTCGGCAAGGTCGGCTGCCAAGGCTGTCGCCCAGAGCTCGCGGCCGTTACCGGCCACACCATAACGCGCAAATGAAGTTAATTCTTTAGCGGTACGATTCGGATTGTCCGTTGCCGTAATTCGGCGGAAGTAGCCCGCCCAGTTTTCTTCACAAGTGAGGTAAGTGTTCCACGGCGTATAACCGTGCGCACAATTGTTAACGGTGCCGCGCGTTTTAGAGCCATCTTTTGAATAGGCGGTAATCATTGCCGGGGTTTTGGCAGCGGGGCCTGCCAAGATCATCTCGGTGAAAGTAGTTATACGGCGATTAAACGTCGAATCCTTTTTATAATCGTAGCTCGCGCCGGCTTTGTTGATTTCAATAACGCTCACACCGTGCGAATTTAATTCTTTAATAACTTCCTCCGGGATACTGCGCACCGCGGCGGCGCCGCTACCCACGATGGTGGGGCCCGCCGCGTGCAAGTAGGCGGACGTAATGGCTTCGTGGTTCATGACGAGCAAGCCGCGATCGACGGCGGTTGCGCTGTACTTGCCGTCCGCACCCACACCAAAATAGTGCATGCCGTCGTGGTGATCTCCGGCGCGCAATGCATGCGAAGCGCCGCTATCGGTGCCATCATTTTTGTAGTCCGGCACGGTGGCGCTAATGGGGTCGCCTAAACGATACAGCACTTTGGCGGTATAACCCTCAGGGACGATTACCGTGTCGGCCAAGCTTTTAGGAACAGCATTAAAGGTGAGCTTTAGTCCCTTGGTGTCGGATGATCCGCCGCCACCTCCACCACAGGCCACCAAGCTGCTGCCGAAAAATGTGGTCGCAGCCAAGCCCACGGAACCCTTTAAAAATGAACGACGGCTAACATGCGCCTGAAGAATACTATCAAAAGAGGGATTGCTAGAAACATTGGTGTCGCTATGGTCAGCATCGTTTAATGGTTCAATAGGGGAGCGATCGTTCATCTCTAGAATACCTCGTGTTAAGTAAGGGACCCCGGAGAGCGTAGCGAAGATTTGTTACAACTCGATGACGACGTTACTTTATGGCAATTTTATAAAGGCCGTTGCCTTGATCCTCACCCATTATTTTTAATAACCCGGCAAGCTGCTCACGCTGCGAGCGTGCCTGTGCTATACCGGAAAATTTCAGCCCCTGATTTTGCGACCACTGACCCGCGCCTTGAATATCCAACGGGCCGCTTAGCGTATTAAGCACAATATCGGCACCTTGTTGGGTGCCAGTAATTGCCGCCCTATAAGTACCAATGGGTTGCACCGGCGTTAGGTTTAGTTTGGCATCCGCCCACTGAAATTCAGCCGTGCCTTTTAGTGCATCTGGCGTAAATAAAAAGTCATCGGCCTTTACGAAAAATTGCCCGCCTGGTTGCCAAGTATTAAATTGCGGCGCAAACGCCAGCAGCGCGGCCGGCGGCAATCGAGCTTGCAAATGCTTGAGATGAACGCGTTGATTAGTTAACGCCACCGCGCCTTGAGCAGGATAACGCGTATCCTCGACAGTAAAATTCAGAGCCAGCTCCCCCCGGAACATCGCGAAAAATGATAGCTCCCAGCGAATTTCATTAAGCGGGACACGGGCGCCTGCGGGCTGGATTATTAAACTTGTGGCCGACCCCCGCCAAATACTGCCGACCGGTTGCTCTAAAACGAATTGATTTTGGCTGGCCCGCGATAAAAAATGGTTGGGCAAATAAGCGGGCGCTTGAACGATTAGAAAAACAAAATAAATACCGAGCCCGGCTAGGAGCAAGTTGCCACCCTTAAACTTCATCGCGCCGCTTGCAACGTTACATTTACCGCCACTTGGCCCGACTGCGGTAGGGCGCTTAGCTCTATGCTCTCCACTCGCAGGCCCTTTTGGGTTTGCAAGTAGTTTAACCAACGCATGCAGCTATCAAAAGGTACGGCTTTTAAATTCACGCGAGCGCTTTGGGGGTTAAGCATGACGAGCTCGCTAATTTTATCTGGGATACCCTGGATACCCGCGGCTTCGCTAATTTGTTCGCGTAAATCACTAGACGTGAGCGCGGGTGTTGTCGCTTGTAAACGTTTTGCCTCCGCAGCGTTTTGCGCAAGCGCTGCAGCGCGAGCGCGCAATTGCGGCATATTTTCCGCGAGGCGCTTGCGTTCTGCTTGCATGGGCATAAGTAGATAAACATAAAAAAGCATTGCAAGAACGGCCAACGCCCCGCCCGCCAACCACGCTTTTTCACTGGGTTGACGCGCTTGCCAGTAAGACTGAATCTGAGCGCGCACTATCGCCTAACCTCTACCCTGAATCGTGCTTCAGTGGACGCCCCCTTTTGCAAGCTTGCCTCCAATTTCGCACTGACACCGTTCGCTTGCAATTTACTTAGGAGCGCCTGCGCGGCTTGGTTATCGGCAACCATTACGTCCAGATTTAAGACGCCATCTGTATAGCTAACTTTTTTTGCTGTGCCATTTAGCGCAGGGGCAACGCGTGCCAATAGCGGCAAGAAATCGGATTCACTCAGGACGCCGCGGGCGCGGCGCAAATCCGAGAGCTTACGCTGCATTTGTAAAGACGGATCAACGACGGACTGCGCCTGCGGAAAAGCCGCGCGAAATTCTTTTATCATCTGCAGATTAAGTTGCTTTTTTTCCTGACTAAGTTTTATCCAATCCGCGAGCGAGGCGACAAATTGCAAAAGTAAAATGAGTCCCACTAAAATAAAAATGGGTTTAAAGCGACGCAATGATTCGCGCGTGACTTTACGCGAGGAGAATTCCCCCTGCAGTAGATTAATGCTGGCGGAGTCCGGCATCTCAGCCCAACTCCAGAGGCCACCCTCCACGCAGGCAACCCCCAATTCATGCGACCACACATCTAAATCTAGTTTTACGTCGCCATCACGACGTATCACGAGCTTTTCCGGGAACAGTGCGCTTTTTCGCGCCTCATTTAAAGCGAGCTTTAAGGCAAAAGGCGGGGTGCCCTCGACCACCGCATCTAAGCTTAGGCCGGCGCTAGTACTCTGGCGTACGAAACTGTTTTGCGCGCCGATAACGACTACCCACTCACCTGAGTTGATTTTCGGTAACAGGGTTTCCACGAATATTTCATTTGGCGTGACGCCCTGGTTGGACAACAAGGTAAGTAGCATTCGAAACCAAGTTTTGTCCACCACCGCGACGGCGGTTTTTTCTCCCGGCAGCCGTTCGCCGATGGCGACGTGCAGGGACTCTGGTTCTGAACCTGTAAACTCTTCCACGGCAAAAGGCAGAGCTTGCAGAATTTTCTGGCGGTTGCGTGCAGGCAAAGTCACCGTGGTCAGGAGTACGCGGCTTGCTGGCAGTATCACTTGCACGCGGGCATCCCGCGGCACGTTCTTCAGCGGGCTCAAACCGCCATCAATTTTGTTCGCTTGATTATCCCGTTTAACCCAAGGACAAGGTGTCTCGCCTTTAACTTCTATCCAATTTTCCGGAATATAAATTTGCAGCATACTATTCCGGCGCCCGCCACAAGAGGGTAGCTTTGCCGTCAGTTTCTCTGTGGATGAGCGCTTGATATTTCACCCGAGCTTTACCGACCCGGGATTCCGCATGCGCGACAAAGTAATTGCTGTTCACCCCCAATGAAGTTCTCGCACGCGCTTTTCTATCCAAAGCCTTGCTAAACTCCTCCAGGGTAGCAAACGATTTATTTTGATAGGTGCGCTTAAAGGCGATGCCTTGCTCCAAACTCAAATCTTCATACGCGGTTGTTAACATAATCGCGGAAGCCGTATTAACGTTAAGCGCGGTTTGCTTAGGCAGCGCGATCGCGACGGGGGCAAGTTTTTTGAGTACATCTGGCGTAAAACCTTTAACACTTAGCAAATTGTTTAATTCGGTAAGCGGCTGATTGGCCGCGCGATACGGCGGATCTAAACTCAAGTAATCCAGATCTTCCGCACCGCCGGGGAATTGCACGTCACTATTGCCGTCCACCCAGTCTGACACGGCTTGGGCAAGGTTAGGGGATAAATCCAAGCGTTCCAGCACCCGCTGAAAATCAGATAAATGGGCATTATTGACCAGGTTGTTTAAATTAAATAAGCCCTGGGCATCACTGATTCGCAACAACACCGTGCCGTTTTCTACCGAAATCGGCACCGCAGTCTGCGCCCACGCCTCCCCAAGGTGATCGATAGTCTTATCGTCTTCCCTTAAAATTTTTTCGGCCCAGCTTAGCGCTGCTCGCGCCAATATCTGCGCTTGCGCTAAATCATTTAAATTTTCGGCGCCGCGCACACGCAATTGTTGTTGATGAGTCATCGCGAAAGCCAGCGTTGCGGCGAAAGCCACAATTAACATCGCCAATATAATCGCCACGCCCCGGCTGTACGCGTATTTCATCGCAGGGCAAAAATCCGCTGCACGCGTTCGCGGGTGGGTAATTGCAATTGTACTTCAATCGCCCGGGGTAAGAGGGCGCTATCGCTAGGCCGCCATTCGTTCTGCCACGCGCCGTTCGCATCCAGCGCGCGCAATTCAAAGGCGCCGATCTCCGCCATAATTTCTGTCACCTGGGGCTCGGTTCGCGGGGCGCGATCTAAAACCGGCCATATGAGTAATTCCAATTTTTGGTTTTTTACACGATAACCTACCCGCTGGGTATTACCATGCTCGGACCCTAAGCCCATGCGCGTAAATTCCAACTGCGCGGAGTTCATATTAGAAAGCGTGTTGTCCATTATCAGTGGGTTTATCTGTAGACCGCCCACATCTCGAATTGGCCTGGCGACGATAGCCTGTAAATCCAGCTCGATGCGCGCAAAAAAGAGCTCGACTGCGCGCCACTTTTTACTTTCATTCGTCACGCGCGCCCGGGCTTCCAACAATGCGTCCAATCCGCGGTAAGCCATGCCAAACATGATCGCAAAAATTGCAATGGCAACGAGCAACTCTAATAAGGTGAACCCTCTCTGCTTCAAGGTTTGCCTAAATAGCCCACTAGCCGTGCGAGTACATAGTCGGGTTGGCTGGGCAAGGTGACCACAACTTCCATGCGGCGAAATTGATCATTCGCAGAGCCGCTGGTGGTTTCTTTCCAAAGAAACTCTAAGCCGCCCATTTTAGCGCTACCGTTTTGCGTGCCAATTTCCAATCTATCGCGCCGGGCGATGTGTTCGGCTAAACGATTCTCCGCAACCCAGTGAGCCAGCGTGCGACGCTCAATTTGCAGTTCGCTGTCGGTCATCATGAGCCCGGCGCGTGATGCTGCAATCAAGGCTATAGCAATGATTGCCAGCGCAATTAGCACTTCCAATAAAGTAAACCCAAAGCTGCGGGGATAAATTTTTTTCATTGGGTTGAAGTAGCCGTAGCACTCGTTTGCACGCGGCCCAATATGTCACGCGTGAGTGTGGCCTGGGCTGCTTTTAAAGCGAGCTGTAATTCAAAAGGATGGTTTAAACCGGAAGGAGAAAATATAATTCGCGCATCATTATCCACCACAGCGTGATCAATTTTAAGCGCGCTTGCTTGAATCGGCGACGCCAATTTTCGCGCTTTAAACATGTCATCATCGTCCAGGCTAATCCATTTGTCGTTATCATCCCGGTAGGAAAACGCATAGGCAGCGCCGTTTAGTTGCCACGCCAATTCGGTGCCACGCACGATCGCCTCATCACGCGCATACTCCATCAGCAACGCGAGCCGCGTGGTTTCTTGCGCCAATTTATCCCTATCGTCCTCTGCAAAGTTGACCGCGACTAAGGTGCTTAGTACACCGAGAACAACGATAACAACCAGGATTTCTACCAGCGTAAACCCTAAGCTTTGCTTACTGCCAGGAGCCGATATCCGCATTATCGCCTTCGCCACCTTGCTCGCCATCCGCGCCTAAGCTGTATACGTCGATTTCGCCGTGCAAGCCGGGATTAAGATATTGATAATCACGCCGCCATGGATCTTTAGCCAAACGTTCTACATAGCCGCCGGGCTTCCAGTTAGGGGGAATCGGCGAGCTCGTGGGCTTAGTGATTAAGGCTTGCAAACCCTGCTCGGTGGTTGGATAAGTCTGATTATCCAAGCGATAGAGTTTAAGCGCTTGCATTAAAGACGCGATATCTTGACGCGCAGCGGCAACGCGCGCTTCGTCGGGCCGATTTATTACTTTGGGCACCACCAGGGCGGCCAATATGCCGAGGATGACTACTACGATCATGACTTCGATTAAAGTAAACCCGCGGTATCTTTGTGTCATGGCGTTCCTATCAACGTACTAATTGGTTTAACTCGAAAATAGGCAACAATATCGCTAATACAATAATTAATACGATTACCCCCATAATCAAAATCATCACAGGCTCGAGAATTCCGGTAAGCGTACTAACTTGCGTTTCCAATTGTTGCGTTTGCTGTCGTGCAATCCGCGCTAGCATATCACCCAACTGGCCGCTGGCTTCCCCGCTGGCAATTAAATTAATCATGATAGGCGGAAACATTTTTGAGGCGGCGAGCGCTCGGCTTAAGCTGCCGCCTTCTTGCACCCGGCGTTGCGCGTCTTTCAGCGCATTCTGCATAGGCAAATTATTCACGACGCCTATGCTTGCTTCCAACGCTACCAACAACGGCACGCCCGAATCTACCAGTATTGCCAAAGTTGAGGAGAGCCGCGCGGTATTAACGGTGCGCAGCAAGCGCCCCGCCAAGGGTAGCCTCAACAATAGCAAATGAAACGCAAAGCGGTTTGCGGGTAGTTGTAATAGCCGCCGGCCTAGCCACCCCGCGAGCAGAATGGCGGCCAGCAAAATGATGCCGTAGCGTACTAAAAAATCGCTGAGCGCCAACAAACCCCGGGTCAGCAATGGCAATGTTTGCTGTGAGTTTTCAAACACACCAATCACCTGCGGCACCACATACGTCAACAGCCCAGCAACCACCGCTAACGCGACGACCGTAACAATGCCGGGATAAATAAACGCCAGCCCTACTTTTTGCCGCAGCGCCAGGCGCGCCTCGGTATAATCCGCCAGGCGCAACATGACTTTATCCAATTGCCCGGAGCGCTCTCCTGCATCAACCAGCGTGCGATAAAATTCCGGAAAAATATTTGGAAATTTTGCAAACGCCCGCGCCAAGGTTTGCCCGGCTAGCACTTCGCCGCGCACGCTGGCTAAAAAATGGCGCAGGTAGTCTGATTCGGCTTGTTCAATAAGCGTGTTTAAAATTTCTTCGACGGTTAAGCCTGCCTCCGCTAAGGTGGCAAATTGTCGGGTAATGAGCACCAGCTCGCCACCGGATAATCGCCGTCTTAACCCGCCAACGACAGATTGCTGAGTAGGCGTCGCCGCCAGGGAATTGACATTTAAGGGAATTAAGCCGCGCTCCCTTAGGGCAAGCCGCGCTTGACGTAAGCTATCTTCCTCTAGGACACCAGTTTGCACACGTCCTTCGGTATCGATTGCTTGGTATTTATATCCAGCCATAACGGAGGAGACGGATTATTGCTTTATAACGCTTCTTTGGTAACGCGCAACACTTCTTCTAAGGAGGTGTCGCCCGCTTTTACCCAACGCATACCGTCTTCACGTAGGCTTACCATGTTATGCGCTGCAGCATACTCTCTTAGTTGGTGTTCGCCGGCGCCATCATGAATCATGCGCCGTAAGTTTTCGTCAACTTTCAATAATTCATAGATGCCGGTACGGGCGCGGTAGCCCGTGTAGCTGCAAACAGGACAACCGGGTGCAGTGTAAATAAGTTGATTCGGCGCACCACCAAGTACGGCAAGCTCCGCGGCGTCCGGGGTGTGGCTTACTCGGCATTCCCGACATAATTTACGCACCAAGCGCTGCGCTAAAATGCCCAACACACTGGACGCTACTAAGAAGGGCTCGACCCCCATGTCAATTAAGCGCGTGACAGCGCCGGCCGAATCATTGGTGTGCAAGGTTGCCAGCACCAAGTGTCCGGTTAAGCTGGCTTGCACGGCAATTTGCGCGGTTTCTAAATCGCGTATTTCACCGATCATAATAATATCCGGATCCTGCCGCAAAATGGCACGCAAGGCTCTGGCAAATGTCATCTCAATGCGCGCGTTAACTTGGGTTTGCGCTACGCCATCTAAATCATATTCAATCGGATCTTCTACGGTCATCATGTTTTGGCCGGTGGCGTTTAACCGCGACAGCGCGGCATAAAGCGTAGTGGTTTTGCCAGAGCCAGTGGGCCCAGTCACCAGCACGATGCCGTGCGGCTGATGGATGAGATAATCCAGTTCTACTAGCGCGGGCGCGCTTAAACCTAAGCCGCTGAGATCCAAACGCCCCGCTTGTTTATCCAGTAAGCGCAGTACCACGCGTTCGCCATGGCCAGTGGGCAAAGTGGAAACTCGCACGTCTACCGGGCGGCCCGCCAGTCGTAAGGTAATGCGGCCGTCTTGGGGTAAACGTTTTTCAGCAATATCCAATTGCGCCATAATCTTAATGCGCGAGACCATCGCCGCGTGCAGCGCCCGTTGCGGCTCCAGTATCGGGCGCAAGACGCCGTCCACTCGCAAGCGCACTACCGAGCGATTTTCAAAAGCTTCAATATGAATATCGGATGCGTCTTCACGCAGGGCTTGCGTTAATAGCGCATTGATTAAGCGAATGATGGGTGCGTCGTCTTCGCTCTCAAGTAAGTCGGTGATCTCCGGCAATTCTTGAGCTAGCGCGTGAAAATCGAGACCCTCCCCCAAATCAGCGATGAGCTGCTCGGCCGCGCCCAGTTCCCGCGCATAGACCTGCGCCAAGGCTTGGTCGAAATACGTTTCCGATACAATCACGGGCCGCAAAGGTTTACCTAACATGCGCCGCACTTCCGCCAGCGTGCCGCTGGTGGTAGTCTCGCCGCGCAGCCATAGCTCTAAATCATTGTCGTGTTTGTGCGCGACGATCACACCTTTGCTTTTCGCGAAGTGATACGGCAACAATTTCGCAAGCGCGGCATCGGGCCGCATCAACGCATTGTCGGCGGGTTTATTCAAGGTGGGGTGAGCGGCTTAACGCTGGTTTGAGGTACAACGGGCACGCGGGATCCTTCCAGGGATTTTAATTCCGGCAGCTCCGGTGTCGGCATGTTGGGTAAAACCACATGCGGCGCCGGCTGAGCGCGCAATTGCTGATTGCGAATATAGTCGTAGCGGTCGCCGGTGAAACTTACGGCTGCGGTAGGCTCGCGCAACACGAAGGGACGCAGGAATACCATCAAATTGGTTTTGGTGCGCCGCCGCGATTCATACTTAAAAAGCTGGCCCAGGAGCGGAATATCGCCAAGCACAGGCACTTTGTCCGTATCGCTTTTTACATCGTCTTGAATCAAGCCGCCGAGCACCACGATTTGCCCATCTTCTACCAATACCGTCGATTCAATCGAGCGCTTTTTGGTAATGAACCCCGCAGTCGAATCAGATTGCACGTTGGATACTTCTTGAAAAATTTTCAGCTTAACGGTTCCACCTTCGGTGACTTGCGGCTTCACTTTTAAAGTCAATCCAACGTCACGCCGCTCTATGGTTTGAAAGGGATTAACCGCAGCGCCACTAAGGCCCGCCCCCGTCGCTTGCGCATAACTGCCCGTTAAAAACGGCACGTTTTGGCCGACGACGATTTTTGCCTCTTCATTGTCCATGGTCAATAAATTCGGCGTAGATAAAATATTGGCGTCGGCATCCGATTCCAGCGCGCGTGCCAAGACCCCCAAATTAAGCACTTCGCCTAGTCCCGGAATTGTTACCCGGCCACGGATAACACCGATATTTAAACCCTCACCGATGGTGCCAATAGCGGTAGCCGTATCAATAATATTGGTGCCGGTGCCACCAAAGTTGGTTCCGCCAATTACTCTTCTGTTGGTGGAATTAAGTCCGGATAGATTCTGAAACTGAAAACCGAATTCCGCAGCTTTGTCCGACGACACTTCTGCGATTAACGCTTCAATATAAACTTGAGCACGCCGGCTATCGAGCTGATCAATCACTGCGCGCAGAGAATTATAAACGCCGTCGGGCGCGGCGATGATGAGTGAATTCGTCGCTGCGTCCGCCTGCACAAAACCGCCTCCACTGGAGGATGAAGCGGCTAGGGGCACAGCAACGGGAACCGCTGGGGCGCCAGCCAAGGGCGGTAGCGGCG
>CAYYOS010000077.1:0-12106 GCA_964473355.1 uncultured Burkholderiales bacterium | reverse complement strand
GTCATGACATGAGTTTACCGTGAGGTGGGTCTCGGCGCGAGCGCAGCTTAACGTAGAGCTAAGGGGCGGGCCGCTTGCGGCACGTCCCGCTTGAGCGCCGGGTTGGGCTGGCGACGCAAAGCGGAAACATTAGCATGACCACGGTGTTGGCAGAAGGAGATGCTATGGCGCTGTGTGCTCTGTGCGCGACAGACTTTGCGGCCGAGTGTTCTTGCGGTGAGCGGAACGATGCCACGTTGAGCGGTGCCGGAAGCGCGAGGAGTGAGGCAAGCGGCTGCGGTGGCGAACGAAGGGGACGGTGTTTCCGGTTGCGTCCAGGATTGAGAGATTTTCTCAGGCTGAGCGAAGCAATGCGGTGTCAATTTTATTTGCTGTGTGCGCATGCGTTTTGATTTGGTTTTGGTGTTGCCCAACGTTGAAGGTAACCGGATGCCGGAAGCCGAAGGCTGGAGGGAACCTGCAAGCGCAGCTTGCAGGCAGTCCGGTTGACCGTAGTGTTAGCCATGCCTTATGTGGCTCCGGTTGATAAAGCTAGGTTAATTTCACCATTCATAAATGAAACATCAACAACAATTTCCGTTTGACTACCGACCGTAAAATGAAGTGTGTTCGATTCCTTACAATTTGGATTATTTGTTTTTGAGTCTCGCACGACCAAGCGATGATCCCCTTGCAGAAGGGTTGCATGCCAATGTCTAGGATCTTTCCTTTTCGACCCGGGACCCCTTGCGTGCACATTGCCGTCTACATATACGAGCCACGACCAAAGCCCCCCCGGGATCTCTCCAATAGGGCGAAGCATAAGCGCGCAGGTGTGGTCTCCCATTGCAGCACGCGCACCAACGCAAAGTTTATCTTTATACATTGTGACACCTGGTGGTATGGCTAACGGGAGGCGAGTTGAGCGACACCCGCGCAGGAGGAGACGACGCGTAGCGTCGGCGTCTCTAAGCGGGCGGAGCCGCGAGCAGCGCGAGCGGTGTTCGCTCGAACGAGAGTTAGGCAGCGCGAAGCGCTGCCTTCGAGTTCGGCAACTCGCCTCCCGTTAAGCAGCGCGAGCGATACGTCAACGTTTCTTAAATTCCCTTTAAGATTATTCCGCGTCATGACATGAGTTTACCGTGAGGTGGGTCTCGGCGCGAGCGCAGCTTAACGTGGAAGTGAGCGGTCTGCGCGGCTTTTTGCGCAGGTCCGCTCGACTGCTAGGTTAGCCTTCTTTTGCAAGAGCCACTCTGAGGCCGAGATAAACAAAGACTCCTCCCACACAGCGATTGAACCATCTGGTCACCGTAGCGCTTCGCCTCAGACCTCCCGCTACCCGCGCCGCCGACCACGCCACAAACAGATTCCACAGCGTGCCAGTCACATTGAAGATCGCACCGAGGGTTAAAAAAGCCAGCGTCTTGGAGCTAGCGTCAGAGTCTACGAACTGCGGCATAAACGCAAGAAAGAACAGTGCCACCTTCGGGTTCAGTACGTTCGTGAGAAACCCCTGGAGAAAGATGGTCCCTAGCGTAGCGGTTGGCAAACCAGTCCTTGCCATCTGCTCAGACGACGGAGCCGACGACCTAAGCAAGGAGATGCCTACGTAGATCAAATACGCGGCGCCCACCCACTTCACGACGGTAAAGGCGGTGGCCGAAGCGGCGAGGATGGCCGACAAACCGAGAGCTGCTGCGCTAATATGAACCAGAATCCCAGCTCCAATTCCCAGGGCGGCTGTGGCACCTGCTCGTAGGCCTTGGGTTGAGCTACGGCTGACGATGTAGAGCGTATCTGGACCGGGCGTGACGTTCAGAAGTAGCCCAGAGATTACGAACAGCAGCAAGTCGTGCGTACCAATCATGGAAGAGGGCTAACGGGAGGCGAGTTGAGCGACACCCGCGCAGGAGGAGACGACGCGTAGCGTCGGCGTCTCTAAGCGGGCGGAGCCGCGAGCAGCGCGAGCGGTGTTCGCTCGAACGAGAGTTAGGCAGCGCGAAGCGCTGCCTTCGAGTTCGGCAACTCGCCTCCCGTTAAGCAGCGCGAGCGATACGTCAACGTTTCTTAAATTCCCTTTAAGATTATTCCGCGTCATGACATGAGTTTACCGTGAGGTGGGTCTCGGCGCGAGCGCAGCTTAACGTAATATAGAAAACAAAATCATATTCCATAAATGTCGCCTAACATGATCATGTTGTCAATATGCGTATAATTCACGGTACACAAAGCTGGATTTTCCTATTAGAGCAACCTAAAATACGGCGGATGAAAGCTGATGTCATCTCTCAAGATTCGCCCAAACTATTGGATCGAATGCGCGCGGAGATTCGTGTGCGCCACTACAGCATCCGCACGGAGGAATCCTATGTGGATTGGGCGCGACGTTATATTTTGTTTCACAATAAGCGACACCCTAAGGATATGGGCGCGGAGGAGGTCCGAGATTTTTTAAGTCATCTGGCGTTGGAGCGTAACGTCTCGGCTGCGACGCAAAACCAGGCCAAATCGGCGCTCTTGTTTCTTTACCGAGAAGTTTTGCGTATTGAGCTGCCCTGGCTGAATGAGGTTATCGCGGCAAAGGCGCCCAAGCGTTTGCCCGTCGTGCTAACGCAAACCGAAGTCCGTGAACTATTGAATGCGATGTCGGGCCCGATGTCTATCGTTGCCAGTCTTTTGTATGGCACCGGGATGCGGTTGCTGGAAGGTTTGCGCTTGCGGGTGAAAGATGTGGAGTTTGTTCGTCGTGAGATCATTGTGCGCGAGGGCAAAGGTAACAAGGACAGGGTCACGGTACTTCCGGAAAATTTGATTCTGCCCTTGCAGGCGCATTTGCAAAAGGTAAAGGCGCTGCATGAACGAGATTTGACAGCGGGCTTTGGCGAAGTGTATTTACCGAATGCCTTGGCTCAGAAGTATCCGAAGGCGGGCAAGGCTTGGGCCTGGCAATTCGTTTTCCCCTCTACAGTACGCTCCATCGATCCGCGCACAGGCATTGAACGGCGTCATCATGTTTATGAAGCCAGTGTTCAGCGCGCGGTGCGCGAGGCGGCTAAGCTAGCCGAGATACACAAGCTTGTGACGCCGCATGTTTTACGCCATTCATTCGCCACGCATATGTTGCAAGCGGGCTATGACATTCGCACGGTGCAGGAGTTGTTGGGACATAAAGACGTGCAAACCACGATGATTTATACGCACGTTTTAAATAAAGGCGGGCGAGGCGTGAAAAGCCCCTTGGATATGTAGAAACGCTATGGGCCTAGGGAATGGGGTTTTCTCTTTTTTTCGGCTTGGCGCTACCGTTTTTGTTGGTGATGACACTGATATGCCCATCCCCTTCTATGTATGCTTTTTTAACCTCGGCTAAATTTTCCACGCCTTGCTGGCGTAGTTGACTCATTAATTCCTCATCGGTCAGCATTTCGCGACGCATATTGCGTCGTAATACACGACCATTTTTAACCAGCGTGATGGGCGAGGGATAAATTAACTTTCCGAAACGGGGGTAATGATATCCCAACCAATCAATCGTAAAATTCCAAAACAAAATGGTCGTAACCAACACCAAACCTTCGGTTACTGAGTTGTAAACACTGGCCATGGCATTTTGCGCGGCGTCGGCTACTAACACCACCACCAGTAAATCCGCTATTCCAATGTCCCCGCCCTCACGATTTAAAACGCGAAAAAGGATAAAGAGCACTAAGTAGACAATTGTGCCGCGCAGAAACATTTCTAGTAGCGAAATTTCGGGGATGAAAAGCGCTTGCCAATCTATGTCGAGTAAGGTTTCCATAGCATTCCTGTTCGATACAAAATTATTGACAACTATGGTTGGGCTTTGGGACCCTTGTCCGTATAAAGGCCTGGATTCCCGCCTTCGCGGGAATGACGTAAGTGATAACAAAATGTTTTGAAAGGGTCAGCCCGACCTGTCGCGAGAATGACGAAGTGGTGAACCCGAAACCCGAAACTATTATCCCAGGTCTTTGGTTAAAGCATTTCCGGCTGTTTATGATTTTCTAGCCACGTTTTCCATTGCCGAAATAAATCTGGATTTAAGGCAGCAACTACGGAGCGTTGCCAAACATCATCCGCCCAAAAATCATCTTGCTGTAGGGTGCACATGGAACCACCCGCCTCTTGCAATATCAAGGAACCCGCGGCGTAATCCCATAATTTTTGGCCGCCATGCAAATAAATATCGAAACGACCAGCCGCGACATAGCACCAGTCTAGTGTGCTGGCACCAAAGTTACGCTGCGAACAATAGGGCGCTTGATCGGCGAGGTGCCGGGCCAGCGTTTTATCGATGCGCTTAAATTCTATCCCCGCCATGGCGCGCCGCAACGAGGGCACGTGCCGCTTGATGGGCAACCGCTCACCATTTAAATAGGCACCTTTCCCCTGTTCCGCATAAAATAATTCTTGAGTGATGGGGTCAAAAATTACCGCCAGCGTGGGGCGGCCCTCATGCATCAGGGCAACGGACACGGCGAAATACGGAATACCGTTAACAAAATTAGTCGTGCCGTCGATCGGGTCCACGCACCACAACCCCTGCCTGCCATCCAACCACAGTTGGGATTGTGCTTCCGGCGTCATTTCTTCCCCCAAGACAGGAAGATCAGCAACTGCTCGTAAGCGGCTAACTAATGCTGTTTGGGCGGCGAGGTCCGCTTCCGTAAAAAGGCTGCCGTCGGATTTATGCTGGCGGGCGACTTTAAGATAACGCGGTAGAATTTCCTCTTCGGCGGTTAATTTTACGGCTTTAACTATTTCCGATAAATATGGATTCAAGCGGCTTTCCATTTAATCGAACAGCCCATGGAAGCCTCTTGGTGCGCGGGCCCCTTGCCGGTTTTAGCTACTTCTACCATAGCTTCAAATAAATCCCGGCGGGCGTCTGCCACGGTTTCTTTGCGCGATGCATCCAGGCGTCCGCGATATTGCAATTTTAAATCCGCATTAAAACCGAAAAAATCCGGCGTGCATACCGCGCCATAGGCTTTTGCCACGGCTTGGCTTTCATCCCATAAATAAGGAAAGGGGAAATGAAATTCCTCTGCAATTTTTTTCATATTCTCAAATGAGTCTTCCGGATAATCGGCGGGATCATTTGCTGAGATCGCCACCGTAGCGATGCCGTGATCTAACAGCTCTTTCGCATCACGCACGATGCGGCTGCGCACGGCTTTTACATATGGGCAATGGTTGCAGATAAACATGACCAGCAGGCCATTTTTTCCACGGGCTTTGGCTAAGTTGTAGCGCTTGCCATCGACGCCCGGCAAATCAAAATCCGGAGCCGGCCAGCCAAAATCACAAAGAGGGGGTTGTAAACTCACCATACCAAACTCCACGCAAATTTTTACAAGGGGAGTAATTATATTAACATAGGGAATTTACTCAAGGCTTATGTCCTCCCCACGTTTTTACTATGATGGCGAATTAACCTCCAACGGTTTTGTGATATTAGGCGAAGCGCTGACGCACCACTTGAAAAATGTGTTGCGGCTGAAGCCGCAAAATACGGTGATATTATTTAACGGGCGGGGTGGGGAGTACCCTGGAATTATCGACGCGATTGAAAAAAAACAAACGCGCGTGCGCACCTTCGAATGGCAAATAGGTTGCGCTGAATCACCCTTGCACATAACCCTGACGCCATCGATTTCTAGTCGTGAAAAAATGGATTTAATCGTGCAAAAAGCAGTCGAGCTTGGCGCATTTGCGCTGCAGCCCGTTATTACCGAGCGTAGCGTAGCCCGCTTTAAAGGCGAGCGTAGCGAGGAGCGCATGCAGCATTGGCAAAAAGTTGCGATCGCTGCCTGTGAGCAATGCGGGCGCAATACCATTCCGGAAATTCGGCCGCTCCTGCCACTCGACGCCGCATTGCTGTGTGTTAGTGAACATGACACACGCTTTTTTTTGCACCCCGGCGCCGCCATGGCGTTGCGCGATATGCCCCGGCCGGACGCCGCCGTTAGTTTGTTAGTGGGCCCCGAGGGCGGATATGCTAGCAATGAAGTAGACTTAATAACTAAATATGGCTTTACGCCCGTGTCGTTGGGGCCGCGCGTGTTGCGCATGGAAACGGCGTCACTGGCAGCTTTGGCCGGCATGCAGCTTTTGTGGGGGAGTTAATCACGCTATGATTTTTGAGCCACAATCTTTCGTCGAATGGTTTCGTTCTGCGGCCCCTTATGTGTATGCGTTTCGCGGCCGCACGTTTGTAATAGCCTTTGGCGGCGAGGTGGTGAGTGAAGGCCAGTTTACCAAGCTCGCCCACGACCTTGCCTTGTTAAATAGTGTGGGGGTGCAAATTGTGCTGGTGCACGGCACCCGCCCGCAAATTGAATCATGCCTGGGTGAACGACAGGCGCAGATTAAGTATGTGGGCGGGTTGCGGGTGACAGACTTGGCCGCGATGGAGTGCGTCAAAGAAGCGGCGGGAAAAGTGCGCGTAGAGATTGAGGCGTGCCTTTCCTTAGGCTTGGATCATTCACCGATGGCGAATGCGGAAATTCGTGTAGCCAGCGGTAATTTTGTTACGGCCAAGCCCGCAGGTGTTCGCGAAGGCGTGGATTTACTGCACACCGGCGAAGTGCGAAAAATCGATGCGGTGGGGGTGCAGCGCCGCCTGAAAGATGGCGATATCGTGCTGCTTTCGCCTTTGGGTTATTCGCCGACCGGGGAAGCGTTTAACTTAACCATGGAAGATGTCGCCACAAAAACCGCAATTGCCTTGGGTGCCGAAAAATTAATTTTTTTAATGGAAACCGCTGGTGTCGCTGATGTGAACAACAGCCTGCTGCGTGAACTAACCGCTAGCCAAGCGCTGACCATTGCAAACGGCAAAATAGGCCTACAAGAAGATGTCGCTTTGTATTTGCCCTGCGCCATTCAAGCGGCGAAAGAGGGCGTAACGCGTTGCCATTTAATCAGCAGGCATGTGGACGGTGCTTTGCTGCTAGAACTATTTACGCGTGATGGTATCGGCACCATGGTGAGTGATTCCGAACTGGAAAACTTGCGCCCGGCAAGCATTGATGATGTCGCCGGAATTTTGGCACTGATCGAACCCCTAGAAAAAGAAGGTATTTTGGTGCGGCGCTCGCGGGAATTACTGGAGATTGAAGTCGAACGCTTTTTGGTGTTAGAGCATGACCACGCCTTAATCGGTTGCGCAGCGCTTTATCCTTTTTCCGATGCCTCGGCGGAGCTGGCTTGCTTTGTTATCCATCCCGACTACCGTAGCCACGGCAAGGGCGCCAGTCTGCTAGCGCATATTGAAAATGCCGCGCGCGCTAATGGCATTGCCAAGCTGTTCGTGCTGACCACGCACGCCGCGCATTGGTTTATCGAGCATGGTTTCACGGAAGTGACGGCCGACCATTTGCCGGAAGAGAAAAAGCTCCTATATAACTGGCAGCGCCGTTCTAAAGTCTTCCGTAAATCCATCTAGCAGCGCCCCTTCCGCGCCTAAGATCCAGGCAATAATGCGCTAAAAGCGCTTATATTCTGCTATTGTTAATATATCGGACTAGAACTTATCGGAGGCGCTTGAACGTGAAAAAGGCCTCACTCCTCTGCTTATTGGCAGGCATGCTTTGTTGGGTTTCTCCCCTTGCCGCACAAGCACCGGCTAAGCCGCTCGTTATTGGCATCATGCCTTACTTGAGCGCACAGACACTTATTGCCACTTACGAGCCTTTACGCACCTCACTCGCGCAGCAATTGGGGCGTCGTGTGGAGCTTGCCACCGCAACCGACTTCAAAGCTTTTGTCGAAAATACCCTGCGCCATGATTACGACGTTATTATCGCGGTTTCGCACCTCGCGCGTTTAGCTCAGCGGGAAGCGGGTTATCTACCCGTTTTTGGCTATGGCTATAACGGAACCGGTAATATCACCTCGCTTTTGGTGGTAGCCCGAGACAGTGAAATCAAAAGCCTGCAAGAGTTGCGCGGCAAGTGGGTGGTTGTTCCCGATCGCATGGCCATCGTTACCATCGCTGGCCTAGATTGGTTAAAAAAGCAAGGGATGACGCCGCAAGTGGATTTTCGGCTCATTCAAACCGTGTCTCATAACACCGCCTTGTTAACGGTAAAGCGTGGCGATGCCAGCGCTGCGATTATCACGTCCGGTGTACTTAAACAAATTCCCGACGATCTGCGTAATAGCATTAAGGTCTTGGCGTTTATCTCCGACTTGCGTGGTTTAGTTTTTGCGTTCCACCCGAAAATGTCTGAAGCGAATAGCGCTGCCTTAAGGGCCGCGCTGCTGCAATTTGCTTATGACTCTGCGGAGGGCCGAACCTTTTTACGAGCCAATGGCTTTAACAGTTTGCTGCCAATTAGCGAAACGGAAATGAAATTACTGGATCCGTATCAAACCGAAACAAAACGTTTATTGCGCGAATTGTCGCGCGACAAAGCTGAGCGTTTTTGATAAACGACCTAAAAAAGTGCCTGTTACGCAGCGCGCTAATGTGCGTGCTTTTGGCTTTATCAAGCGCCAATGCTGCCCCTCATACACCCCTAATCGTAGGCCTACACCCCAGTGTCAGCGTTAAAACAACGCTAACCATTTATCAACCCTTGCGAGATTATCTGGAGAAGGAATTGGGGCGGGAGGTCGTGCTGTATTCATCGGCCGACATTAAGACCTATTTTGCGCGCTTAATGCATGGCCAATATGATGTTGCGATTGCCGCCCCGCACATGGCGCGTGTCGCACAACTAAGAGCAAGCTTTATTCCCATCGTGTACTACACCAACCCTTTATCAGGCGTGGTGATAGTTCCTAAAACTTCTGAAATTACCGGGGCCGACGGCCTGCGAGGTAAAGCCATCGCTTTTGGCGGGCCCTATACTGTTACCAATATTGCCGGACGCAAATGGTTGCGGGATCATGGATTGCAACCGGGCACCGACGTCAAAGTGATAGAGCTAACGTTGCATGATGAAGTAGCGGTAGCGCTGGACCAGGGCCAGGTGGATGCGGCTATAATTGGGTCTCTCGCCATACGTCATTTGCCTAAAGGGTTAAGCTCGCGCTTTCGCACCATAGGCCATACAGACCTCCTGCCGAGCCATTTTTTTGTGGTGAATCCTAAACTGCCGGCAACCTTAGCGCCGCAGTTGAAAACTATCTTGCTACAATTTGCGCAAACCCCCGAGGGTAGAAATTTTTTGCGTAGCAATGGGTTCGAAGGCTTGGCTGGCGTCACCGAGCCCGTGTTAAAACGTCTCGACCCTTATGCAAAATTATTAATGAATGTGCTGGACAACGAGATTTAAGCGAGTGCGATAAATGAAATCCCTGCGGCTGAAATTCATTTTAGCCATGACTATCGTTGAAGTGTTAATGCTATCGATCTTAGTGGCAAATAGCGCGCGCCTTATTACTTCTTTCTTGGCGGATCAAGGGGAACTGCATATTCAAGAGATGGCGCCCTTACTTAACGCGGCCTTGGCGGGGCCCCTGGTGCAACGCGACTATGGAACTTTGCATGAAATTTTAAGCGTATCGCAAGCTAAAAAAGGTATTAAATATTTAGTCCTGGTCGATAATGATGGAAAAGTAGTGGCGGCAGAAGGCTGGGACCTTGCCGCGCCTTTGCCAGTTGCCGAAAAAACCATAGCTGAAGCCAGCCGCGGCGATGGCATTTTTGACGCGGTAACGCCCATCCAAATCGCCGGGCGAACTTACGGGCATCTTTATTACGGCACCCCGGTAGCATTTTTAATCGAAGCTCAGTCGCGGCTTTTAACACAAAGTGTGGTCATCGCGGTGACCGCGGTTATTTTATCCGTTGTACTGTTGTCGCTGTTGGGTTTCTGGCTGACGCGACACTTGCAACTCTTGGCGGCAGCAAGCGAGGCAGTCGGTCGTGGTGAATTTAATATCAACGTGCCGGTGAAAAGCCGCGATGAAGTCGGAAAGCTCACACGCGCATTTAATACCATGACTGAAGCGGTGCGCTTGCACGTTCAGGAGGTTAAGCTTTCGGAATTGCAGCAACGGCAATTGCTCACCAAAACTCAGCAAGAACAGGCCCGCCTCGCCTCGCTCTTGTCTGCCATGACCTTGGGCATATTATTTGAAGACGCCAATCACAAGGTCATTTATTTAAATCCTGTTTTCCGGCGTATTTGGATGGTACACGACGAAGATTTAACCGGTATTCCCACGCAAAGAATCTTGGATTATTCTCAAAACGCGTTGGCCGCGCCCGATCATGTGTCGAAGTTTATTTTATGCGCGCAAGACGTCAACGAAGCTGGCAGCAAGCTTGAAATACTAATGGCGGACGGGCGGGTGGTTATGCAAAGTTCGTTTCCAGTAAAAGACGATGGCGGGGCGTTAATAGGGCGGCTGTGGATGTACGAAGATATTACGTTCGAGCGGCAAACCGCGGAGCGATTAATTTATTTAGCGGAACGCGATTCCTTAACCGGACTTTATAACCGTCATCGTTTTCAAGACGAACTTCAAAGGGCCATGACCGATATTCACCGTCGCAAAGCGCAAGGCGCCTTGCTGTTTTTTGACCTGGACGAGTTTAAGTATGTAAACGATACGTTTGGTCACCGCGCGGGCGACACCATGTTAATTCGCGTCGCCAGCGAAGTGGGCACCTTAATTCGTCGCAATGAGATCTTCAGTCGGCTTGGCGGCGACGAATTTTCGGTACTGCTCTCGGGGGCCACAAAAAGCGAAGCAGAGGCGCTTGCCGAAAGAATAGTGCGCGCAGTGGCGCAAATTCCATTTTCCTTTCAGGGCCAAGTGTTGCGTTTAACTACCAGTTTAGGTATCGCACTTTATCCGCAACACGCTGCTGATGTTGAAGAATTGGTTTCGCACGCAGACGCCGCCATGTACCAAGCCAAAGAGGTCGGTAAAAACGCCTGGCGTTTATATCGCGCGGACATGGATGTCTCGCAAAAAATGGCAAATCGCCTGACTTGGAATGAGCGTATCGTGCGCGCTTTGGACGAAAATTTATTGCGCTTGCATTTTCAGGGCGTTTATTTCGCTAAAACCGGAAAGCTCGCGCATCTGGAAGTTTTGGTACGGATGTTGGACGAAAATAATAAACCACATATTATTTTGCCTGGCAGTTTTATTCCCTTTGCCGAAAAAAGCGGCAAGATTTTAGAACTGGATCGCTGGGTGATTGCCGAGGCGATCCAGGTATTGAGTAAGTCGCCCGCCATTCCGGCGCTGGCCGTGAATATTTCCGGACGTTCTTTTGATGAACCGAGTTTGCCGCAGTTTATAGCGGATCAATTGCAAAACGCCAAGGTGGATGCGCGACGGTTTTTTGTTGAATTGACGGAAACCGCGGCGGTTTCCGATTTACACGATGCTCAACGCTTTATCGAAGCGCTACACCAAACCGGCTGCGCGGTGTGCTTGGATGATTTTGGCTCAGGCTTTGCATCCTTTGCTTATTTGAAACATCTCAACGCGGACATGTTGAAGATAGATGGCTTATTCATACGCGATCTTCCAAATGACCTCGACAATCAGATTTTCGTTAAGGCAATGTTAGATGTTGCTCGCGGTTTAGGAAAATTAACGGTGGCGGAATTTGTGGAAGATGCGGCTACCTTAGAAATGCTTAAAGCTTTCGGCGTGGATATGGTGCAAGGTTATCACTTGGACCGGCCCATGGCCGAGCACCCAGCTGTTGATATCCCTTGGGATACTAAAATATACTCGGGCACATCGTGATAAACTGCTGATTTTTTAAGGTTAGGAAATCGCCATGGCAAGAACGGTAAATTGCGTTAAATTGGGGCGCGAGGCGGAGGGCTTAGATTTTCCCCCTTACCCCGGCGAGCTGGGTAAGAAAATCTTCGACAGCGTTTCCAAAGAAGCCTGGAAAGCGTGGCTAGAGCACCAAAAAATGTTGGTGAATGAAAACCGCCTTAACTTAGCTGACATAAAAGCGCGTAAGTACTTAGCCGAGCAAATGGAGGCTCATTTTTTTGGCGCGGGGGCCGAGCGCGCCGCGGGCTATGTTCCGCCCGGTAGCAAATAAATCTCTAGATGAGCTTATTGTCATCAAACTTTTAAAACTTTCCTATAGCATTAGCCTCCCATAGCCTCA
>CAYYOS010000076.1:0-12413 GCA_964473355.1 uncultured Burkholderiales bacterium | reverse complement strand
CCATTGATCGGGCGGGGAATCGGAGTGGGTGGAGTGGGGAGGTGGTAGCGACCCCCGGGGGCGTGCCGACGAGTTATACCTTGAATGTCAGCGTGATGGGTAGTGGTACGGTCACTTCCAACCCCGGCGGGATTACTTGTAATCCTACCTGTAGCGCTACTTATAACAACGGTACCAGTGTTACCTTAAGTGCAATCCCGGCTAGCGGTTATAGTTTCTCGGGGTGGAGTGGTGGGTGTAGTGGTAGCGGTGCGTGTGTGGTGGCTATGAGTGCGAATCAAAACGTAACGGCGACGTTCATAAACAACACGATGCAGATTCTGTTCGAAGAGCACTTCGACAACTCGGGGTCAAATCTCACCTACGGATTTGACGGCTGGCTGTTCGGGAATAACGGCCAACCTTGGACGCGTGAACACCTGCTTATCGGTGGCGTGAACAACGGCCCCGCCTTTCGCGCCACGTCGACCTTCGATGCGCCGGTTGATGCGGGCGGCACAAGTTACTACTTCCTTAAGAACTTCACTGGAAATCTCTCCACTTATTCGCGAGATTTCTGGGTGCGGCAGTGTATGAAGTATTCAAATGGGTATATCGACGCCCGGGTACGTACGGTCGATGGGTCAAAGATAAACTATTTTGTTGGCTCAGGCGGAGGCTTTCTGGATTACACGGCAATTTCCGGTACCTTCCAGGCGCGGGAACGCGTACGGGGGCAGACTTCAAATGCGCGCGCGGATGTCTTTTTGCCTTACGAAAACAGAAATGTCCGGGTCACGAATGTCGTGGGCACGTTCCTACCGGGTGAGACGCTCGTCGGGCAAGCATCGGGCGCCACTGCCAGCTTAGTCAGTTTTTCTCCGGAGGAACGTACCATTGGTTTTAACCACTTCTGGCATCCGGGCAGTCCAGATAATGGCTTTAGAGGCGACAACTATCAGGAACTTGTTTGGTATGACATTTCTAGCGATGCTTACTTTAGCTCCAATAACGCCGTTAATCAGGTTAGTCATAGCAACTGGCTGCTTTTACAGGACCACTACGATGAATGGATGTGCCTGGAAACCCATTTCGATCTGGACCAAGTGCCGTGGGTGGTGGAGATTTATGTGACCACTGCACCGGGTGCCGCCATGCTTGCGTCGGGAACCACCGCGCTCGATGGAAACGGCCGCCGCCAGTTCAACGATTACTTGTACATTCGCTATTCGAACCCGACGGCGCCTGCGGTTGAGCCAGGCTTTGGAATTTGGTTCAACCAATTCGGCGCGTATGGTCACGCTGTAACTGGAGACCAAATCTATCTCGATGAAATGGTCATTTCGACGGGAAAGGTCGGCCATCCGTTCCGTTAGCTTGGTTTATGGAAGAACGCGAAGGCTGGAAATGCTGTCTGGTGCTGGCGGTCAGTTGCCCCGTGTCAGCAACTGGCTCGTAGCAATTCAGCGCGATGTAATGGAATCTCCAAAGCTGATCATCCAGCTCGTGCAATTCGGGCAAGCGACTCGTTCAGCTTAGGCAGACCTGTAGTAACATAGGCCCGCGCTAACAACTTCGTTACAGGCCCGCACTTTATTTTTTTTCCAGCATTGGCCGCAGATATTTGCCCGTGTAGCTCAATCGCGCATCGGCAATATTTTCCGGTGTGCCTTCCGCGATAATTTCCCCGCCGCCATCGCCCCCTTCGGGACCGAGATCAACTATCCAATCCGCCGTTTTGATAACATCGAGATTATGTTCGATTACGACGACCGTATTGCCGTGATCTCTTAAGCGATGCAATACTTTCAGCAGCAATTCAATGTCTTTAAAATGCAATCCAGTAGTCGGCTCATCTAAAATATATAGGGTCCGGCCGGTGTCGCGCTTTGATAATTCCAGCGAAAGCTTAACCCGTTGCGCTTCCCCCCCGGATAAGGTGGTCGCAGATTGTCCTAAAGTTATATAGCCTAAGCCCACATCCAGCAGCGTTTTTAATTTGCGCGCAACAACCGGCACCGGGTTAAAAAACTCAAACGCCTGCTCTACCGTCATCTGCAAAATTTCGTGGATATTTTTTCCCTTATATAAAATTTCTAGGGTTTCACGGTTATAACGTTTGGCTTTGCAGGTGTCGCATGCGACAAATATATCCGGCAAGAAATGCATTTCAACTTTGATAACGCCATCGCCCTGACAGGCTTCGCAGCGCCCGCCTTTCACGTTAAATGAAAAACGTCCCGGCCCATAGCCACGCTCCCGGGCTTGCCCGACACCGGCAAAAAGTTCTCTGATGGGTGTAAATAATCCGGTATAGGTTGCCGGATTAGAACGCGGCGTGCGGCCTATGGGGCTTTGGTTGACATCAATGACTTTATCAAAAAATTCTAAGCCTAAAATTTCCTCGTGCTCTGCGGGCTCCACATTGCTGCCATATAAATGCCGAGAGATGGCGCGGCATAATGTATCGTTAATTAACGTCGATTTGCCCGAGCCCGACACGCCGGTTACGCACACAAAAAGGCCCACGGGCAATTGCAAATCGATATTTTTTAAATTGTTACCGCTGGCGCCTTTTAAAATGAGCGTGCGGGTGGCGTCGGGCCGATGGCGGCGCTTAGGGGTAGGGATTTTTAATTTGCCGCTGAGGTATAACCCCGTTAACGAGGCCGGGTTATTTTGTATCTCTCGTGGATTGCCTTCGGCGACAACTTTGCCGCCGTGGTCTCCCGCGCCTTCTCCCATATCAATAATATGGTCGGCGGTGTTAATCGCTTCCTCATCATGCTCGACGACAATCACGCTATTACCTAAGTCGCGCAGGTGCTTTAGGGTTTCCAGCAATCGGTTGTTGTCGCGTTGATGCAATCCAATAGAGGGTTCGTCCAATACGTACATCACGCCGGTTAAGCCCGACCCAATTTGACTGGCTAAGCGGATGCGTTGCGCCTCCCCGCCTGATAATGTTTCGGCCGAGCGATCCAGGCTTAAATATTCCAAGCCCACGTTGGTTAAAAATTGTAGGCGGGCGATAATTTCTTTCACAATTTTTTCGGCAATCGCCTGCTTCTGCCCCACCAAACCCAAGCCTTCAAAAAAACCTAAGGCTTGCTTTAAGGGCAGATGACTAACTTCGAAAATGGCTTTATTAGCAATCCGCACGTTGCGCGCTTCCAGCCGTAAACGTGAGCCTAAACATTCCGGACACGGTTGTTGGTTTAGATATTTGGCCAACTCTTCACGTACGGTGATGGAATCGGTTTCGCGATAGCGCCGCGCTAAGTTTGGTAAGATGCCTTCAAAAGTATGATCGACGGATTTTCGTTCCCCAAAATAGTGAAAGCGGATTTTCTCGCGGCCGCTGCCGTGTAATACGATCTGGCGAATTTTGTCCGGCAAGTCCTCGAAGGGCATGTCCAAGTCAAAACGGTAATGTCCGCTTAAATCAGAAAGCATTTGATGATAATACTGGTTGCGCCTGTCCCAGCCTTTAATTGCCCCGGAGGCCAAGCTCAAATGGGGAAATTGCACGACGCGCCGTTCGTCGAAAAAACTAATTGAACCCAATCCGTCACAATGCGGACATGCGCCCATGGGGTTGTTGAAGGAAAAAAGTCGCGGCTCTAATTCCGCTAGGGAGTAACTACAAATTGGACAAGCAAATTGCGCGGAAAACAAATGCTCTTGGCCGCCATCCATTTCCACCGCCAGCGCCCGCCCTTCCGCTAGCCGCAAAGCAGTTTCAAAAGATTCCGCCAAACGTAATTTAATATCCGGATTAACTTTCACGCGGTCTACCACAACTTCAATCGTGTGCTTTTTATTTTTATCCAGTTTTGGCAAACTATCGATGTCATAATTTTTACCGTTTATTCGCAAGCGCACAAAACCTTGCGCTCGCAATCCATCAAACAACTCCAGTTGCTCGCCTTTACGATTCGCGACTAAGGGCGCAACGATCATCAGCTTGGTATCCGGCGGCAGCGCCAGCACAAAGTCCACCATCTGACTAACACTTTGGGCTTGTAGCAATATATTGTGTTCCGGGCAAAAAGGATCGCCTACCCGCGCGTAAAGCAGACGCAGGTAATCGTGAATTTCCGTCACCGTCCCCACCGTTGAGCGAGGATTGTGGGACGTGGCTTTTTGCTCGATGGAGATAGCCGGGGATAAGCCTTCGATCAAATCAACGTCGGGCTTTTCCATGCGTTGCAGAAACTGCCGCGCATAGGCGGAAAGTGATTCTACGTAGCGTCGCTGGCCTTCTGCATACAGCGTATCGAACGCTAAGGAAGATTTCCCGGAACCGGACAAGCCGGTAATGACGACCAGTTTGTTGCGGGGTATGTCAAGATTAATATTTTTTAAATTGTGGGTGCGCGCACCGCGAATTTTAATGCTATCCATTTACCTGTGAGATTCCTGATTAACCTGCTAATATACGCAATTTTTCGGCCTTTGCGCAATCCATTCTTATTGCCTTGACATGCCAGTCCACGCTGCTACAATTACGTAACCTGTACCGGATACGGAGAAACCATGAAAACTGAACGCATAGAATTTGTCACCCCCCCTGGGCTTAAAAACAAGCTGCAAAAGGAGGCGGCCCGGGGCAAGATCAGCGTTGGGGAATTAATTCGACAGCGCTTTGAGCCAAGTGAGGAGGAAAGGGAATTAACCAAACTCACCGCTGAATTCAAAAAAGCAACCGCGGAGGCAAGTCAGGGTTTAACTCGGGCGGTGGCGGAGATGGATAACTTAATAGGCGAATTGCGCGCTCGCCGAAAAACGGCGGAGCGCAAATCGGCGTGAGCGCTATTAAGGATGCGTTGGAAGCGATACGCGAGGCAGTCAAGCTGGTTGATGAAGTGAAACGGACCACCGGACGGATTTCTGATTTGACCGCAGAAGTGCGCGACATTGATCGCCGGGTCGCGCGGCTGGAGGGGAAATGGGAGGCCGCAATGGATTTTGGCAAAATCAGTTCCGCGCGCAACAACACCCGCCTTTTACCTGAAAAATCCAAGAGAGCTGATGACACGAAAAAGAATTAGCCATGGTAGTTGCTAGCCAAAAAGGGTGGCGCTCGCATTCTTAATACGTTGGTGCGCAGCACGCTTTCATGATTATCCCTGAGCGCATGTCCTCGCTTGAGCGCCGAGCGGCTATTGGCCTGGCCGCCATTTATGGCTTACGCATGTTAGGGATGTTCCTTATTTTGCCGGTATTTGTATTGTACGCGGCGACTATTCCGGGGGGCGATAATCAACTGCTAGTAGGCATCGCGCTGGGAACCTATGGCCTAACCCAGGCTTTTTTACAACTGCCTTTTGGCATGGCTTCTGATCGCTATGGCAGAAAGCGGGTAATTTACGTGGGGTTGATTATGTTTGCTGCGGGAAGTTTTATTGCGGCGGGCGCGCAAGACATTTACCTTTTAATTATCGGCCGCGCCATTCAAGGCATGGGCGCCATATCTGCCGCTGTAACGGCACTGCTCGCGGATTTAACCCGTGAAGAACATCGCACCAAAGCCATGGCAATTGTCGGTTCAACCATAGGTGTGATGTTTGCGATATCAATGGTAGCCGGGTCTTGGTTAAATTCGGCGATTGGTGTCCCCGGAATATTTATATTGACCGGCTGCCTGGCCCTAGCCGGGATTTGGGTGGTGCATAGCTTTGTTCCCAACGCCGGGCCCTTTCATTTCCATTCGGACGCCCAAGTACAAACCGGCCGGCTCACCGATGTTTTAAAAGACCCCCAATTATTACGCCTGGATTTAGGCATTTTTGTACTGCACGCCCTCTTGATGTCGGTGTTCGTCGTCGTGCCACAAGCCTTGATCGATAAAGGGGGGCTGGCGCTGGATGCACACTGGAAAATATATTTGCCTATCATGCTATTATCATTCCTGGTAATGGCGCCGCTCATTATCTTGGCCGAAAAAAAAGCCAAGTTGAAATTGGTGTTTGTTTGCTCCATTATCTTACTTTTGGCAGGTGAGGTGGCGTTGGCTATCACCGATGAGTTCTTTGGTTTGATGGCGGCCTTGCTTATGTTCTTCATAGCGTTTAACGTACTGGAAGCCAGCCTGCCCTCGTTAGTATCAAAAATGGCCCCGGCAGCCTTAAAGGGCACGGCTTTAGGGGTTTATAATAGCACGCAGTCCTTGGGGCTGTTTGCGGGCGCGGCGATAGGTGGCTTATTAAATGAACACTTCGGCGCGCAAGCAGTGTTTATGTTCGGCACGCTACTGGTGAGTTTTTGGCTGGTTGCCGCTGCAACCATGAAGGCGCCCTTACCCGTGCGCAGTAAGATGTTTCATATAGTCGGCGTAGACCTTGAGGAAGCAAAACGGTTATCGGCAAAGTTATTATTATTGCCGGGAATATTAGAAGCGGCAGTGCCTCCCGATGAGCAAGCGGTTTACTTAAAAGTAAATATGAAGCACTGGGACGAAGCGGGCACAATAAAACTATTAGAGGGAAAGTAAAATGGCTTCTGTCAATAAAGTAATTTTAGTGGGCAACTTGGGACGGGATCCGGAGGTGCGCTATATGCCGAGCGGCGATGCGATCGCCAATATTAGTGTAGCAACAACCGATAACTGGAAAGATAAAAACGGCGAGAAACAAGAGCGCACCGAGTGGCATCGTGTTGCCTTTTTCGGCAAACTAGCCGAAATTGTCGGTGAGTATCTTAAAAAAGGTAGCCAGGTGTACGTGGAAGGCCGCCTACAAACCCGTAAGTGGACGGACAAAGAAGGGCATGACAAATACACAACGGAAATTGTTGCTGATCGTATGCAGATGTTGGGCGGCCGAGCCGGTGGGGGCGCCCCCTCGCAATCTGAGGAATCCTCTCCTCCTCGCCAAAGCGGCCCACCCGCCGCCTCCACGGAATTTAATGATTTGGACGATGACATTCCCTTTTAAGCGCCAATGAAAATCCTAATCGTAGACGATCACGCTCTTTTTAGAGAGGGCTTACGCCATGTGTTGCTGCAATTGGATAAAGACGGAGAAATTTTAGAGGCCGGGCAATGCGACGAGGCTTTTAAGCTCACCGAGGCCCATCCGGACATCGATTTAGTGTTACTGGATTTATCTTTACCCGGGATGGACGGCTTCGCAGGCTTGGCGACCTTTCGCGAACAGTTTCCAGATGTGCCCGTAGTGGTCATGTCCGGATCCGAAGAACGCCACGATGTACAAAGCGCACTGGATAATGGCGCTTTAGGATACATCCCGAAATCTTCTACCAGCCAAGTGATGCTCAGTGCCCTACGCTTAGTTTTCTCCGGTGGCGTCTATATCCCATCGATTATGTTAAACGCCTCCACGGATGGTGCGCCTAAGCTCGGCGGCTTAACGGATCGGCAACTCGCTGTGCTAAAACTGCTCGCTGAAGGCAAATCCAATAAGCTTATTGGCCGTGAACTGGACTTGGCTGAGGGCACGGTAAAGATTCATATTTCCTCCATATTTCGCACCCTAAATGTAGGCAATCGTACCGAGGCCGTGGTGGCCGCGAGAAAACTCGGTTTATTCAGCCCTCCCTCCAGTTAATTTTTTGTAAGGTTTGGCGGCCTTAGTAACTGTCAACCACTTTCAGTTTCACCGGCTAACTCTCAGAGGCAATTCCCGAGCCGTCGCCGCTTGCATACCGCCGATGAAGCGCGTTATGCTGAAGCCCAGTCTAAATCGCATAAGGACAGCAATGACGCGGCGTGTAATGTTTTTCTTGGCCATAGTGGCGTCGCAATTTTTAATTGGCTGTGACAAAAAACCCGAGCTAAAAAAGGGGCCCCCGCCCGCCGTCATTACCGCAACCCAAGCGACGACGCGCAACGTTCAAGTAATGGAAGAAACCGTCGGCGCCGTGGATACCACTTCCGCGCCCGTGGTTTCTGCGGAAGTGCCTGCCCAAGTTGAAAGGGCGCTGGTGGAAGTGGGCGATGCCGTAAAAGCCGGTCAGGTGCTGGCGGTACTCAATTCTGGCGACTTAATGAACGCGCAAAGTATCGCTCGCGCGCAGGTAAAGAGTTTAGAGGCCCTTGTCGCTAATCAAGAAAAACAAACAACGCGCACCCGTCAACTGGCCGAGCAAAAGTTTATTTCTGCTACGCGCCTGGATGAGAGCATCTCACAATTGCTTTCCCTGCAACAGCAATTAAAAGGTGCGCAGGCTGGCCTGGATCAAGCCCAGCGGAACCTGGCAAAAACTCGGATCCATGCTCCGGTCAGCGGCAAGGTAGAGCAGCGCCTGGTAACGGGGGGTGATTTTGTGACGCCGGGAAAGCCATTGTTTCAAATTGCTACCAACCAGAATTTACGCGTGCGCCTACCCTTTCCCGAAAGCTTAGCTAGCCAGCTGCAAAAAGATTTAACCGTTTATCTCACCACGCCCGCCGCACCTAATAAAACTTTTACAGGAAAAATTGCGGAAATCAAACCCATGATAGGCGCTGAGAATCGCTCCTTTGTAGCAATTGTGGAAGTCCCCAACCCCGGCAACTGGGCACCGGGGGCCAGTGTTAACGCGAAGGTCGTAATCGCAGAACGTCCGCAAGCGCTGGCCGTGCCGGAAACCAGCGTGGTCATTCGACCGGCCGGAAAAGTGGTGTATGTTATAAAAGACGGTAAGGCGCATCAACGCATCGTAAGTACGGGTACCAAAACAGCGGGCTTAGTTGAGATCACTTCCGGCTTATCTCCGGGTGAGATTATTGCCGTGGATGGGGCCGGTTTTCTAACGGACAAAGCTGATGTGAAAATACAAACCTCCCGCCCATGACCCTCCCCGAACTTTCAATCAAGCGCCATGTGCTTGCGTATATGTTAAGTGGCGCGCTGGTGTTGTTTGGCATTATCAGTTATCAACGCTTGGGCATTGATCGCTTCCCTGGAATTGAATTTCCCGTCATCTCCATTACGACTATCCAACCTGGCGCCAATCCGGAAATTGTCGACACCAGCATCACCAACGTTATCGAAAGCAAAGTCAATAGCACCCCGGGTATCGAGCATATTCAATCCACTTCTTCTCCCGGCGTGTCAGTCGTTGCCATTACTTTTCACCTGGATAAAAACGTGGATGTTGCATTTAATGAAGTGCAGACTAAAGTTAACCAAATTTTACGACAACTGCCTAAGGATGCCGACCCACCTATCGTAGCCAAAGTAGAGATCAACGCCCAACCTATTATGTGGTTGGCGCTGCAAGGGGATCGCACGCAGCAACAGTTAAACCAATACGCACAGAATATTATTAAGAAACGTTTGGAGACAATTAATGGCGTCGGTGAAGTCCGCCTAGGCGGCCGCCGCGATCGCACCATCCGAATTCACCTGATCCCGGCGCGTTTGGCTGCATTAAGCGTGGCTCCTGCCGATATCGTTGCCGCCTTCCAAAAAGAACATGTGCAGCTGCCTGGCGGCTTTTTGGGGAGTGGCAAAACTGAACAACTTTTGAAATTGGACCTTGAATTCCACACTGTAGATGACATTAAGCAATTGATCGTCGCTTACCGCAATGGTGCGGCAGTGCGCCTGAAAGACCTCGCGGAGGTCGAGGATGCGCTTGCGGATTATCGCTCGTTAGCGCGCTTTAATGGCAAACCTTCCGTGGGCTTAGGCATAGTGAAAATCGCCAACACTAACACCGTTGCCATCATCGACGCCGTACAGCAACGATTAAATGAGGAAATCATACCGCAGCTGCCACCGGGTATGACGATTAAGATAGCGTCTAACGATGCGCTATTTATTCAGCAAATGATTAAAGCCCTACAAGAGCACCTTATTTCCGGCACTTTACTTGCATCGCTGGTTGTATTTTTGTTTTTGCGTAGTCTGCGCTCAACGTTAATTATTGCTGCCGCTATTCCGGTGTCGCTCTTAGGTGCGATCGCTGTTATGTATTTTGGTGGCTTTACCTTTAACGCCCTCACCATGCTGGCCTTATTGCTATTAATTGGTGTCGTTGTGGATGATTCTATCGTGGTGCTAGAAAATATTTATCGGCATCGCGAGACAATTGATCCCAACCCCGTGAGTTCCGCGATTAATGGCAGCCGCGAAGTCGTATTCGCGGTACTGGCAGCGACCCTTGCGTTGGTAGCGATATTCGCGCCGGTCATATTTTTGGGCGGCATCATGGGCAAGTTCTTTAAGTCCTTTGCTGTGGTGGTCACTTTTGGTGTGTTAGTTTCATTTTTCGTGTCGTTAACCCTTACTCCAATGTTGTGTTCCAAGTATTTAGAGGTCAGCAAAAATCATGGCCGACTCTACAAGACATTAGGACGATTTTTCGCAGCGCTGGATCAGCGCTATCTTTCGCTTTTAAAGTTGTCGCTGGCGCATCGCTGGGGTATCGTTGCCTTAACCCTCCTAGCGGTAATCTCTAGTGTTTACTTTTTTAATGCCGTGGGTAAAGCCTTCGCGCCGGAGGAAGACGAGGGGCGTTTCTTAGTTTTTATCAAAACCCCCTTGGGTTCCAGTATTGAATACAGCAACGAGCGGCTGCGCGCTGTGGAGGCTGTGCTCGCGAAACACAAAGAAATTACGACTTATTTCACCGCTATCGGCTTGGGCCAAGCCGGCCAAGTAAACCAAGGTATCGCTTTTGTGCGCATGGTAGCGCCAGAGGAGCGCGACCTTAAGCAAAGTGAATTGCTGCCTATGCTTCGCAAGGAGCTCGCGGAAATTCCCGGCGTGAAAGCCTTCGCCGCACCCGTGCCTTTGGTTGGCGGTTTTCGGGGTGAGCCATTGCAGTTCTCAATTCGCGGGCCCAACCTCAAGGAAGTCGCCCGCTTAAGCGGGGAGATGCAAAAACGCCTTTCTAGCGATCCGGATATTGGTCGCGTAGATTTGGATTTACAATTAGATTTACCCCAACTAGTTATGAAAATTGATCGCACCCGCGCTGCAGATTTGGGCTTAGGGTCACAGGAAATTGCCCAAGCGGTAAATATTATGACCGGTGGGCTGAACGTCGCTAAGTTCAGTGACTTGTCCGATGATGGGGAACGCTATGACATTCGCGTGCAAGCTATTCCTGGCAGCCTAAACCAAGGTTCCGATTTAAGTAAGATCTACCTGAAAAGCCGCGAGGGCAATCTGGTGCGCTTGGACTCGGTCGCAAGTTTTCAAGAGCGCCTGGGTGCGGCGGTAATTAGCCGCTTGGATTTACAATATTCAGGTAATTTCTTCGGCACCCCAAGCGCGCCCCTAGGTGAGGTGGCGGCAAAAATACGCAGCCTAGGCGCGGAATTGTTGCCCCCCGGTTACACCATACAATTTATCGGTCAGGCGGAGGAGCTCGCTAAAACCATCAAAAATATTGGGTTCGCTTTTACCTTGGCCTTAACACTTTTATACATGGTGTTAGCCAGCCAATTCAATTCTTTCCTGCAACCTTTAATCATAATGGTTGCCCAACCACTGGCAATCATCGGTGGCGTCTTTAGTTTGTGGCTATTAGGACAAGTATTTAACATGAGCGCCATGACGCTCAATGTTTATTCCATGATAGGTCTAGTGCTGCTAATCGGGCTGGTGGCAAAGAATTCTATTTTATTGGTGGATCTCACTAACCAGCGCCGCGCTCAGGGTTACCCTGTCGATGCCGCACTGCTGGAAGCCTGTCCTATTCGCATGCGCCCAGTGCTAATGACCTCACTCACCATTATTCTGGCGTTAGTGCCGGCAGCCATTGGCGTCGGTTCCGGCGCTGAAACCAATGGTCCTCTGGCGGTAGCTGTAATTGGCGGCATGATTAGTTCCACGTTACTGACATTGGTGGTCGTGCCCGCGGTTTATTCTCTGGTAGAAAACAAACGGGAAAGGCGTCGTGCCGCCAAACTTACGTTGCCGGGTTCTCCAGCATAACGCTTTGCCCTATCGCTAAACCCAACTCCTGCTGAGCACTGCCGCGATTCACCGCAATTTCACATAGACCAACGCTATTGGCAAACCAAAACGGCGCGCCGAGCGGCACCTCCGCGTAGACCCGGGCATACGATAAGATACGGTTATTGACGCGGAGTTTGAGATTTTTTGGGTTGGCCGGCGCCCGCAAGCCAGTAAAAGCATTGCCGAAATGATCTAGATAGATTATGCGCGGTAAATCATCCGCGCTGAATTGACATTGTAAAGCATCAATGTCCTCCACCTTATCAAAGGGAAACTTCCCTGCCGCTATCCATGCCGCGATAGGTGCCAATAAGTCCCTGCCATGAAAAGAGTCCGATAATACGTCGGGGCGCCAAGTGATCCGCCAATAACGCGCCAGCTTCGCTCGAGCCGCCACTACGGAAAGTAAGCCATTATCGGGTCCTACGTACCACCTATCGTCGGCCAGCAGAATAACGGCATCGCGTTCGGTGCCCACGCCGGCATCGACAACCGCCAGAAACACACTCGCGGCAG
>CAYYOS010000075.1:0-12466 GCA_964473355.1 uncultured Burkholderiales bacterium | reverse complement strand
TAGGTTTATTGCGCTCGCAATTATGATAGCTAACGATTATTGAGTCCCATGCCATCTCCCGGGTTTATCCAGCAACTTCAGGCCGCTCAAATCTATTTATTGAGCGCGGGCCTAATTTTGTTTTTACTCCTAGAGAGCCTTAAGCCCTTAGTAGCAATTCCGGCGTCTCCCGGCAGGGTGCGACATTTAACGCGTAACTTATTAGTATGGCTGATCTCCATGTCAGTGGTTAACTTAGTGATTGGAAGCGCTGTCATGCTTGGCTTTTTTTGGCTGGAGCACCACCGCATAGGATTGTTTTATCTTTTAGGGATACCGCTAGTCGCGCAAGTTGCGCTGGGTTTTCTAATTGTTGACGCCAGTGATTATGTATTTCATCGACTGAGCCATCAAGTGCGATGGTTATGGCTTTTGCACAGCGTTCACCATTCCGATCCGCACGTCGACGTCAGCACGAATTTGCGCGGGCACCCTTTCCATCTGATAACCGTCTTGTTATGGAAGTTACTGGTTATTGCTGCTTTTGGCATCCCTTTATGGGTTTTACTGGTTCGTGAATTGATAGCTATTCCGGTGGCCCAACTGCATCATGCCAATATTGGTTTATCGCCGCGCTGGGAGCGCTGGTTACGCCAAGTCATCGTAACGCCCGATATGCATAAGATCCATCATTCACCTAGACACGCGGAAACCGACGCCAACTTTGGCGCCGTTTTTTCGTTTTGGGATAGATGGTTTAAAACATATGTAGAAAACAAGCAGCCCGGCGAACCCAACTACGGCTTAACGAACCTTAGGGAAAAAGGCTGGCAGACGGTTATAGGTATGCTGAAAACACCCTTTTTGGCTAAAAGGTTAACCGAGCTCTAAGAAAAAGTGTTAGGGCCGCTGTTTGCGTAATCGCGACATCGCCAAAATCAAGATAAACCCGGCCATCGCGGTCATTGCCCATTGCCCCAAAGTCGGAATGGGCGCCTGCTGGCCGATGGCAGCCAGCCCGATGCCGGAGAGGGCAACGATCTGATTGACACCGTTGCAAATAATTGCCACGGTGCCTAAAGCCGCGACTACGCTGCAATTAATCACCAGACTTCCCGTTCGGGCGCCGCTCGCAGTCGGTGTAAAAGTAATAGGTGTAGTGCAGCTTGCACCATTTGAAAGCAAAGTTCCCGCGACGCACGTGCCGGATCTGGCGAAGTCACCTGTGGTGGTAATGCTGTTTATCAGTGAGCTAGTTACACCGCCTCCCCCAACCTCGGTTAGTACAAAAGCTTGGGGTGGACTGGTTGTTCCCACCGTTTGGCCAGCATAAGGAGCAGGAATAGGTGAAAGCAACAATCCTGATATTATCCCTGCCAAAGCACCTTGAGCTGAAATACCCAAAGAAATGGCAAGCGCTAACTTTAGAAACAATCGATACGTCATTCCGGCCCCTTTATGAGAAGTGATTTCACAAACATTATTATTTTTTTAGCTTAGCAAGCAGATGTACATTAGTCAATCATGTACCGGGAATAATCACCCATGCGCTATAGCTTCAATCGCGCAACCCAGATCCAACCTAGCCCTACCTAATCCCCGCAGTGGACAGCGTTGGTACCAAGGAGGCGAAAATAGCTTACATGCCGCGACTGCGTGCCCATCCACACACCTTAAAGGGGTCCAAAGGGTTTTCTTTTAAAGCCACCCCATTTTCCCGGCGTAACGGTACGGCTCACGCGCCCACGAATCTGCTGATAAATCAGTCTCAATAAAAACAACATTAAGAGCTTTCTCATTGCGTTTTCCTTGGCTAGAATTTAAAGGGCGTTTCCTATTTAGGTCGCAACTTCAAAAATTAGTTCGCTTCTAAGCTAAAAGGGGTTATTTACGGCATCTTGCGTCCTGCGCTCTGGGGTCGTATAGTAGTCGTTTGTATGGTTGTAAATTAAAGGATAGTTGCCAAAAACTGCGTTTATGGATAATAACACTTCCAGTCCGATGAGCGCCGAGCCGGCCGCCATTTTTGACGCACCCCGGGATAACTGGCGGGATATGTCTAAATCTGAGCACTTTGTGCAGTTTTATGAAGATGACGGTTTTCTTGTTGAGTCGGTAGCTCAATTTATCGGTGCGGCACTAGGCAGTGGTGGCGGAGCTATTGTCATCGCCTCGCCCGCGCACCGTGAGGCGCTTGAAACCCGCATGCAACGCCACGGTCTGGACATTGCAGCTTTTGAGGCGCGTCGCCAATATATTCCATTAGATGCCGCAGAAACTCTGGCCAAGTTTATGGTAAATAGCGCGCCGGATCCCGTTCTTTTTAAGGCGACGCTAAGTCCGATACTTGCGGGCTTAGAAAAAGATGGCCGGGCTATCAGCGCCTTTGGTGAGATGGTGGCCTTGTTATGGGCTGAGGGCAACGGTGCTGCTGCGATTCGGCTTGAAGAGTTATGGAATGAGCTCGCCGCAACGTATACTTTTTCCTTGTTTTGCGCGTATCCCATCAACGGATTTCAGGGCCAGACAGATGATCAGCCCTTCACGCATATTTGCGACAAGCATACTCGCGTTATTCCCGCCGAGAGCTATACGACTGAACCACAAATTGACGAACGCCTACGCTCAATCACCTTGTTACAACAAAAAGCCGTCGCTTTAGCGGCGGAAACTAAAGAACGCGAACGTGCAGAGGCGCTTTTGCGCGAGCAACAAACCCGCCTGATGGTCGCGACTAATCTCGCCAACTTGGCGACCTGGGATATTAATCTGGAAACCTATGCGATTGAGGCTTCTGATGAGTTTAAAAGCTTAATAGGCATTCCGGCGGATCAGTCTCTAGACTACCAATCTCTGCTTTTACTTATGCCCCCGAGCGACCGGCGTCGGGTTAGTAATGCGCTGCATACCGCCGTGGCAAATAATCTTGATTACAACGTTGAATACCGGCTCTTAGATGAAAAAGGCGCAGAGCGCTGGTTAAAGGTAATGGGTCGTTATTTTCGCGACACCTGGGGTCAGCGCATGCTTTGTGTCGCCTGCGATATTACTGAAAGCAAGCGCGTTGAAGAGAGAAGTAAACACCAGCGCATGAGTCCATCAACCCCTTAAAGGGACCGCTTGCAATTCGTTTTTACGCTAATCTACGCTAGGCCAGACTTAGCTACCTTAATTCGGCACTAGTTCCTATCGGTCTTGGGTTAGCCGAGTAAGGCAAGGGGTTTAGCGATCGCATACCCCTGGCCATAATCGACCCCGATCTCGCGAAGCATGGCTAGGACACTTTCCTTTTCCACGTATTCTGCAATGATTTTTTTTCCCATAAAATGCCCGATTTCCGTTATCGATTTCACCACGGCGTAGTCATACGGGTTTTCATCCATGTTCTTTACGAAGGCGCCATCAATCTTTAAAAAATCTACTGGAAGATTTTTTAGATAAGCATAGGAAGAAAGGCCGCTGCCAAAGTCATCTAAGGCAAACATGCAACCGCTTTTTTTAACGGAAAGAATGAAATCCGATGCGCTGGAAAGATTGGCAATACCGGCTGTCTCGGTAATCTCGAAACAAACTTGCTGCATGGGTACTTGCATTTCTTCCGCAAGCGCCATGATGTATGCGGCAAAACCCTCTTCATTAAGCGATGATCCCGATAGATTTATCGCGAGGCCGCCTATATTCGCTAACTCGCTAACATGACTCACCATCCAGTGGAATACCCGCTCGATCACCCATTTGTCCACTGCGGCCATACGCCGGAAGTGTTCAGCGGCCAAGACAAATTCAGCTGGAGAAATAAGTCGCCCATCCTCGTCCACCACGCTCAGCAATACTTCTGCATGATGAGACACGAGCGTGTCATCACTTATTGCCGCAACCGTTTGGTACCGCAATTCCAGGGTGTTCTGATCCAACGCTTCATCAATTCGTGTCACCCACTTTATAATTTGAGTTTGGTGCATAAGCTGGCTATCTTCAGGGTTGAACACCTGAATATAGTTCGTTCCTTTTCCGCGCGCGAGTCGGCAACTGGATTCCGCTGCCTGCAATAGGGAGATTACGCTGTCACTCCCGCGCCCAATGTCGACCAGCCCCGCGCTAAATGATACAGATAAACTTTTCTTATCGGATATAAAACGATAATCCTGAATTGCCGCTTTTTGACGGCTCAGGATAGCGAGCGCTTGGTCTTGCGTACAGTCCTCGAAGAGTATGCCAAATTCGTCTCCTCCTATACGAGCTAGCACACCGTGTGTACCCATCTCGGCCGCCAAAATCTGTGCTAATTCAATTAGCAATCTGTCGCCGCCGTCATAGCCAAAAGTATTATTAACGATACTAAATTGATCAAGATCAATATAACAAATGCTGTGTTGAAGATTGTCTTGACGCGCGGTAGCCAGCGCAGCATTCAGGCGATGTTCAAACTCTCTGCGATTAATTAGTCCGGTGAGGTGATCATGTGTTGTTTCGTGCAGCAACTCATGGTGCATTTTTTGCAACATAGAGTATTGTGCGCGATCCAATAGTGGCTCGTCGTCATCATCTAAAACCGCCGCTGTGCCAGTATGCAATTGGTGGGCAATTTGGTCCGGGCTCAGTACCATTTCCTTTAGACCCTTTACGTTTACAAAAACGTAGCGGTCGCGTTGCTTGGCTATCCAGGCTAATTTTAGTCGGCGTGGTTCAGAATCCACGTTAAGCATTAGAGCAGCACCGACGCGCATGCGCAGTACTCGCTTTTTCCACTCCCTTAACTCTCCGGCAGTGTCTTCCGAAATAGCGGGGCCGCTTGTTCCGGAGTCGAAGGATAAAGCAGCAGATCCAAGAGCATTAACCATCGTGCCCCCTTGCTGTAATTCTTCAGCTTCTTCTACTACCTCTTTTAAATTCTCCTGGTAAGCTCTTTCCTGTATGCGAATGAAAAGATTTAATTCCTTTAACGCTTCCTCAAAAATTTCCGGTGAATCCGCTTCGGTCGAGGAAACCTTTGCGAGCAACTCGTTAACGCGTCTATTTATCGCGTTCTGATTTTGATCACCCTCACCATAAAACTCCAGCTGCGCGATGTTGTTTATTACCTGACGAACCAAATGAGTTTTGTCTGAAAAGACAGCGTCGTCACGAAGTGCTGTCTTGAATAAGGGACCGGTTAACTGCTGCAGCCATGGCCGGACATTGTTGGACACCAATTTATCATTAAGCATCGAGTGAAAAAGATTTTGCGTTACATCGATAATTTTTTCTTCTCGATAAGGTAACTGCTTGTCTTCGGTACCGTTCGTTTCCTGGGATAGCACAGAGAGTAACTGAGACTTAATGTTTCCGGAAGAATCCTCCGAGAGCGCGAGGTTTCTCCCGGAAAAGTTAAGCTGGGATAAGCCTCGTAACAATTCATCGGGCGTATAGAACGCTTCGGCCGGGGCACCCCGATCGGCGGTCGAGGTCATTGTTCCTGACGATTTTCCGGAAAACTCAGGGGTGCCCATGGACTGGCGAGCCGCCTGTTTTTGTAAAGCGTCTAAATTCTGAACGAGGCTATACCAGTCTGCGGGGCTCGGTGCGACAGAGTATCGGCTAGGAGTGGACCGGGAGAAATCGCTGGCTTCCGTCGAATACTGCCCAGCTACACCGCCGCGTGTCCGTGTTCCTCCCAAAGGGCCGGGCACGCGGCCAGATGACTTAACCGGTGGGATCTTGTATTTATGGCGTAAATCCTGGAGCACGTCGTTTTCAACAAGGTAACGATTAAGCTCGTCGTATAGCCCTCGCAATGCGGTGATCAATAAATCCCGGAACGAGGCGTAGGTAATTTGCAGCGCTGAATGGTTCAGGTTTAAGTGTTTAAGTGCTTGCTGGAACGCGTTACTAATCGTGCTTGGCGCGTATGGATTATTATCTTTGTTCATGGTGACACCAAATAGCGCGCCCATACGGTAGTTTAAGTCGGTTAAAGCCTCTTGGCACTCTATTTCCACCCGGCGGGCCAAGTCGGATTGCGCTAGCCATTCAGTGAAAACATCTTCTTCCACCAAAGACAAGGTTGTTTCCGACGCGCTAGGCTTGCCCCCAGTCGGGCGAGTTGGATCACCCTGTTGAACCGACCCTAAAAGCGTACTCAAATGACTATTAAAGTTGCGCTTAAATTCTTCCGCCTTTTTATTGAGAATATTAATGGCGTCAAAGTATGCAGTTTTCTCCGGCATGTTTTGAACTGTTCCGGATTGCTGGAATAGGCGCTCGGGGACAACTTGGAGAAAGCTTGTTATGAGCGAATCCAGGCGTGATAAGGTTAACTTTTTACACGCCAAGAGTAAGGATTGCGCCTTGCTCGACTCTATATGCAGCGAAGCTTTTCCATCTGGCCGCGTAGACGGCCCCGACGTAAATCGAGTGTCGCCTTGCAGCTGCTGTTTGCCGTAGTTACTCAGAAGGTGCAGTGCTTCCGGCCGTGGATTGATAAACGCCAGCCCTGCGCCGTTATCATCAATACGTACGATACGCCCCTGGAATTCCAAAGGCGTTTCATGGCCGTTTGTCAGCACAGTGCAGCGAATATCGATCACATCACCATGGACCGGAGTAAAACCGACTGCGGTGGGCGCACTATATGATAAAAGCATACCACCGGCGCAAAAATCGCGAATTTCTACCCGGCGGCTGCCTTTTCCTGGCGCGCTGCAAATGCCTTCCAGTTGTACCTGACTTCGCGTAAATGCGCGTTTTTCCACGTTGCTGAAACTACCTTTCATACCAATATCAGTCGGCACATTCGCGGGATCGCGATGGTCGCTAGTTTCGACTCACCTAGAACAAGGGTGTTTACAAATCTCTGCATGGGAGCGCATCAGAGCCCTAATAGAAGATTAGCATAAGTTTCTCGCACTAGCCCGCCTGGCGCGAGGAGAGGCGCTATCTTGGATCAAGAATAACCGGGTTAAGGCGAAGACGCAGCTCCAAACAGGGCATCCTTAAACTGCTGGGCAAATCGCGGTCCGCTAGCGGTATCCTCATGCTTAAAATAAACATAGGTGTCGTCCGTTGCAGGATGCAGCGCTTGGGTGGCTGCCGCCCATTTGTTTATGTCGTCTAACTTATAGCTTTCGTTTCGTAAACGCATATATAAAAAATCAGCGGTGCGCACTAGGGGAGTCGTGAATGTTTCGCTGTCGGCAACGCACAGTGCGACATTGTGCGCGCGCAAGAGTTCAAAGGTCCGGTCATTAAACCAGCTGAGATGACGAAACTCAAAAGCGACCCGAGCGTGTCCCGGCAGGATCTGTAAAAAGGCGGAAAAGACATCCGCATCGAATTTAAAACTCGGGGGTAACTGAAACAACACAACGCCCAGTTTATCGGCGGCACCATCCAGCAATTTAAAAAATTGGGAGCAGGGCACTAGTGCGTTTTTAAGCTTAGCGTTATGGGTAATTTGCCGCGGAGCTTTAAAGCTAAACTTAAAATCTACCGGGGTTTCGGCTACCCACTTCGCCAGCGACGTAGGCAAAGGCATGCGGTAAAAAGTGTAATTAATTTCTACCGAATTAAACTGCTGCGCGTAAAAATTCAACATTTCCGCGCGCTTTAGCTTCGCTGGGTAAAAACGATCTAGCCATGCCACGTAGTTGTATCCGGAGGTTCCGATATAATGCATACTTTGCTTCTACTTGCGTTGAAGTTAGAGTTTAAGTACATTTTGAGCCTTGGTGGCGAATAATGTAAATCGCGTGGATATTTCATTTCGCAAGGCACATAACGGCGACATACCGGATATAGTCAATCTCGTTAATGCGGCCTATAGAGGAGACACCAGCCGCTTAGGCTGGACTACCGAAGCTGAGCTTTTAGACGGGCAGCGCACCGACCACGGCGAAATTTCTGCGCTGATCGAAGGGCGTGATTCTATAATTCTAGTTGGTGTTAAAAATGGGGAAGTAATTGCCTCGCTTTACTTAAAACGCGCGCCGGGCGGAGCGAAGCTAGGCATGCTAGCCGTTCAACCAGCATTGCAGGGAGCCGGCATCGGCCGACAGTTTCTGCGCGTGGCCGAAGAAGTAGCGAACATAAAGTGGGGGGCAAAAAAAATTGAAATGGATGTCATTACCTTGCGTGAGGATCTCATCACCTATTATGAAAGGCGCGGGTACAAACGTACTGGGGTCACCTGTAATTTTCCATCGGGAGAAAATTTTGGTATTCCCAAGGTTGCGGGCTTGGTGTTAGAAATGCTGGAAAAAAACATAGATACTTCGTCTCGGTAACTTTAACCTTCACAAGGGCGCTACGCGCGTTAGTGGTGAAATGGAAGAAAAAATAGATTTAGATAAAATAACGGAACTAACGCTGGCACATTACAATTCGCGTCCGCTTGCCTTTTGGGAGGGCACAAGAGATCACGACGTCAGTCAAAATATCGCAGCTTTGTTGCAACATATTGAGGTTGCGCCACCGTTTACGATTCTCGATTTCGGCTGTGGCCCAGGGCGCGATCTAAAGGTTTTTGCAGATTTAGGGCACAAAGCCATTGGTTTGGAGGGTGCAGCGCCTTTTGTAGAGATGGCCAGAAGCTATAGCGGTGCAGAAGTCTGGCAACAAGATTTCCTAAAATTAGCATTGCCGAACAATTATTTCGATGGCGTATTTGCGAATGCGGCACTCTTCCATGTCCCCACCGCAGAATTGCCGCGTGTTCTCCAGGAGTTGAGCGCGGCTTTAAAACCAGGGGGCGTGCTGTTTAGTTCTAATCCACGGGGTAATAACGACGAGGGATGGCATAACGGACGTTATGGCGTCTATCATGATCTCGAGACGTGGCGGACGTACTTAACCGCTGCCAAGTTTATCGAGCTTACCCACTATTACCGTCCGGAAGGTCTGCCGCGAGAACAACAAAGTTGGCTCGCCAGTGTATGGCGAAAGCCTAAATGACATCCCCGCGCCCCAAGAAGTGTGTTGATCGCAGTTTAGCTTGAAGTTAGGCTATGCCACCAACGCTTACGGTTTCCCGGCGTAATAGCCGGGCCTGCCATGGCCACGGGGGGCCATTTGCTTATTATCCATCCCGGTAGCACCACGCTGCTGCTACTGCCACAGGATGAACCCAAGTGATTTGGATCGTAGATCTTAATGAGACTTGGGGCCTGTAAATTATCTGCGTACGCTATGCCAAAATAGTTTTCGCGATGCTCTTTGCGCAAGAGGGCATTGATGCCAGTTAATATTTCGGAAAAAACAACGCCGTTGACGGGCTCGGTAGGGGGCGTGCCTTGTACAAAATAAACATACCATGGATCGCTCGCTTTTTGTAGCGTATCCTGTAACGCATCCCATTGCGCCCAGGTCATTACGCCGAACAGCTGTCCATTTAAAGTGGCAGTAAACAAATCGTTCAATGTAGGCGCCTCACTAATTCTTTAGGTGTGGTATCGGCGGGTCCTCTACGCCGACGGCTGGCTTGCGAGTGATGAGCACGCCGGCTAAGGTTTGCGCCAACTTAGTCGCAGCGCTTTCTTTCTACCCAGCGGATAAACTTCCGCGACAAAAGCAATATATTTCCAGTGAGCTTTTTCAAATGCTGAAATAGAGGCGTAGTTGGAATGCCAGATCCGCGCAAACAATTTGGCATAGCCTTTCAGCCGCATGGCCTCCGCCGCATACGTCAACAGCAATGGGGCGTACCCTCTTCCCCGGAAATTCTCATGTGTACTAATTTGTACGAGTTTGGCCTCATCTTCTTTTAGGGGCCAGAAATTACGTTTCTTATAAGTGCTACCTGCCCAAAACCAGCAGGCAGCTACCAAAGTGCCTCCCATTCGCGCGCCGAATCCGAATGCGAGTTCCCGCTGGTAATATGCTACAAGATTGCGAATTGCTTCTGAATCGGATTCCGCTAAAACAATGCTACTTTCAATAGCGGTAAACTGCAAGAGCGGCGTTTCATAAGAAACTTTTTCATTGAGCTCTAAAGCGTAGATTCGATATAAGGCGTAGTCTCCAAAAAACGCGTGGGCGACTTTTTTTAAGACATTCAAGCAGTGGCCCGCATTAATTTTTTGATGCGGGCCTTTAACCCCAACTTATCTAATATCAAGACCGCGCTACTGGAGAAACTATCGCTGGCAGCATGTAGCATAACTAAAACGGTATTGCGCAGCGAGCGCTTAAAAAAGTATACATCCGCACATAAGGCATGGTCAGTGGCAAAAAAAGCTTTATGTTGCCCTTCGCCCTCGGTGAAGTCGAACAACTCAAATCGCTGCTCGGCGAATAATTTTTCTAGGGTTAAATATTGCAGCACCGAACCGGGCGATAACGCCTGAAATTGCGGGTCGTAACCTACGTACTGATAAAGCAGCACGCTATCGCTTGCTGGGCAGCACATATAAGCGGCAGGGGTGGCCCCGTGAAATAAGATATACGCGCGGACGTTATTTTGTTCCGCCAGTCGCATGAGCTGACCTTTAAACGCCTCGCCTTCGGGCAAACCCGCGTCCAATAGCCGCTCCTGATAGGTCTTTGCGGAAATCGTCCGTGCATCGTCGTAAAATTGCAATATGTCACCCGGCGTCTTATATTCCCTCACTTCCATCTGATCAGACGCCGCTTTGGAAAACTTGGCTACCTTTCTCACTAAAGTGGAGCGTGATTTAGAAGAGAATTTCTTGAGATAATCGTCGAAGGAGCCGTTTAATTTTATGTAGTAGCGCCGGTATTGCGAAGGAACATATCGAATGGCGCGCTCGAAAAATTGCAAACGCGGTAAGGATTGCTCGACCGCATAAGAACGCATGAGCAAAGCTTGGGTGGCGCCGGTTAATCGTGAAAAGGGAGGGGAGGAAAGGGTTGTTGCGGGGGAATTTAAGAAATGGTTTTGCAGAATCAATGCGGGGAAATCGAAGGAAAATAAACTCGTCTCACCTAATCTAAATTTTAACGTAAAAGAGGAATTTTGCCATTCGTCCTCTACCATACCCGCGCGGCCAACTGTTCCGCGAAGCGATGCATGGTGTAGTGCACTGGCGATTTTAGAGGAGTAAGTGCTTGAGGTATCGCCGCCGTTTTTGGATCCAGATCTGAAAATATCGAAGTAGAAAATTTATCGGTGTGTGTGGCAAGGAATGCGCATAATTCTTGAAAACGCCGAATTTGTGTGCGATCCGGCGTGACCCGGTTTTCTTGAATCTTAACAAGTTCGGAGCTATGCAATACCAAAACAATTGCATACCATTCATTACGCCAAGCTTGCAGCAAGGCGTTCTTCATTTCTAGCGACGAGCAGGCGCATAATTGCAAATGCCGATAATGCCCGGGGTAATCGCTAAAGAAACTCACGGGAAATTCATGTACGCCGTATAAGGATTCGGGCTGCAATAAAGGCTCAGGCGTGGGCATATCACAAGTCTTGCCTAGGTAGCAGGTGTTGTGGCTGGAATCGAACGCTATGCCGTTTTTCGCGAGCGCGCGTAGCGTGTCGAAGTTCGCCCCATAATTGCCCGCCCGAAACGCGCAGATGTTTTCCGCGCCCGCCGCTTCAAGATTGCGTAAACCGGCCGCAATTATTCGCGTTTGCTCGGCAACGGTAAATTCTTTGATGTTCTGTTTGAGTTCCGAAGGTAAATCGGCATCGCTAATTTCGCCCAGCCACTCTGTATGGATATGCAGTTGCACGTCCTGGCGTTGAGCTTGAATAAGCTTGACCGTTTCCTTTAAGTGACCACCACCGGCCACACTGGCATAAAGCGATTCCACAAAAAATGTGGCGGCAAGGCCATGGTCTTCCAAGGTTTGGGTTTGATACGGAATACCAAACTCTCCCTCGGCCGTGGCACCATAGATAAATGCAGCCAGCTCTCGAGAGAAATCTTTTTGCTTGGAGGCTAGGGGATGTTTTGGCCAACCGGGACTAAACGGCCAAATTTCAGTATCGATGGTAATAAATACGTTGAGCATAGCGCGTCGTCAACCAAGGAAAAAGCAATTCTAGCGTCGAACATGAGCTCAAACAGATTAAAATTTTGTTACTTAATACAAACGACTAGACTCTTGACTCGGCGCGCATTGTTTATGAAAAGGCGTATAGGAGCTCCCCTTGGAGTCTGCCAGCCCGCTAGCACCCCGCCCCCCGGGCGCACCTGGGCTCGCACATGAACCGTCGGCTCCGCCCATACCCGCTACGGGACACACGCCGCTTTAATCGCTGCTGCAGGAGGGGTGAACCATCCCAGGTTGCGAGAAAGTCTTATCGTAGTAGAACGACAATCAACGGCCCTGCCGTAGCCGCTCCATCACACCCAGTTGCTCGTGGGGATGAAAAAAATAGGGATAAATGCTCCGCTCGTTTTTGGCGGGCACCCGACCTCCCAGGGTTTTAATTCGATCCCCGATATGGGCGAGGGAAATATGCATCAACACCACATTGGTGCTTGACGTGGAATAAAAACGCTCGTCACCGATCTGCTCGAAATCGAGCATGCGCCGGTAAAACGGT
>CAYYOS010000074.1:9428-12474 GCA_964473355.1 uncultured Burkholderiales bacterium | reverse complement strand
TCGTGGTATGCGGTGTTGCGCCGTTCATCTTCCGGCATAACCAAGGAACGCCGTTCCGCGCCCATTACGATTTTATCTTTCGCTCGCTCGAAATCGATCATATCTACCAAGCGCTTATTACCGCGCGCAGCAAACAAGGCCGCCTCATTAACGAGATTCGCCAAATCGGCGCCGGAAAATCCGGGCGTACCACGTGCTAAAATATCGGCGCGCACATCCGGCGCAATTGGCACTTTACGCATATGTACCAAAATAATCTGTTCGCGACCGCGAATGTCCGGTAGTGGCACGACTACTTGCCTATCGAAACGTCCTGGACGCAATAACGCAGGATCAAGCACATCGGGCCGGTTGGTGGCGGCGATCACGATTATGCCATTGGTGCCTTCAAAGCCGTCCATCTCCACCAAGAGTTGGTTTAAGGTTTGCTCGCGTTCATCATTGCCCCCACCCAAACCCGCCCCACGCTGCCGTCCCACCGCGTCGATTTCATCGATAAAGATAATACACGGCGCGTTTTTCTTGGCCTGCTCGAACATGTCGCGTACCCGCGCGGCACCCACGCCGACGAACATCTCCACAAAATCGGAGCCGGAAATACTAAAGAACGGTACCTTGGCTTCACCTGCAATGGCGCGGGCTAATAAGGTTTTACCGGTACCCGGGTTGCCCACCATAAGCACGCCACGGGGGATGCGTCCGCCTAATTTTTGGAACTTGGTGGGGTCGCGCAGGAACTCGACTAGCTCTGCCACTTCCTCTTTGGCTTCGTCAACACCGGCAACATCGGCAAAGGTAACTTGGTTGGCCGTTTCATCTAACATGCGGGCGCGGCTTTTGCCGAAGGAAAATGCCCCGCCACGTCCGCCACCTTGCATTTGGCGCATAAAAAATATCCACACACCAATTAATAACAGCATGGGAAACCAGGAGACAAACAAATTCATAAGAAATGATTGCTTTTCTTCCGGCTTAGCATCAACGACGACATTATTTTTGATGAGATCGCTGATCATCCATAAATCGTTGGGCGCATAGGTTTTAAAAAGTTTGCCGTCGGTGCGCTTGCCTTTTATAACATTGCCTTCAATCGTAACGCGCTCTACCTGTCCTTGTTTTACCTCCTCCATAAATTGGGAGTATTCGATTGCGGAATTGTCCGCCTGACGCGCCGTCATTTGGCTAAAAACGGTCATTAGCACCATAGCAATGACAAGCCAAATTGCAATGTTTTTTACAGTGTTGTTCAAAGAAGTACTCCTAATATATGAATAACTATAAGGTTAAGACTAATTCTAACCTAATTTAAGCATGCTACCCAGCAAATAACACTCATTGCTGCGGTCTCGCGAGGCCTTAGGTTTGCGCGTTACTACACTGACAAATGCTTGACGAAACTGCGTCAGAAATTCTTCAAACCCCACACCCTGAAAAACCTTTACCAATAGCCTACCCTCTTTTTTGAGGTGATGCGCGGAAAAGTCCAAAGCCAAATCACTGAGTTCAAAGGCCCGCGCTTGATCCCTTAAGCCCACCCCAGATATATTGGGCGCCATATCGCATATTACAAGGTCCACGGGCTGTTTGTTCAAAACAAGTGTCAATTGCTCGAGCGTCGCTGCGTCGGTAAAGTCGCCTTGAATAAAATGTACGCCCGGCAAAGCAGGCATTTCAAGTATATCCAGGGCCACAATGGTGCCATTACCCTGCAACTTTTGCGCCGCCACCTGAGCCCAGCCGCCCGGTGCCGCGCCTAAATCCACGATGCGCATACCGGGCTTAAAAAGCCGATCGCGCGCGTCAATTTCTAGGATTTTATAAGCGGCACGGGAGCGATAACCCTCGCTTTTCGCTCGTTTCACATAGGTGTCGTTTACGTGCTCGCGCAGCCAGGCTTTACTGGTTTTAGTCCTAGCCATCCCGCTTAGAGCTAGCCCGTGCCACCCACGGTAAGACCATCAATTCGCAGGGTCGGCTGACCGACGCCAACGGGAACGCTTTGGCCGTCCTTGCCACAAGTGCCCACACCGGGATCTAACTTCATGTCATTGCCTATCATGGATACCCTTTGCAGAACATCGGGGCCGTTACCGATTAAAGTTGCGCCTTTAACCGGATAGGTGATTTTTCCGCCTTCTATCATGTAGGCTTCGGAGGTCGAAAATACAAATTTGCCACTGGTAATATCGACTTGCCCGCCGCCAAAATTAACCGCGTATAGTCCGTGCTCGACAGACTTAATGATATCCTCCGGATGATGATGGCCGTTTAACATATAAGTATTGGTCATGCGCGGCATGGGGATATGCGCAAACGATTCGCGTCGGCCATTGCCCGTGGGCGCTACACCCATCAAACGGGCGTTGAGTTTATCCTGCAAATAACCTTTTAAAATGCCGTCTTCAATTAATACTGTGCGTTGCGTGGGATTACCTTCGTCATCCATGGTCAACGAGCCGCGGCGTCCGGCAATCGTGCCATCATCCACCACGGTAACCCCGGTGGCCGCCACTCTTTCTCCTAAACGCCCACTAAAAGCGGAGCTACCCTTGCGATTAAAATCACCTTCCAGCCCATGGCCTATGGCCTCGTGCAGTAAAATGCCAGGCCAGCCGGAACCGAGCACGACGGTCATACTGCCGGCGGGCGCTGCTTTGGCATCGAGGTTTAATAAGGCCTGGTGTACGGCTTTTTCGGCGTAATCATGCAATACGGCGTCCGTAAAGTAACTGTAGTCGCAGCGCCCGCCTCCGCCCGCCGAGCCCTGCTCGCGGCGACCATTCGATTCGGCGATAACTTGCAAGGACAAGCGCACCAAGGGTCGAACATCGGCGGCCATGCTACCATCGCTTTTGGCAATTAACACGACGTCATATTCTCCCGCTAAACCCGCCATCACTTGTACGACGCGAGTATCAATGGAACGGGCATAGCGTTCCAATTTTTCTAATAAATTTACCTTTTCGTGATCACTGATGCTGCGTAACGGATCTTGGGCAAGATACAAAGTTGGCAACGCCGATAGGGGACGAACGATGGGCGAACT